>NZ_CP077087.1:1374318-1691136 GCF_014268495.2 Pseudomonas monsensis | reverse complement strand
GGCGGCGCTGAATCTGGTCTTGCCCGAAAGCGGCCAGCCGATACCGACAGCCCAAACCAACCATCTGCAGCTGGGCCTCACCGTCGCGCTGATTACCTTGCTGATCCTTGGCAGTGCGATCAGTGCGGCGCTGGCCGACAAGAAACTGCAGAACAAGGAAGAGGACCTGCGCCGGGTCAACGCCCTGCTCAGCCAGCTCGATCAGGCGCGCATGTCGCTGCAGCAAGCGGCCAACTACGATGCCCTGACCAACCTGATCAACCGTCGCGGTTTCAACCAGATCTTTGCCGAAAAGCTCTGCCAGAAGACCACTGAGGGCGGCATGCTCGCGGTGATGTTTCTCGACATCGACCACTTCAAACGGATCAACGACAGCCTCGGCCATGACGCCGGTGACGAACTGCTCAAGGTTATCGCCCAGCACATCAAAGGCTCGGTGCGCAGCCATGAAGACGTGGTCGCGCGTTTTGGCGGCGACGAGTTCTGCATCCTGATCGGCCTTCGTGATCGCGAAGAAGCCCGCAATATGGCCCAGCGCATCATGCTCAAGATGAAAGAGCCGATCGAACTGGCTGGACGCCGCATGGTGATGACCACCAGCATTGGCATCAGTCTGTTTCCGGAGGATGGCACCACCTGCGAGGAACTGCTCAAGCACGCCGATCTGGCGCTGTATCAATCCAAAGGCGCGGGACGTAATGGCCTGCATTTTTTCAGCTCCAACCTCAAGACCCGCGCCAGCTTCGAGCTGCAACTGGAAGAAGAGCTGCGCCACGCCTTGCGTGAAGAAAACGGCCTGACCCTGTATTACCAACCGATCTTCGAACTGAAGACTGGCCGTGTCACCAAGCTCGAAGCGCTGATCCGCTGGCAGCATCCGCTGCACGGTTTGCTGACCCCGGATCGCTTTATCTCCATCGCTGAAAATAACGGCCTGATTGCCGAGCTGGATAATTGGGTGCTGCGCCGGGCCTGCAAGGACCTGGGTGAATTGTCGCGGCATGGCTGCGAAGAACTGAAAATTGCCTGGAACTGCTCACCGCTCAACCTCGCCCGTGAAGAACTGGCCATGGAAATCGAAAGCGCATTACGCACCGCCGGGGTGGCGCCGGAACGGCTGGAACTGGAAGTCACCGAAAACGCACTGATGGGCAACATTGCCAACACCCTGGTATTGCTGCGGCAGATCCGCGCGCTTGGCGTCTCACTGTCGATTGACGACTTCGGCACCGGCTACTCCTCGCTGGCCTACCTCAAGCGCCTGCCGCTCAACACGCTGAAGATCGACCGCTCGTTCATCCTCGACATTCCCACGGCGACCGCCGACATGGAGATCGTCCAGGCGATCATTGTCATGGCGCATACCCTGCATTTACAGGTGGTGACCGAGGGTGTGGAAAGCCTGGAGCAGTACGAATTCCTTGAACGCTCGGGCTGCGATTTCATTCAGGGTTACCTGCTCAGCCGCCCGGTGCCGCTGGACGAATTACGTCCGGTGCTCGAAGAAATCAATCAACGCACGCCGCCCCACGCGGTCAATCCGCTGATTCTGGCGCGCGGTACATTTGCACCAGTGTCGCTGGATCCTGCGCCAAATAGCCTTGCGCCCCATGCAGGCGCATCAGTTGTGCGGCCAATCCGCTGATTGGCGTCGCCGAACCCTGTTCGCGGGAGAATTTGACGGCGGTATCAAGATCCTTGAGCAGCGTGCGCACGTGCCATTTGATCGGTTCGAAACGGCTTTCCGCCATTTGCGGGGCGAGGATCTGCAACGGTTTCGAATCGGCAAAACCGCCGGCCAGCGCTTCAGCGATCAGGCTCGCATCGACGCCCGCGTGTTCGGCGAGCGCCACCACTTCGGCAATCACCAGCGCGTTGCAGGCAACAATCATCTGGTTGCAGGCCTTGGTCACCTGCCCGGCACCGATGCCGCCCATGTGCGTGACCCGCTGACCGAGGTTGAGCAACACCGGGCGTACGCGCTGAAGATCGGCCACAGCGCCACCGACCATGATCGCCAGGCTGCCCGCCTCGGCACCGACCACGCCGCCGGACACCGGTGAGTCCAGCCAGCTCATGCCGGTTTTCTCCACCAGCTCTGCCGCCATCTCGCGCGTGGCGGTCGGTTCAAGGCTGGAAAAGTCCACCAGCAACTGGCCTTTTTTTGCGCCTTCGGCGACACCCGCCGGGCCAAACACCACTGCGCGAACCACCGCCGTGTCCGCCAGACACAGCATCACCACGTCGGCGTGTTCGCACAGTTCAGCGGGGCTCGCTACCTGTCGCGCACCGGCTTCAACCAGTGGTGCGCACTTGTCCGGGTTGCGATTCCACACGGTCAGCGGGTAACCCGCCGCCAACAGACGCCGGCACATGGGCAGCCCCATCAGACCGATTCCGGCGAACCCCAACGAAGGTAGCGTTGACATCACTTTGCCTCTTTTCGATTAAAGATCGCCGAATAATGGCCGATTCATCAACGATCAGGAAAGGATTCCCCCCAGCGATAGTCAGGCCAGAAGCCTGACGCTCGGGCTCAATTCGCGCACAAAAGACGCGAGATCTTATTCCGTGAGGCCCGCTGACATCGGTCAGCGGGCCAAACCAGTCCAGGTATATGGCGCCCAATGACTTCTAAAAACAATCCTGCCACTGCGGTCTCCGATCTGACATTGAGCCCCGCTGCCAACAGCCCGTCATCGTCAAAGCCAGCGGTCCCGTCGCGCCCGCTGTCGACCCAGCAATACCTGTACTTCACCGAAACCAACACCGACCGCATCCTCGACAACCTCGACGGCTTGCGCGACCTGGTGTTCCCGCGCCCACCGCACCTGGAAGGCGACAACGAACAGCACAACGACCAGGAATTCCCTTCGGTGTGCCTGATCGGCCTCGGTCGCTGCGGCTCGAACATTGCCCTCGACGTCGCGGAGCTGGTGTACAACGCGCGCAAGTTCTACCTCAACGAATTCAACAACGAAGACCGCGCGGCGGATCGGCGTCTGGCCGACAAGGGCTACAGCCCGGCCCAGTGGATCAAGCAGAACCTGCGGATCGGCCCGAACAAATCCACCAAACCGGTGTTCCTGGTAGAACCGTTGGTGATGCTCGGCGACCTCGACAAGGACATCGCCGGGCGCATCCGTTTTTCGCGCAAGGGCGAGAAAAGCGGCTTCCTGCGCGACTACAGCAAAATGAAAATCATGGACTTGTCCGAAGTCCACGCCGGTGGCGCCGGTAACGCGCCGATCCTCGGCCAGTACCTGGCGAAGATCATCCTCAACAAGGACACCCAGCGTTTCTCCAGCCCCGACTGGAAAATGATCCACTCGTACCTGATCGACAGCTGCGGCATCAAGGCCAACCAGTCGCGCCTGTATTTCTCGATTTTCAGTGCCGGCGGCGGTACCGGTTCGGGCATGGCTTCGGAGTTCGGCCTGGCCCAGCAGCACTCGTACATGAACAAGACGTTCGACACCAAGCCGATGGACGAGCACGACGGCAAGAGCGGCCATTCGTTTGTGTTCGAGCCGATCTTTACCAGTGGCATCTGCGTGCTGCCGAACATTTCCGACCACCGCAGTGAAATGTCCGAAGCGCTGCACATCAACGCCGGACGCCTGCTGTGCAAATACCTGTCGGAAGAATGGGATTTCTCCTACAACTTCGCCAACGAAGACAGCAGCGAAGCCAGCGTCATGGGCCGTATCCGTCCATGGAACGCGATGATGCTGATCTCCAATGACATCATGCGTTACGCCGAAGAAAGCGATGACGGCAACATCCAGAACATTGATGTCAATGCGATGGAGAAGCACGCCAATCAGTACATCTCGCAGCAGATCTTCAACATTCTGACGGCGCAGGCGGTGACCACCGACTACGACCAGAACTACTTCCGTCGTGCCGGCATCGACATCGGCGAAACCATTCGCCTCGACGCCAACGACCTGTTCATGAGCCTGGCCGGCCCGGTGGCGATCGCCTACGCCGAATCGGTAGTGCCGGAAACCCCGCCGCCGAGCAGCGACAAGTTCAAGGTGTTCGACAAAGAGCCGCAGCGCCTGAACATCGACGACCTGTTCTTCCGCTCGATCGACCTGCCGCATTTCAACAAGGTCACCCAGGCGATCGAGGGCATCAGCCTGCTGCCGATCGAATCCAAGCGCTATCGTGCGTCGCTGGAGCAGTACAAGAACTCCGGCTACGACGCCGCCGCCCTGCACGACCTGCACTTCTTCAAGAACTGCTCGTCGGTGGTCTCGATTGTCTCGCTGCCCAAAGACTACAAACTGTCGTACATGGACCTGAACCGGTTGAAGACCCACCTCAACAGCCTGTTCCCCAACACCACGCTCAAGCGTTACGCGCTGGTGATCGGCGCCTCGGCCAACCTGTCGCTGACCACTCTGATCGCCAAGAGCCCGTGCCTGTCGGACGACTTCCTGACGTTGATCGTGGCGTTCATCAAGCGTTGCTTCGCGAAGAACCCGTACCGCTTCGACGAGACCCTCGACAACTCGATCCTCGACTTCATCATCCACGAGGATTTCGACGAAGACCGCATCGACGATCTGCTCAACGAGTTCGAAAACCCGGCGAAGATCCTCGACACCAACTGGTACGCGATCAAACCGATGTACGAGAAGAAGTACCGCGAGCTGATCAACGACAAGGACAAGTTTGTCTCGATCAATGACATTCGCCTGTCACGGGATTGCGTGAAGAAGTCGATCAAGTACCTGCGCGAGATCTACCGTCACCGGATCGGCAAGACCAAGGTTATTTCCCTCAATAACCATACGGGGAAGACTTACTCGGCCTGATCCAGAACCGAGTCGCCTCAATCGCTGGCAAGCCAGCTCCCACAGGATTTGTGGTGTTCACAATAGTTGTGTTCACTCGGACCCTGTGGGAGCTGGCTTGCCAGCGATGAGGCCATGACAACAGCGCAAAAACTCACGCCTCCCAACATCCAGAAACAATTAAGCAGCCGTTAGGCTGCTTACTAAACTGTTCCCGTTACGTTTACGTCACCGTGATGCCACCCCCGCTTGTGGCATTTCTCTACGGCAACCTGCCATCACGCTACTCCACTACACACTTTTCCCCGGCGGCAACGCGCACCACCGAGGTGCACACATTCAACTGCGCGCCCTTTCCTGGACCAGAATCCAAGGCCGAACCACCACCGCCCACATCTCGGGATCGCGCTCGAAAATATCCAGCGCCCGCGTTTCAGACAGCTTGCCGACCTTGTCTTCGGCCAGCCAGGCAGCCACTTTCTCGCCGTCGTCCGAGGCCACGGCCTCGGCGGCAGCGATCAAATCCAGGTCAGGGTCGACCCACAATAGGGCACCCTTGGCAAAGAACGGCTCCAACTCTTTCCAGGTAATAGATGCGGTTTCACCAAGCAGCTTGGCATAGAGGGTGCTAGGTTCTTGATTCATGGGAACTGTCCGGAAAAGAAATCGGCGCGAATGATAACGTCGGTGGTCCGCCAGAAAAACCCGGTTGCAAAGGGCTGCACCGAACGAAAAGAGCAGGAACGCCAGGGAATGCTGCTGATTGAGCTATATGCCCACGATCGCCCCGCCGCAATTCTGTCTTTTTCATTCAAAAATGCGACACCCTCAAGTTTTGCCCCTCGGCGCCCGCTTCCCAGGCTAACAACCGGCGCTCTACACTGTACCGGTACAGTTGCCGGGGGCATTTCCGGAGGGTATCGCAAAGATATCTGACCCGGTTCTGCTGCTACGGCGCCAGGACTCTAAAAAAATACAACAGTAAGAGTGGAGCACTATGACTAAGGCTACTAAGCAGATTTCCAAACTGTTTGCCGCTATGGTTCTGGCCGGGGTTGCCAGCCATTCGTTCGCAGCTGACACCATCAAAATCGGTATCGCCGGTCCAAAGACCGGTCCAGTAGCCCAATACGGCGACATGCAGTTCAGTGGCGCGAAAATGGCCATCGAGCAGATCAACGCCAAGGGCGGCGTCGACGGCAAGAAACTCGAAGCCGTTGAATACGATGACGCCTGCGATCCGAAACAAGCCGTAGCGGTCGCGAACAAGGTCGTCAACGACGGCGTCAAGTTCGTGGTCGGTCACCTGTGCTCCAGCTCCACTCAACCGGCTTCGGACATCTACGAAGACGAAGGCGTGATCATGATCACCCCGGCTGCCACCAGCCCGGACATCACCGCCCGTGGTTACAAAATGGTCTTCCGTACTATCGGTCTGGACAGCGCCCAGGGCCCTGCCGCCGGTAACTACATTGCCGATCACGTGAAACCGAAAATCGTTGCCGTCCTGCACGACAAACAGCAATACGGTGAAGGCATCGCCACCGCCGTTAAAGCTACCCTCGAGAAGAAAGGCGTGAAAGTCGCCGTGTTCGAAGGCGTCAATGCCGGCGACAAGGACTTCTCCTCGATCATCGCCAAACTCAAGCAAGCCAACGTCGACTTCGTTTACTACGGCGGCTACCACCCGGAGCTGGGTCTGATCCTGCGTCAATCCCAGGAAAAAGGCCTGAAAGCCAAGTTCATGGGTCCGGAAGGCGTGGGTAACGACTCCATTTCGCAGATCGCCAAAGACGCTTCCGAAGGTCTGCTGGTAACCCTGCCGAAATCCTTCGACCAGGATCCGGCCAACGTCGCCCTGGCAGATGCATTCAAGGCGAAGAAAGAAGACCCGAGCGGCCCGTTCGTGTTCCCTTCCTACTCGGCGGTTGAAGTGATTGCCGGCGGTATCACCGCAGCCAAATCCGAAGACACTGCCAAAGTGGCCGAAGCCATTCACGCCGGCACCTTCAAGACCCCGACCGGCGACCTGAGCTTCGACGCCAAGGGCGACCTGAAGGACTTCAAGTTTGTGGTTTACGAGTGGCACTTCGGCAAACCGAAAACTGAAGCTTCGCCTCAGTAAGGCGCGCCCTGACTGACTGCCAATAAAGCCCACGGCGTGCCGTGGGCTTTGTTTTACGAATGTATGGGCCGCGCTGGCGTGATCCGCCAGTCTCCCCACCTGAAAATCTCAAAACCGTCATCAGCGGTTCGCTGGCAAAACCCGGATTCGAAGTGGATACAGATCCACGGGGCCGGGCGGGAAAATGACTCCACCAGTGAAATGCGTATCAGGTTTTTAGGAGCGTTGTAATGCCTGACCTCTATCACTTCTTCCAGCAGCTGGTTAATGGTCTGACCATTGGCAGCACGTATGCCCTGATTGCCATCGGCTATACGATGGTTTACGGCATCATTGGAATGATCAACTTCGCCCACGGCGAGGTGTACATGATCGGCTCCTACGTGGCGTTCATCGCCATCGCCGGGCTGGCCATGATGGGAATCGACAACGTCCCGCTGTTGATGACCGCAGCCTTCATCGCGAGCATCGTCGTGACAAGTTCCTACGGTTACAGCATCGAACGGATCGCCTACCGCCCCCTGCGCGGCAGCAACCGTCTGATCCCGCTGATCTCGGCCATCGGTATGTCGATCTTCCTGCAGAACACGGTGCTGCTGGCGCAAGACTCCAAGGACAAATCCATCCCCAACCTGATCCCCGGCAACTTCTCCATCGGGCCAGGTGGCGCACATGAAGTGCTGATTTCCTACATGCAAATCGTGGTGTTCGTGGTGACCCTGGTCGCCATGCTCGGCCTGACGCTGTTCATCTCCCGTTCTCGCCTGGGTCGCGCCTGCCGCGCCTGCGCCGAAGACATCAAGATGGCCAACCTGCTGGGCATCAACACCAACAACATCATCGCCCTGACCTTCGTCATTGGTGCTGCGCTGGCGGCCATCGCGGCTGTGCTGCTGAGCATGCAATACGGTGTGATCAACCCGAACGCCGGTTTCCTCGTCGGCCTCAAAGCCTTTACCGCGGCAGTACTCGGCGGCATCGGCAGCATCCCCGGCGCCATGCTCGGCGGGTTGGTGCTTGGGGTGGCGGAAGCCTTTGGTGCCGATATCTTCGGCGACCAGTACAAGGACGTCGTGGCTTTCGGCTTGTTGGTTCTGGTGCTGTTGTTCCGTCCGACCGGCATTCTGGGCCGTCCGGAGGTTGAGAAAGTATGACTAGGAATCTTAAACAGGCACTGTTCAGTGCCTTGCTGGTGTGGGCCGTGGCCTACCCGGTACTCGGTCTGAAACTGACCATCGTCGGCATCAACCTCGAAGTGCATAACACCAGCCCGATGATTCTGGCGACCATCGCCATCTGCTCGGTGCTGATGTTCCTGCGGGTGCTGTTCAACCAGCAGATCAGCAAGGCGTGGAAATCCTCGCCAGGCTTGCCGCTGATCCCGGCCAAGGCGAGTAACTTCCTGACCCTGCCGACCACCCAACGCTACTTCATCATTGCGCTGATCATCGGCGCGCTGGTGTGGCCGTTCTTCGGTTCGCGTGGCGCGGTGGACATCGCCACGCTGATCCTGATCTACGTGATGCTCGGCCTCGGTCTGAACATCGTCGTGGGACTGGCCGGTCTGCTCGACCTCGGTTACGTCGGCTTCTACGCCGTCGGCGCCTACAGCTACGCGCTGCTGTCGCACTACTACGGCCTGAGCTTCTGGATCTGCCTGCCGATTGCCGGCCTGATGGCGGCGACGTTCGGCTTCCTGCTGGGCTTCCCGGTGTTGCGTCTGCGCGGTGACTATCTGGCGATCGTGACCCTCGGTTTCGGCGAGATCATCCGTCTGTTCCTGCGTAACCTGACCGATATCACGGGTGGCCCGAACGGCATCAGCAATATCGAGAAACCGACGTTCTTCGGCCTGACCTTTGAACGTAAGGCGGCGGAAGGTCTGCAGACGTTCCACGAGTACTTCGGCCTCGAATACAACTCGATCAACAAGGTGATTTTCCTCTACCTGGTTGCGTTGTTGCTGGCGCTGGCGGCGCTGTTCATCATCAACCGTCTGCTGCGCATGCCAATCGGCCGTGCGTGGGAAGCGCTGCGTGAAGATGAAATCGCTTGCCGTGCACTGGGTCTGAATCCAACCGTGATCAAGCTGTCGGCCTTCACCCTCGGTGCGAGCTTCGCCGGTTTCGCCGGCAGCTTCTTCGCCGCCCGTCAGGGTCTGGTAACCCCGGAATCGTTCACCTTCATCGAGTCGGCGATCATCCTCGCCATCGTCGTGCTGGGTGGCATGGGCTCACAACTGGGCGTGATTCTCGCGGCCGTGGTGATGATCCTGTTGCCGGAAATGATGCGTGAGTTCAGCGAGTACCGCATGTTGATGTTCGGTGCCCTGATGGTGTTGATGATGATCTGGCGTCCACAAGGTCTGCTGCCGATGCAACGCCCACATATGGAGTTGCGAAAATGAGCCGCGAGATTCTTAAAGTCGAAAACCTGAGCATGCGCTTCGGCGGCTTGCTGGCGGTCAATGGCGTGGCCCTGACCGTCAAGGAAAAACAGGTGGTTGCCTTGATCGGGCCAAACGGCGCGGGCAAGACCACCGTGTTCAACTGCCTGACCGGTTTCTATCAGCCTACCGGCGGCAGCATCCTTTTGGACGGCGAGCCGATTCAGGGCTTGCCGGGCCACAAGATCGCCCTCAAAGGCGTGGTGCGCACCTTCCAGAACGTGCGTTTGTTCAAGGAAATGACCGCGGTCGAGAACCTGTTGATCGCCCAGCACCGTCACTTGAACACCAACTTCCTGTCCGGCCTGTTCAAGACCCCGGCGTTTCGCAAGAGCGAGCGCGAGGCGATGGAGTTTGCCGAGTACTGGCTGGAAAAGGTCAACCTCAAAGAGTTCGCCAACCGTACCGCCGGAACCCTGGCCTACGGTCAGCAACGGCGTCTGGAAATCGCCCGCTGCATGATGACCCGTCCGCGGATCCTCATGCTCGACGAACCGGCGGCCGGTCTTAACCCGAAGGAAACCGAAGATCTCAAGGCGCTGATCAGCGTGTTGCGGGAAGAGCACAACGTCACCGTGCTGCTGATCGAACACGACATGAAACTGGTCATGAGCATTTCCGACCACATCGTCGTGATCAACCAGGGCACGCCTCTGGCCGACGGTACGCCGGAACAGATCCGCGATAATCCTGAAGTGATCAAAGCCTACCTGGGGGAAGCGTAAATGCTGCAGTTCGAAAACGTTTCCACCTTCTACGGCAAGATCCAGGCCCTGCACAGCGTCAACGTCGAAGTCCGCCAGGGCGAGATCGTGACCCTGATCGGCGCCAACGGGGCCGGCAAGTCCACGCTGCTGATGACGCTCTGCGGTTCACCGCAGGCGCACAGCGGCAGCATCCGCTACATGGGTGAGGAGTTGGTCGGCCAGGATTCGTCGCAGATCATGCGCAAGAGCATCGCCGTGGTGCCGGAAGGTCGTCGGGTGTTCGCCCGTCTGACCGTTGAAGAAAACCTGTCCATGGGCGGCTTCTTCACCGACAAGGGCGACTATCAGGAGCAAATGGACAAGGTCCTCGGCCTGTTCCCGCGCCTGAAAGAACGCTTCAATCAGCGCGGCGGCACCATGTCCGGCGGCGAACAGCAGATGCTCGCCATCGGCCGGGCGCTGATGAGCAAGCCGAAACTGCTGCTGCTCGACGAGCCGTCGCTGGGCCTGGCGCCGATCATCATCCAGCAGATCTTCGACATCATCGAACAGCTGCGTAAGGACGGTGTGACGGTGTTCCTGGTCGAGCAGAACGCCAACCAGGCGCTGAAAATCGCCGACCGTGCCTATGTTCTGGAGAACGGCCGGGTGGTGATGCAAGGCACCGGTGAAGCGCTGCTGACCGACCCGAAAGTACGCGAGGCGTATCTGGGCGGTTGATGCTTTGCTCTGAACAAAGAAACGGCCTTCGGGCCGTTTTTTTGTGCCTGCTCGATCTTCAGATCCTCCAAAAATCCCTTGTAGGAGTTTTGCGTTTTTTCAAAAAGATTTTGAGTGAGCTGTAACGCCACGCCGCCTCGTTTCTCTAGAGGGACAAGCAAGCGCACTTTGCTTGCAAAACCCAAGTTCAAATCTGGAGAGACATCATGACTGCTACCACCCGCACCCTGTCCGCCACCGCCCTGGTTCTGGCCCTCGGTTCCGCTCTGAGCATCGCCACTGTCTCCACCGCCCAGGCGGCCGACGCCAACATGGAAAAATGCTTCGGCGTGGCCTTGAAAGGCAAAAACGATTGCGCCGCTGGTGCAGGCACCACCTGTGCCGGCACGTCGAAAATGGACTACCAGGCCAACGCCTGGAAACTGGTTCCGAAAGGCACCTGCGCCACCACCGAGAGCAAGACCTCGCCGACCGGCTTCGGTCAGATGGAAGCGTTCAAAGCCAAGTCCTGACCTGCGGCCTGCCTGAGTGACGATCATGTTCACCCTCGACGAACCTGTCCCACCCCGCACTCAGGCAGCCCTCCCCGGGCTCCCGCCCCGTGCCGGGCTGGGGCTCAAGACCGGGCACTTTCGTGAAGTGCTCGGCTCACTACCGGACCTCGGCTTCTTCGAAGTCCACGCCGAAAACTACATGGTGGACGGCGGTCCGTTTCATCATTTTCTCGGTTTGATCCGCGAACAGTATCCGCTGTCGCTGCACGGTGTCGGCCTGTCCATCGGTGCCGAAGGGCCACTGGACACAGAGCACCTCAAGCGTCTGGCCGGGCTGATCGAGCGTTATCAACCCCAATCCTTTTCCGAACACCTGGCCTGGTCGAGCCACGGCCCGGTGTTCCTCAATGACCTGCTGCCACTGGCCTACGACACGCCGACGCTGAACCGCGTCTGCGCGCATATCGACCAGGTGCAGAACACCCTCAAACGCCCGATGCTGCTGGAAAATCCGGCGACCTATCTGGCCTTCCAACACTCGACCCTCGACGAAGCCGACTTCATCAGTGAAGTCATCCGTCGCAGCGGCTGTGGCTTGCTGCTCGACGTCAACAACGTCTACGTCTCTTGCATCAACCATCAACGCGATCCGCAGGCCTACCTCAACGCGCTGCCGCTGCACGCCGTCGGTGAGATTCATCTGGCCGGGTTTGCCGAAGATTGCGACAGCCTCGGTGACCGCTTGCTGATCGACGATCACGGAGCGCCGGTTGATCAAACCGTTTGGGCCTTGTACCGACAAGCGCTGGAGCGTATCGGCCCGGTAGCGACGCTGATCGAACGTGACAATCAGGTCCCGGCCTTCAATGTGCTGCTGGCCGAGGCACGGCAGGCCGACGAAATACTGCTCGGTGCGGGAGTCCGGTCATGAGTCATCAAGCGGCTTTTGCTGCCGCGCTACTCGACCCGCAATTGCCCTGCCCCGATGGGCTGTGCAGTGCCAACGGGGCCGATCCGGCCAGTCGGTTTTCGGTGTATCGCAACAATGTGCAGAGTTCGCTGATCAACGCGTTGGCGGACAGCTATCCGGTGGTGCAGCAATTGGTCGGCGAGGATTTTTTCCGCGCCATGGCCGCTGTTTTCGTACAACAACACCCGCCAGAAACCCCGTTGATGAGTCGCTACGGCGAAGCGCTGCCAGCCTTCCTCGACGCATTCGAGCCGGCAGCGAGCGTGCCGTATCTGGCCGACGTCGCACGGCTCGAACGCCTGCGCACCCGCGCCTACCACGCCGGCGATGCACTGCCGGTGCGCCCGGAGCAGATCACCGCGGCACTCGCCGATCCGACTGCGCTGAGCGACCTGCGCTTCAAGCTTCATCCGTCGCTGCACTTGCTGGACTCGCACTACGCCGTGGTTGCGATCTGGGCTGCGCATCAGGGTGATGCGACGCTGAGCGGCATCGACACCCGGCACGGGCAGCACGCCTTGGTGCTGCGCAACGGCCTCGACATCGAGGTGTTTGCCGTCGAACCCGGCGCCAGTGTGTTTCTGCGTCACCTGCTCAATGACCAACCGCTGTTGCTGTCCGCGCAAAACAGCCCGCCGTTCGACCTCAGCCACACCCTCGCGCTGTTGATTGCCAGCAACGCCATCGTCCACCTGAAAAACAAGGAATCGCCATGAACAACCTCATCACCCGCGCCATCGCCCTGCTGGAGAAAATCCCCCACAGCCTGATCGCCTTCATTGCGCGTTTCTCGATTGCGGCGGTGTTCTGGAAGTCCGGGCAGACCAAGGTCGAAGGGTTGGCCATTGACCTGATCGACGGCACGTTTCAATTCGGCTGGCCACGCCTGGCGGACTCGACCATTGCGCTGTTCAAAAGTGAATATCACGTGCCGTTACTGTCGCCGGATGTCGCCGCGCACCTGGCCGCGTTTGCCGAACACTTCTTCCCGGTGCTGATCCTGGTCGGCTTCGCTACGCGGTTTTCGGCGCTGGCGCTGTTGGGCATGACCCTGACCATTCAACTGTTCGTGTATCCAGATGCCTATCCGACCCACGGCACCTGGGCGGCCGTGTTGCTGTACCTGATGACGACCGGGCCGGGCAAGCTGTCGATTGACCATCTGATCGCCCGCCACTTTTCGCGCTGAGCAGAATCCCACTGGAAATGAATTGCAGAGCTATTTCGGCAGGCGATCCAGCGCCTCGCCACTGCGCTTGAACCAGCCCATCAGATAGTCCGCCAGCACTTGCGTGCGTTTCGGCAGACCGCCCTGATAAGGGTGCACCAGGTACATCGGCATGCGTCGAGTCTGAAAATCGCGCAGGAGCCAGCGCAATCGCCCGTCAGCCAATTCCGCCTGCAACAGGTACGAAGGTAACCGGGCGATGCCCGCCCCGCTGAGTGCGGCCTTCTTGAGCAGGTTGTAATGGTTGCTGGCGAACGGTCCCGACACCCGCACCCGCTGCAATTCGTGTTGCTGGTGATACAACCATTCTTCGCGACCGCTGTAATGGCTATTGAGCAGGCAACGATGATCGGCCAGCGCCTGGGGCGTCAGCGGTTCGCCGAACCGCTCGAGATAGGCGGGGCTCGCGCAGGTCATCTCCTGCCAGGCCAACAAGGGTTTCGCCACCAGTCGCTCGTCGTTGGCCACTTCACTGCGGATCGCCAGATCAAAGCCGTCGCGCGACAAGTCACGGTAGCTGTTGTTCAGCTCCAACTCGATCTGCACCTCGGGGTACTGCTGGGAAAACTCCAGCAGCAAGCCATCGAAGAAGGTTTCCCCCAGCGACACCGGCACTGTCATCCGCACCGGACCGGCCATGTCGTCCTTCAGCCGCGCCAGGGCCTGACGCGCTCGTTCGACCTGAACCACAAGCGCCTGGGCCTGCGGCAATAACGCTGCGCCCGCGGCAGTCAGGCTCAGGCGGCGCGTGGTGCGCTGCAGCAGCACCACGGAAAATCGCGCTTCCAGCTGACTGATGCGTTTGGACAACTGTCCCTTGCTGCAACCCAATTGCTGCGCCGCCAAGGTAAAACTGCCGGCCTCGATCAACACCGCGAACGCCGCCAGATCATCCATTTCACTCATGGATTGTTTCCATTTGAAAACCAAAGGTTGCCCATTAGCGCGCTTATCCGTAGAAAAAACCACTCTAGACTGAAACCTCGTTCAATCACTTGAGGCACAGCACAATGAAAATCCTGTTGATCGGCGCCAGCGGCACCATCGGTTCAGCCGTGGACAAAGAACTGTCGCAACGCCACGAAGTCATTCGCATCGGTCGCACCAGCGCTGATCTGCAAGTCGATATCAGTGACAGTGCGTCGATCCGCCAGCTGTTCGAAAAAACCGGCAAATTCGACGCCCTGGTCTGCGCCGCCGGCAACGTGACGTTCGCCCCTCTGGGAGAGATGAACGAAGACAGTTTCGCCCTCGGCCTCAAGGACAAACTGATGGGCCAGGTCAACCTGCTGCTGATCGGCCGCGAGTTCGCCAATGACGGTGCGTCATTCACCTTCACCACCGGCGTACTCAGCCATGATCCGATTCGCAGCGGTGCGTCAGCGGCGCTGGTCAACGGTGCACTGGACAGTTTTGTGAAAGCGGCCGCCATCGAACTGCCTCGCGGTCTGCGGGTGAACTCGGTCAGCCCGACCGTACTGCTGGAGGCGATGGGCAGCTACGCCCCGTACTTCCGTGGCTACAAGCCGGTTCCCGCGGCGGACGTGGCGTTGGCCTACGCAAAAAGTGTCGAAGGCCTGCAGACCGGACAGACCTTTCACGTGGGTTGATTTTCACTTCTCGATCAAAGTCGGCAGCAGTTTTTTGGCCACAGGGCGCGACATCACGATCATCAGTTGCGCCCCCAGCTCCGAATGCACCGTCGCCGTTGAAATGTGCTGGCCGTTGATAGACAGGTTCAATGGCTGGCCCAGCGCCTCTCGACTGATCCTTCGAGCCCTGATGGTCGCCTCGGGAGACAGGGTCACGGAAAGCCGGACATGATCCGGTTGGGCGCTGGGGTCATCTTTGAGCAGTATCTCCATCCGGGTGAAATCTGCCGCGGAGGAAAAATCAATATCGGCAGCCTGGCTGGTCCCACAGCCTGCGACTGCCAACAGCAGCAGTGCATGTTTCCATTGCATGGCGATCTCCTTGATCCATCAGACCCAATCGGCCCAAGACTATGTGATGCCCCTGTGCCCAATTCAATAGTGGCCAGACAAACCTTGTGATCGGCAGCCAGCCTCAGTAACGTGGCGGCACTTGTCTGGAGAGCCGAAGATGCGTGTTGCCCGTTCTTTGATCGTTATTGCCCTGCTGCCGTTGTTTGCCGGCTGCCAATTGCTGGATGGCCCGCGTCAGAGTGCTTCCCACGTCGGGCAATCCCGGATGCAAGGGCAATTGACGGCGGCCGACGGCAAACTGGTGTTCCAGCCGTGTGGCGAACAGCGTCAGTACGCGGTCAACGACATCGGCGGCACCAGCGTGCTGCAAGAGGCCGCCACGCTCGCCGATCAACAGGGCAAGTTGTTCGCCGATGTACGCGGCAAGATCGCCGGCGACCGTCTCGACCTGACCCAGTTGTACCGCGTCGAACGTTCCGGCACGGCGTGTGACGACCCGAATTTCAAACTGCTGATCCTGCGCGCCGCCGGCCATGGCCCGGAATGGAACGTCAAGGTCAGCGGCAAAGGCATGGTCATCGACCGCGCCGGACAGCCGCCGCTGGCCGTGCCTTATGTTGAAGAGCAACTGGGCGACGGCCGCTTCAACCTCAGCAGCGAAGCCAACAACCAGCGCATCGAGCTGTGGGTCGCACCACAACGTTGCGTCGACAGCAGCACCGGCAGCGTCCAGCACATGAGCGCCGAGTTGCGCATCGACGGCCAGGTCGAGCGCGGCTGCGGGTATTTCGGCGGATCGCGCAACGACTGAGCGTTTTAGCCTCACCGGATCCGGCCTTTGCGGCTTATAATCGCGGCCTTCAAACGCCTTGGCGCAGTTGTGCGCCCCGCGAACCCGGATCCCCGCCATGTTACGAATCACTGAACTCAAGCTGCCAATCGACCATCCCGAAGAAGACCTGCGCGCCGCCATCGTGCAACGCCTGGGCATCGCCAGCGATGATTTGCTCGATTTCACCTTGTTCAAGCGCAGCTACGATGCGCGCAAAAAGTCCTCCGAACTGTGCTTCATCTACACCATCGACCTCAACGTACGCGATGAGGCCAAGGTGTTGGGCAAGTTCGCCGACGACCGAAACGTCAACGTGGCGCCGGATGTCAGCTACAAATTCGTCGGCCAGGCGCCGAGCGACCTGAGCCAGCGCCCGATCGTCGTCGGTTTCGGCCCGTGCGGGATCTTCGCCGGCCTGCTGCTGGCACAGATGGGCTTCAAGCCGATCATCCTCGAACGCGGCACCGAAGTGCGCCAGCGCACCAAGGACACCTGGGGCCTGTGGCGCAAAAGCGTGCTCAACCCCGAGTCCAACGTGCAATTCGGCGAAGGCGGTGCGGGCACGTTCTCCGACGGCAAGCTGTACAGCCAGATCAAGGACCCGAAGTTCCTTGGCCGTAAAGTCCTGCACGAGTTCGTCAAGGCCGGCGCGCCGGAAGAAATCCTCTACGTCAGCAAGCCGCACATCGGTACGTTCCGCCTGACTGGCATGGTCGAGACCATGCGTGAAGAGATCCGCGCGCTGGGCGGCGAAGTGCGCTTCCAGCAGCGCGTCAGCGACGTGCTGATCGAAGACGGCCAACTGGTCGGCGTGCAATTGGCGAGCGGCGAAACCCTGCACTCCAGACATGTGATTCTGGCACTGGGCCACAGCGCCCGTGACACCTTCCGCATGTTGCACAGCCGTGGCGTGTTCATGGAAGCCAAGCCGTTCTCGGTGGGTTTCCGCATCGAACACCCGCAATCGCTGATCGACCGCGCACGACTGGGCAAGTACGCCGGCCATCCGAAACTCGGAGCCGCCGACTACAAACTGGTGCATCACGCCAAAAACGGCCGTTCGGTCTACAGCTTCTGCATGTGCCCGGGCGGCACCGTGGTCGCGGCGACTTCCGAGCCAAACCGGGTGGTCACCAACGGCATGAGCCAGTATTCGCGTAACGAGCGTAACGCCAACTCCGGGATCGTCGTCGGCATCACCCCGGAAGTCGATTATCCGGGCGGCCCGCTGGCGGGGATCGAGTTGCAGGAGCGCCTGGAATCCCATGCGTTCATCCTCGGCGGCAGCGATTACAAGGCCCCGGCGCAATTGGTCGGCGACTTCATCAACGGCACGCCTTCGACCGAACTGGGCGAAGTCGAGCCGTCGTACAAACCCGGCGTAGCGCTGGGTGATCTGGCGTTGGCCTTGCCGGAATTCGCCATCGAAGCGATCCGCGAAGCCCTGCCGGCGTTCGAGAAACAGATTCGCGGTTATTCGTTGCACGACGCCGTGTTGACCGGGATCGAAACCCGTACCTCGTCGCCGCTGCGCATCACGCGTAACGAGTCGTTGCAGAGCATGAACGTCAAGGGCCTGTTCCCGGCCGGCGAAGGTGCGGGTTATGCCGGCGGGATTCTGTCGGCAGGCGTGGACGGGATTCGGATTGCCGAGGCTGTAGCACGCGACATTCTCGGCCTCGAAGCCTGATCAGCATTAGCTGACCCAACACAAAACCCTGTGGGAGCGAGCTTGCTCGCGAAAGCGGTATTTCAGACAACGATGATGTTGAATGAGATGACGCCTTCGCGAGCAGGCTCGCTCCCACATTGGTCTCTGCTCTTGATCAGATGTTTGCACGCAGGACAGAGTCAGGCAGCGGCTCCCCCCGCTCGGCACTCGCCGCCACCGCTTCGACCAACCCACTCAACTCATACCCCTGCGCCTTGAGCCAGTCCTGGTCGTAATAGGTGTCAGCGTAACGCTCACCGCCATCGCACAAAATCGCCACGATCGACCCCGACTCCCCCGCCGCTTTCATCTGCTGCGCCGCCATCAATGCGCCAATCAGATTGGTGCCGCTCGACCCGCCGACATGCCGCCCCAGACGCTGCGCCAGATAATGCATGGCGGCCAGCGACAAGGCGTCCGGCACCTTGACCATCGCATCGATCACCTTGGGCAGAAACGACGCTTCCACCCGAGGCCGGCCAATTCCTTCAATCCGTGAGCCGCAGTCCAGACGCAGGCTGGCGTCGCCAGTCTGGTAGTAATCAAAGAACACCGAACGCTCGGCGTCGGCGCACAACACGCGAGTGCAGTGCTGGCGATAGCGCACATAGCGGCCGAGGGTCGCAGTGGTGCCGCCGGTGCCGGGGCTGGAAATCAGCCAGCTCGGTTCCGGGTGTTTCTCGTAGCGCATCTGCTGGAAGATCGATTCGGCGATGTTGTTGTTCGCCCGCCAGTCCGTGGCGCGCTCGGCATAAGTGAATTGATCGATGAAGTGGCCGCCATGCTCGCGCGCCAGACGTTCGGACTCGGCGTAGATCTGCGTCGGATCCTTCACCAGATGGCTCTGGCCACCGTAGAAGGCAATTTGCGCGATCTTCTCCTTGGAGGTGGTCGCCGGCATCACCGCAATGAACGGCAAACCGAGCATCCGCGCGAAATACGCCTCGGAAATCGCCGTCGAACCGCTGGACGCCTCGATCACCGGCGCGCCGGGTTTGAGCCAGCCGTTACACAACGCGTAGAGAAACAGCGACCGGGCCAGGCGATGCTTGAGGCTGCCGGTCGGATGGCTGGATTCATCCTTGAAATACAGCTCGATGCCCGCAAAACCCGGCAGTGGCAAGGGGATCAGGTGGGTGTCGGCGCTACGCTGGAAGTCCGCCTCGATGATGCGGATGGCTTCGCGGGCCCACTGTCGGTTGTCGCTCATGGTGAGGGTTCTCGTTGAATCGGGCAGAAAATCGACCTCCTTTTGAAGGCTCGTCCATCAGCTTAGGAAAAAACCCGAATCGCGCACAGATACAGCTGAGTCTCAATATGTCAGGCAACTGCTAGGCTCAGCGTGGCCTCGGGAAAGCTGCGTTGTAACGCCATATAACAAAAAAGAATATAACTTTTGTTTTAACAACTAACAGTACGGGTTAGGGTGTTCCACCTTTTGACCTTTCGATGGAGAGCGACCTTGCCTCTGCGTAGCACTTTCACGCGTTTCTTTCAGTTGGAAGCTGCCAGCGGTCTGTTATTGATCGCCGCGGCCATCCTGGCTCTGATTATCAACAACTCGCCACTGTCGTGGCTGTACACCGGCCTGCTCGACACTCCGGTGGTGGCGCAGATCGGAGCGTTGAAAATCGCTAAACCCCTGCTGCTGTGGATCAACGACGGCTTGATGGCGATGTTCTTCCTGCTGATTGGCCTGGAAGTGAAGCGCGAGGTGCTCGACGGCCAGTTGTCCAAGCCTTCGCAGATCGTCCTGCCCGGCGCGGCAGCCATCGGCGGCATGCTGATACCGGCGCTGATCTACTGGTTTCTCAACCGCGACAACCCGCCCGCGCTGAGCGGCTGGGCGATCCCGACCGCGACCGATATTGCCTTCGCCCTCGGCGTGCTGGCCCTGCTGGGCAAGCGGGTGCCAGTGTCGCTGAAACTGTTTCTGATGACCCTGGCGATCATAGATGACCTGGGCGCCATCGTGATCATTGCGATCTTCTACTCCGGCGAACTCTCGACCCTGTCGCTGGGCCTGGCGGCGGCGTGCATCGCGGCGCTGGTGGCGATGAATCGGTTGGGTGTAGTCAAACTCGGGCCGTACATGATCATCGGTTTGATCCTGTGGGTCTGTGTACTCAAAAGCGGCGTCCATGCGACGCTGGCCGGTGTGACACTGGCGTTCTGCATCCCCCTGCGCACGAAAAATGCCGAACCGTCGCCGTTGCTGACCCTCGAGCATGCGCTGCATCCGTGGGTGGCCTACGGCATCCTGCCGCTGTTCGCCTTCGCCAACGCCGGCCTGTCGCTGAGCGGCGTCACTGTCGAAAGCTTCACCCACCATGTGCCAATGGGCATCGCGATTGGCCTGTTGTTGGGCAAGACTGTCGGTGTGTTCGGCCTGACCTGGCTGGCCGTGAAAGCCGGCATCGCTGCCCTGCCCCAAGGCGCGAATTGGGGCCAGGTGCTGGGCGTGGCGATCCTGTGCGGCATCGGCTTCACCATGAGCCTGTTCGTCGGCTCGCTGGCTTTTGAACCGGGCGTAAGCGATTACGTCGGAATGGACCGAATGGGCATTCTGACCGGTTCGATTCTGGCGGCGTTGATCGGTTATGCGGTGACGGCGGCGGCGAGTCGCAAGAACTCCCAACCGATATAACCTCTGTGGCGAGGGAGCTTGCTCCCTCACCACAAATTTCCTGCGTTCCTGCTACACAGCGAATAATCTCCACGTCTATGGAGACGCGTCCTACAGCCACCATTTTCCTGCTTCGTTAACGTTGCGTAGCCCTTTGCGAGGGGCTGTCGACGGATGAACGAAAGGACGATCAGTGGCTGGCAACAAGGACATTCCCCGGGTTTCCAGCCCACCGCAAGGCGACGGGCATCACGTCACCTACCGCTACATGACGGCCACTGAACTGGCCGAGCGCGACGCCAGACAAAACGCTTACGACGCCATGCTGGCGCGGCAGGAGGCTTTCGAGCGCAGCCGTGAAGTTGCGGCCAAAAAAGCCGAGCCCGTGCGTGCCGGTTGCGTATTTGCCAAGTCCTGCAAATTGCCGGATTCGATTATCGATTACTCGAGTCCTTCGGGGATGGTGCCGACCGACAGCCTGAAGGATTACGGCGATCTGATCCTGCTGGGCGCTCGCGAGGCTGATGAAAACGGCGCAGTTCCTCTCAAGAAAATCGGCGCAACGGCCATCCCGGCAGGCTTCGGCAGTTTTGCGTTGACGGGTTCAGCTTTCAAAGCACTGCCCACAGTTATATCCACCGCAGTGATCACGCCATTGGTGACCCTGGTGGCGCTGTTCACACCCTCGAGCCTTGGTGACAGCGCGCTCTATACCGACGAGCAACTGCGTGGACTTGAACAGGCGCGAACGCGTGTTCGGTTGAGAGTCGAACAGCAGGCCGACGGCAGCCTGAAGGGCTACGGCTTCTACACCGGCAAGAATCGCGATTGGGAAATGGTTGATGTCGTGCAGTTCAAGTTGCGTGGCAGCCAGTTCATTGCTGACTTGGGTGAAGGCGTAGAGCTGATCTGGACGCCTGCTGTGGATGGCTCGGACATCCTCGGTATTTCCGCGCTGGAGGCTGCACCGCAGGCACCGCACATCTGGGTTTATCCGCCGACGAAAGCGGCGGACGGGATTCTGGTTAATCCGGTTTATCCGCCGGAGTACAGGGATTTTATTCTGGTTTTTCCGGCGAGCTCGGGAATCAGGCCGGTCTATATAGTCTTAAACGTTCCTAAAGACTTCAAATACCACCCCGCCCCTGTTTCGCTGCCGGCCTTTCCAGACGTGAAACCTGCACCACTGAAAACCTCCGTTCGCGGTGGAGGAAAAAAGCGAAGACGTTGGAAAGATGCATCGGGGAAAATTTACGAATGGGACTCTCAGCATGGCAAGGTTGAGATGTACACCAAGCAAGGAAAACACCTTGGAGAATACGACCCGAAAACAGGGAAACAAACAAAGCCTGCCGATTCCACAAGGAGAGTAGAAAAATGAAGCATGTAATAGAGGTATTCGATCGAAAGACTGAGGATTTGCTCCTGACCGTAGAGATCGCGGCGCATCACGAGGAAGCATTGAAGGCCCTGATGAACTGGCAACACCCTGAAGATGAGTTCGATGGCTCTGATTTAGACGAAGCGCAGATAAAAGTTTTGGAGGACTGGACGGGAGAAAAGCTCTTGGACGCAACTCATATAGTTCAGTTGGTGTGCATCGAATGACTTATGGCAACTTCAAGCTGAAACACACCGTCGAGGCATTTAATAAACGCACAGCTCGGTTAGCTTTCGAGATCCCCGTTCCCGATGGAAACATTGAGCGGCTCAGAATAATCATGCATTGGGTCAATCCCGAAGACGAAATCTTTGGTTATGACCTCGACCAAGAGCAGATAAAACAATTGGAAGCTTTAATCGGTCGAGCTTTCTACGACTCTAAATACAATTTTCAGATGGGTTGTCATGGAAGCGCGTAAATACCTTAAAAGAAAACCCCGAGCAGTCACCTGATCGGGGTTTTCTTTACCCTACATTCCGCTTAGTGCGAAACGCGGCTGGTCCCGCCAACGGTGGAGATGCGCACGCGCTCGCCAACACGGAACACTTCATTCTCCTGAACCTGCTGCACATAGGCACGCATGCTGCCGTCGTCTTCACGCACGGTGATTTCCACGCCCTGGGTACGGGTCAGACCTTCTTCAGTGGCCGAACCGATCAGACCACCCGCCACCGCACCGATGACCGCAGCCACGATGCTGCCTTTACCGCCGCCGATCGCGCTGCCGCCGACACCGCCGACCACTGCGCCTGCAGCGCCGCCGATCGGGGTCTTGGTGCCTTCGATTTTCACCGGACGCAAGGATTCGATGGTCCCCATGCGAATCGTCTGTACACGACGCGCTTCGTCACGGGAGTAGGAGTCACCGGTCAGGCTCGATTGGCAGCCGGTAAGCAACATCGCCATCGTGGAAAAGGAAGCAACCAGCAGAACAGACTTACGCATAGCATCAACTCCAAAGGAACATATATTCATTAAACTCCGCTGCTTGACGCCTGTCACGGCGCAGCCCGGATAAATTGGCTTTCATTCAGGCGCGGTACAGACGCCTGCAAGGTTTTCCAACAGTAGCGCCAAATTACCGATTCTGCGCCACCGACACCAAGGATTTTCATGGATTACTTCATCATTTTCGTCACCACCGTTGCGGGACTGTACTTCCATTGGTGGCTTTACGTGCGCATCAAACGCTGGATGGATCGCGACCTGGCACTGTCGCTGGCGGGCAAGGATGAAGGTAAACGCGCCTTCATGCTTGAACGGTTGGCGGACGCGCAGGCGCAAAATATCAAGCGCAAGGATTTGCCGCAGTGGCTGGAGGCCGCTGCGGCAAGCTATTGCGCTCGGTAGACTGCCTAGGGTGCCAGACGTTCAAGAATCCAGTCGGCGCCCTGCAGGCGGTAGTTGAGGCGATCGTGCAGGCGGCTCGAACGCCCCTGCCAGAACTCGATGCGCTCGGGCAGCAAGCGGTAACCGCCCCAATGTTCCGGGCAATGCGGCTGGGTGTCGCTGAAGCGCTGTTCGGTGGCCTTGAGCAACTCTTCCAGCTCACCCCGGCCGTTGATCACCCGGCTCTGCGGTGAAGCCCAGGCCCCGAGGCGGCTGCCCAGTGGACGCACCTGAAAATACGCATCGGACTCCTCAGGCGTGACTTTCACCACCCGCCCTTCAATGCGCACCTGACGCTCAAGGGTTGGCCAGAAGAACGTCATGGCGGCAAACGGATTGGCCGCCAGATGCTGGCCCTTGGCGCTGTCGTAGTTGGTGAAAAAGGTGAACCCCTGCTCGTCCAGGCCCTTGAGCAGCAGAATGCGGCAATGCGGTCGTCCGTGCGTATCGACCGTGGCCAGGGTCATGGCGTTGGCCTCCACGGGCGCCTGTTCGGTTTTCACCGCGTCGGCAAACCATTGGTGAAACAACGCAAACGGCTCGTTCGGGGCTTGCGCCTCGGTCAAGCCATCCCGGGTGTAATCACGACGCATATCTGCCAGAGCCTGGGTCATGGCGCATTCCTTTTCGTTAGCGGATCACTGCTTGGAAGTATCGGTGGCGGCGACTTTCTTGTCAGTGGTCGCCGCTTTGGCTGGAGCGGTTTTCTTGGCAGGCGTTTTCGCCGGAGCCTTGGCCGCCGCTTTTTTCGCCGGAGCCTTGGCGGCGGCTTTCTTCGCTGGCGCCTTTTTGGTTGCAGGTACGGCGGCTTTCTTCGCTGGCGCCTTTTTGGTTGCAGGTACGGCGGCTTTGGAAGCGGCCGGCGCCGGTGTTACTGGCTTGGCTACAGGCTTGACGTCCTGGGCGGCAATCATCGTGGTCGGTGCCGGTGCCGGCATGTTGTATTTGCTCAGCAGGGCAACCATGGTGTTCTGCGGGGTCACCAGCAATTCGACGCGACGGTTCAGGGCACGGCCTTCGGCGCTGTCGTTGGCGGCACGCGGGGCATCGCCGCCCATGCCGCGCAGCATCAGGCGATCACGCTGCAAACCGCTCAGACGGAAGATCGCCGCCACGGACTGGGCGCGCTCCTGGCTGAGTTTGACGTTGGCCGGCGCGGCGCCGGTGTTGTCGCTGTGACCGAGCACCAGTACCGCGGTTTTCGGGTCAGCTTCGAGAATTTTCGCAACATTGGTGAACGGGCTGAGTGTCACCGGCAGCAACATGGCCGGACGCTTCGGGTTGAACGAGCCCTCCACCGGCGCGATCACCACCAGCACGTTGTCACGGCGCTCGAGTTGCAGATTGCTGTCCTTGATTGCCGCACGTAGGCGTGGCTCGTAGTCATCCAGCCAGGCCTGGGTGACTTTCGGGTCAGGCATCGGCACTACTTTGGCAGTGGACTGATCCTTGCCGCCGAACGGCCACCACCACTTGCTGCCGGTGTTGGCATCGGTCTTGGCCACTGCAACCGGGGTTTTGGCTGCAGGTTTTACTTCAGGTTTCACCTCAGCCTTGGCCGCTGCATCATCGGAGCTGCCGAACGGCCAGTACCAGTGGCTGCTGCTTTCGGTCTTGGCCACCGGTGCAGTGGCGGCAGGTTTCAGCGGGGCTGGAGCAGGTGCTGGCTCTTTGGCTGCGACTTTGTCGGAAGAGCCGAACGGCCACCAACTGCCGCCGTCTGCATCGTTTTTCGGAGTCTGTGCACAACCGGTCATTGCAACGCACAGGGCCAGGGCGAGGGTCTTTTTAGATGACATTGAAAGTCCACAAAATGAAGTAAGGAAAAATCAGAGCTCTTTCGCCCGGATAAACAGTCGGTTTGAATCGAAAAACCGCATGAGGTTCCGGCCCTGGAACCCCGAATGAAACTTTACAGACAAGTGGCAAGCACCCGCGCGAGCTTCTGCGCGCGCGGATCCATCAAGACGTACGGCCCCAGGGTATTTGTCACAAAACCGAACGCGACATCATGCTCAGGATCAGCAAAACCGATGGAACCGCCCGCGCCCGGATGGCCGAACGCCCGCGGGCCGAGGCCGTAGGTGGCGTTCGGCACGTCCGGTTGATCGAGCATGCAGCCCAGACCGAAACGGGTACGGGTCAACAGAGTCTTGTCTTCGCCGAGGCTGTGTTCGCGGGTCAGCTCTTCGAGCATGTCGCTCTCGAGCAGGCTGCCGTCGAGCAAACCGGCGTAAAAGCCCGCCAGACTGCGTGCGTTGCCGTGGCCGTTGGCCGCCGGCTGCTGCATGCGGCGCCACTCCGGCTTGTTGGTGCTGGTGAGCACCGAGGGCGGATTGGTAAAGGCGCGGGTGGTCATCGCGGTCGGTTCGCGCAGGGTCACTTGCAGCAGACGCTGAGCGGCGGCGTCCCCGGCATTGCCTTTGCCCCGTGCGATATGCGCGACGCGATGAAACTCTTCATCGGCCAGGCCAACGTGAAAGTCCAGGCCCAAGGGCCTGGCGACACGGGCGACGATGGACTCCCCCGGCCCGCGACCGTCGGCGCGCCGCAGCAACTCACCCATCAACCAGCCGTAAGTGATTGCGGCATAACCGTGGCCGGTGCCCGGCGTCCACCACGGTGCTTCGGCCGCGAGGGCGTCGACCATGGTTTGCCAGTCGTACAGTGCTTCCGGCGCCAGCAATTCACGCAAGGCCGGCAGACCGGCCTGATGGCAGAGCAATTGGCGCAGGGTGACCGACTCTTTGCCGGCGGCGGCGAATTCCGGCCAGTAGCGCGCAACCGGAACATCAAGTTGCAACTTGCCTTCGGCAACCAGCTGTAGCGCGGTGACGGCGGTGAAGGTTTTGGTGCAGGAAAACAGGTTGGCGATGGTGTCGCTGTGCCAGGCCTCGCGACCATCCTTGTCGGCAGTGCCGGACCAGAGGTCGAGAACGGTTTCTCCACCGACCTTGATGCACAGGGCTGCGCCGCGTTCCTGGGGATCGTCGAACAGTGCGGCAAAGGCTTCGCGCACCGCTTCGAATTGAAGCTCGTAATGTCCCTGAATCTGCACCCGCAACTCCCCCGCGAAAACGCTCTACAAAGTGGCCCGCATTGTTCCAGCCCTAGAGGGATTTGGGAACAGCTGCGGGCCAGACGGTTAAATGCTGTGGTGAGGCTACTGGCACCTTCGCGAGCAGGCCCGCTGCCACACTGATCTTCAGTGCAGCAGAGATCGAATGCGGGAGCGGGCTTGCTCGCGAAGAACGCTAACGCGGTCTAAACCTTAGTGACCATTCCCGGAATGCCCACCCGCATGACTGGCACCCGGCCCCTTGCCGGCCTCGCCCTTGCGTCCGCCTTCAGCTTCATGCCCCGCCGCAGCGGCCGCTTTCTCAGCCTCCTTGCCCAACTGTTCAAGCGCCTGCAGGTTGCTTTTGCGCACAGTCTCGACAAACCCCTGATACGGCAGATCCGTCACCCCGACCAGTCCGAAGTGCCCGTTCTCGCCATCGAGCAGACGCCCGGTCACCGGCTGATCCAGATACTGGAACCAGTGCACACCGACAATCGACGGTTCACTCAACGCCTGCTTGAGGAAGTTGGCGTAGGCCGGTCCGCGATCTTCTTCCCGGCTCAACTGCGTCACGCCGCCCCAGAACGGGCCGCGATCGGTCGAGCCGAAGTTGAACTCGGTGATCAAGACCGGTTTGTCGAGGGCACCCAGCGCGGCGAAGTCATAGCCGTCCTGTGGCTTGAGCGTGTACATGTTGAAACTCAACACATCGCAATACTGCGCGCAGGAGGCCACGGCTTCCGGGGTGCTGGTGGCGAAACGGCCGCCGAGCAGCAGCTGATTGGGCGCGTGCCATTTCAGCGAGTCGGAAATGGTTTTGAAGTAGGTGTCGGCAAAGACCTTCTGGAAGTACTTGAAGTCGGCCTCGATTTCCGGGTGTTCAGGGTTCGGCAGCGGCGGCACGAAGCCCGGGTCTTCCATCAGTTCCCAAGCCGGCAGATCAATACCCCATGCCTTCGACAACCCCGCCTGATTACGGTATTTGTCGCGCAGTTGCTTGAGGAACGCGCGTTTGGCCGGCACGTCGGTGGTCATTTTCAACGTGCCGTAGGCCAGCGCGTAGCGCGATTGCGGATCGTCACCGGGGCCGGCCCAGGCCAGTTCGTTGTCGGCAAAGTAGCCGATCAGCCAGGGATCGTCGCGGTGATCACGGGCGGCAATCGCCACGGCACGTTCGGTGGCCATGGCGAAGCGTGGATCGAACGGATCCGGCATGCCGCCCCACCAGTCGCTGCCCGTGCTGATGCTGGTGTAATCGCCGACGATCGACAGCGGCAAGGTGTACGGTACACGCTCGGTGTCGCCCAACTGCGGCGCACTCCAGTTGCCAACCGTGTTGAAGCCCCAGGCTTGCAGGCGATCAAGGGTGTGGCTGGCCCATTGCTGCTCATCGAGGGCGGCTGTGCAGGGCGCGGCTGCGTTGGCGTTCGTCGCTTGCACAGCATCGGTCTGCGCCGCTTCGGCAACCCCGGCCTTCGGCTCAGTCGGCACAGCTGCACGCTCTGCGGTGTTGGCGGCAACGCTTTCGGCGGCTTGCGTCTTCGCCGCTGCTGCGACACCGGATGCGCCTGCACTGGCCGATTTGCACGGTTCGCCGTAGACCCGCTGCAAGTTGGCGGCATAAAAGTCGTACCAGCGCCCGTTGCCGTAACCGCGGCCCTGATCGGCACCATTGCCGCCCCGGTTATCGCCTTCGCCGAAATGGCTGGCGAGCGGTTCGTCGGGTTTGGGCAGGGATTCGAACATGTATTCGCGACCGGCCACGTATGTCTGGTTGACGTCCGGGCTGACGGTGTTGACGCCGAGGGAGTAGAACGGATGGCCCTCAGGGGTCACCAGATACCAGCGCCCGTCACGTTTCTCGGTGCGGAAGAAGCCGCTGGCCTTGAACGTCGGGCCCTTGTTCCAGCCGCCAAATTTGTCCAGCGAGGACTTGGCGCGTTCGGCCAGCCAGGTTTTCAGCTGTTGCTGCTCTTTGGCGGCAGCAGATTTGAGTTGTTCGTCGCTGGTGACCTTTTCCGGCCATCTGCTACGGGTCGACTGCCCGTAGGCGTCCACCAGATTGCCGTACACGGCCTGCGTCACCGCATCGCCATCCTGTACGCCGAAACGTTCGAGCAGCAGGCTTTGAGGCACTTTCGGCTGATCCATCGACAGACTGACCGACACCACCTGGCTGCGATCCAGCTCGCCGCTGCTGCTGGCCAACAGAATCCGCTGGCCATCGACGGTCACCGGCATCGGCGGCCCGGCCTTCATGCCCTGGCTCAGCGGCGAGGTCGCCACCAGCGGCACCAGCAGGGTTTGTGCCGGCCCCGCTGGCAGGTCGACGCGACTGGTCAGCGTCTGCCCGTTGTTGCTCTGGATTTGCACGTAGACCGTCACGGCCCAGTTCATTGCGCTTTGCAGCCGCAGGCTCATCATCCCGGACTGCGACCAGTCCCACGCACCGGCCTGCGGGGTCAGGCGCAGGGTCGGGCGGGCTACCGGGTTGAACGTCACCCGGCGCAGTACTTCACCTTCCTGGGTCTGTTCGGCGTTGGCTTGTGGCAGGTCAGTGTTTTCGGTGACGACTTTCACCACGTCGGCGGGGCGAACGAAGTTGAACAGGGTCTGCTGACCGGCAGGCGCCGCCAACAACGGCGCGGCGAAGATCAAGGCAAACACGGCAGGCAACGAGCGGCGAATCATAAGAACGGAGTTCTCCCTAACGACCAAAGGGCCAATGGAAAAGCATGGCAGAGAGATAGACAGCGCGGCGGGCAAAACTGCCCACCGTTGTCTCAGGATATTTCACGACGGAATGGCGGCAACGCATTGAGGATCGCTTTGCCGTAGCGCTGGGTGACCAGACGGCGATCCAGCAAGGTGATGGTGCCGCGGTCTTCTTCGGTACGCAGCAAGCGACCGCAGGCCTGGACCAGTTTCAGCGAGGCGTCCGGCACCGAGATTTCCATGAATGGATTGCCACCACGGGCCTCGATCCACTCCGACAACGCCGCCTCGACTGGATCGTCCGGCACCGAGAACGGAATCTTGGCAATCACCACGTGTTCGCAGTAGGCGCCCGGCAAGTCCACCCCTTCGGCAAAACTGGCGAGGCCGAACAGCACGCTGGAATCGCCGCCATCGACCCGCGCCTTGTGCTTGTTCAGGGTTTCCTGTTTCGACAGGTTGCCTTGAATGAACACTTGCTTGCGCCAGTCGCGGTCGAGGCCGTCGAACACGTCCTGCATCTGTTTGCGCGAGGAGAACAACACCAGCGTACCGCGCGAGCCTTCGACCAGATCCGGCAACTCACGGATGATCGCGGCGGTGTGAGCGGCGGCATCGCGCGGGTCGGCTTTCAGGTCGGGGACCCGCAACACGCCGGCGTCGGCGTGATGGAACGGGCTCGGCACCACGGCGGTAACGGCTTTTTTCGGCAGGCCGGCACGCATCCGAAAACGGTCGAACGTGCCCAGCGCGGTCAGGGTTGCCGACGTCACCAGACAACCGTAAGCCACGTTCCACAAGCTGCGGCGCAAGGTCTCGGCGGCGAGAATCGGGCTGGCGTTGACCTCGATATCGAACAGCGAACCGCTTTCGGCCAGCGTCAGCCAGCGGGCCATCGGCGGGCTGTCTTCCGGGTCTTCGGCGGTGAAGGCGGTCCACAGCTCCCAGTTGCCCGAGGCACGGGACAACAGGCTGCCGAACAGCGGATACCACTCTTCGGCCTGATTGCTCGCGATGCCGATATTGACCTCGCCGTCCATGCCTTCCTTGAGCAGGTCGGTCAGACGGGTGAACAGGTCATTGAGCCGCGAGTAGCCCTTCTTCAGCTCGATGCCCATCTCGCGCATGTGCTCGGGAATCACCCCGCCGACGAAACGATGGCGTGGCCGCTCGCGACCTTCGACGTCTTCGCCGGGTTTGAAATCGGCAATCTGCTCGCACGCGGTGAACATGAACTGCTGCTGGGTCTTGATCTCCCGCGCCAGCTCGGGCACTTGCTCGATCAGCTTGCCGAGATCCCCCGGCAACGGATGCTGGGCCAACAGTTTGGTGAGGTTTTTCGCGGTGGTTTCCAGCCAGTCGGCGGTGGAACGCAGGCGCGTGTAATGAGCGAAGTGGCCGATGGCCTTGTCCGGCAGGTGATGACCTTCGTCGAACACGTAAATGGTGTCGCGTGGGTCCGGCAACACCGCACCGCCGCCGAGGGCCAGGTCAGCCAGCACCATATCGTGGTTGGTGACGATCACGTCGACCTTGCCCATGCCTTCGCGAGCCTTGTAGAAGGCGCACTGGCCGAAGTTCGGGCAATGGCGGTTGGTGCACTGGCTGTGATCGGTGGTCAGACGCGCCCAGTCGGCATCTTCCAGCGCATTGGGCCAGCTGTCGCGGTCGCCGTCCCATTTATTGCCGGCGAGCTTTTCGATCATGCTGGTGAACAGCTTCTGACTGGCCTCGTCGACCTCGATCTTGAAACCTTCTTCTTCGAACAACTGCGCAGTGGCGGTTTGCGCGTGGCCTTCCTGCAACAACATGTCGAGCTTGGACAGGCACATGTAGCGGCCACGGCCCTTGGCCAGGGCGAAGCTGAAGTTCAGCCCGCTATTGCGCATCAGGTCGGGCAAGTCCTTGTAGACGATCTGCTCTTGCAGGGCCACGGTCGCGGTGGCGATCACCAGACGCTTGCCGGCCAGCTTCGCTGTCGGGATCGCCGCAAGGCTGTAGGCCACGGTCTTGCCGGTACCGGTGCCGGCTTCCACCGCGACAATTGCGGGGTCGCCACTGCGCCGGCCTTCGTCATCGGTGTCGATATCCCCGAGGACTTTGGCGATTTCAGCGATCATCAGGCGCTGGCCGTAACGCGGTTTGAGGCTCTTGGCTTCAAGAAAACGCGAATAGGCGCCCTGGATCGTGGTTTTGAGTTCAGTGCTGATCATTGAGTGTCGGGCGCAAAAACGCTGGATAAATTTTCAGTGGTTCGGTTCGGCGGCTATCATACCCCGCGAAACGATCCCGCGCAGAACGGAGTACCCCAATGACACCTTTTAGCCTCGTTTATCCGCTGCATGTCCTGTCCGCCCTGGTCTGGGTCGGCGGCATGTTTTTCGCCTGGATGGTCCTGCGCCCGGCGGCGGTAAAGGCCCTCGACGGCCCAGCCCGCCTGACCTTGTGGGTGGAAGTGTTTCAAGGTTTTTTCCGCTGGGTGTGGGTCGCGGTGATCCTGCTGCCGATCAGCGGCGTGGGCATGTTGCATTTGCAGCACGTGGGGTTCGAGACCGCGCCGAAGTACGTGCAGGTGATGATGGGCTTGTATGTGGTGATGACCGCGCTGTTCATCCGGATTCAGGGCTTGATGCTGCCGGAACTGCGCAAAGCAGTGGACGCGAAGGACTGGCCGGCGGGTGCGGCGGTCCTGGGGCAGATTCGCCGGGTGGTAGGGATCAATCTGATTGTCGGGTTGGTGCTGGTGGCGATTGCGGCGGCAAGACCGATGATCTGAAAATCAAAAGCCCCTCACCCTAACCCTCTCCCGGAGGGAGAGGGGACTGAATGGGGGATATTGAAGAGTTACACCGACCTGGAGGATTGGCTTTGAATCCATAATCGACTCGGTTTTTCAGGTCGATGGATAGTCTGAGTCACCTCACCCCAGCCCTCTCCTCCCGGAGGGAGAGGGGACTGAATGGGGGGTATTGGAGAATTACGCCGACTTGAAATATCTGCTTTGAATCCATAATCGACACGGTTTTTCAGGTCGATGGATAGCCTGAGTCGCCTCACCCAGCCCTCTCCCTCGGGGAGTGGGCTGGGGTGAGGGTAAAACGTTCAGAGACGCTGCACAGTCACAGCACCCGCCGCCCCCACCGGCCCAGGCTGGCCATCAGCCCCGGCCTTGCCATTCTTGCCGCCATCGGCGCGATACACCAGGCAGCCCTTGGATTTGCCGCCCTTCCCTGCTTTGCCGCCAACACCCGCCGGGCCACCGGCACCGCCGGCCACGTTGACCTTGATCAGCTCGGCCGGAAACTCGCGTGGCACTTCAAGACGCACCAGCGCACCCGGTGCGCCCGGCTGGCCATCGCTGCCGTTACTGCCATCGAAACCGTGCCCGGCCGCGCCATAGGTGCAGCCCGGGTCTTCGCCGTTACCGCCATCGAGGCCGACAAAACCCGGCGCACCGGTGCCGCCACGGGCATCGACCAACAGTTGCGGCGCGTTCAACGCCTTGAATTGCAGATTCAGATTACGCCCCGCACGGGCGGCTTTTTCATACGTCCCCGGCGCCCCGCGCGCGGTGATCTGGCTGCCTTCGCTCAGTTCGGCACGGGCCACTTTCAATTCCAGCGCCTGTTCAGCCGGAACGATCGCAATGCGCGCTTCATGGCCAAGACGCAATTGGCCCACGGTCAGCTCGGTCACGTTGGCAGGAATCAGCAAAGTACCGTAATCGGCCACGTCCAGACGTTCGAGCTGCAAAGTGCTGACGGTATTGGGCAAACGCATCAGGGAATTGGGTTCGACGCTGACCACCTGGGCACAGGCCAAGGGACTGATCAATGCAGCGAGCAAGCAGAGTTTACGCATGGGAAGAAGCCTCCGGAGCGGCCGGGGCCGGGATGGTTTGCAGGTGAAATACGCCAAACAACAGGATCCGCAGACGGTCACGCCACGGGTTGGGACGCCCCTTGAGACGACAGAACAGCAACTGCAGAACATGCAGCGCCAGCAACAAGGCGCCAGCCAGATTGACCAGCAAGTGCAGCGGATGCACAAAAGGCACCAGCAGATTGACCACCACCACGCACCAGAACAGCAGGGTCAACAAGCGCCCCAGCCCCCAGAAAACCTTCATACGCTCCCCCGTGTCGGAATTATTCTTTGGGCGCACAGTAACGGCTTAGACGGGGGATAAGCCAGAGGGAAAAATGAAAAAACTTTTGTCAGTCGTCGGATCGCTGCCGGTTCGACGATGATCGTCGCCCGGCAGCTCTAGCCTGCGGACTACAGACAAGTCCTAGCGATTGATATGCAACTCCACCCGACGGTTTTTCGCCCGTCCCTCGTCCGTCGCGTTGTCGGCGACCGGCTCGCTCTCGCCACGCCCTTCACTGGTCAGCTTGCCCGGTTCCAGACCCTGGCTCAGCAGATACGCCGCCACACTGCTGGCACGCCGCTCCGACAGTGCCTGGTTATAGGCATCCGAACCTTTGCTGTCGGTATGGCCGATGACTTTGATGCTGACCACATCGGCATTGCGCAGCTTGTCCATCAGCGTATCGAGCTGGGCTTTCGCGGCCGGCGTCAGATCAGATTTGTCGAAATCGAACAGCACGTTGCCGGCATCACTGAGGGTGATGACTTCCGATTGCGGCGCAGGTTCGGGGGCTTTTACAGTGACCGGATATTGCGGCAGCGGGCAACCACGGTGATCGACCGGGGTATTGGCCGGGGTGTCAGGGCAACGGTCGCGGCGGTCGAACACGCCATCGCCGTCTTCATCGCCGTCCTGGGCATAACAGATCAGTCCGCCGGTGAGGATCCCCAGCGCTGCGCCGCCGCCAGCCCAGCCACCACTTTCGATGGCGCCAAGACCGCCGCCGACCAGCCCGCCGATCAGGCTGCAAATAGGCCACGTACGTTGATTGAGGGGTGCAGTGCCATCGCTGTGAGTAGCGCAACCGGTGAGCAAGCTGCCTAGCAGCAGCACCGGCAAGACGGACCTTGAGAAAACAGTCATTTTGAAAGCTCCTGTGTCACCGGCCCATACCGGTTACACAGGAGTAAAGACCCGCATCCGCGACTGCACAAGCCGCGGATGCGAGAGGTCTAGCGGACGATTTTGATTTCGGTACGACGGTTTTGCGCGCGACCGTCAGCGGTTTTGTTATCGGCCACTGGCTGGCTTTCACCCATGCCGGACACCGAAACGAAGCTGGCGCGTGGCACACCCTGCTGGATCAGGTATTCCACCACCGAATGCGCACGACGATCCGACAGTTTCTTGTTGTAGGCATCGCTGCCCACACTGTCGGTATGACCGGTCACGGTCAGTTGCGCGTTGGAGGATTCCTGTTTCAGGCGAGTGGCGACTTTGTCGAGCACTTGTTTGTCAGAACCGGTCAGCGTGGCCTTGTCGAACTGGAAGTGCACATCGCGAATAACTATGGTTTCTTCCTTGACCACAACGGCTTCTTCTACCACTGGCGCAGGGGCAGGTGGTGGGCAGCCGTCAGCATCGACTTTTACGCCTCGAGGCGTGTGCGGGCACTTGTCGCGACTGTCCGGCACACCATCACCGTCCTCGTCACCATCACCGTGCACCCAGCAATAGGCCGCTGCCGTACCACCGACCAACAGTGCGCCGTAGCCGGCCCACGCCGAACTTTCCGTCGCACCGAGGCCCGCACCGACTACACCGCCGACCGCCGCACAGGTCGGCCAGTCGGTTTTCTGCAAACCTGCGCAACCAGTCAACACACTGGTTAGCAGAATCAAAGGTAATGCTGTCCGAACTATGCTCATCTGGTTTTCTCCTGAGGGATCGGCTTAGAACCGATTCAGGGAGTAAAGACCGGAGTTTTAATCTCCGCCAGCAATAGGCCATTGCTGTTTGCGACCGTGTTCACAGGACTTTCCCCCCATTTACCGCGAACCGGCGCCGCAGCGCGCTTTGCCGGCGCAGTCAGGCAGGCTAGTCTTGGCAGTCTGATTGAGGAGCATTGATGAACGTCGCCATTTCTTCCCGCACGCCACAACAGGCGTTGGCCGCTTTGCTGGATCGCTACGCCCCGGCGCGTCTGCTGTTGATCGGCGCCAGTGAATTCCCGGCGCTGAGCGCATTCAAGCAAGCGCACCCGGACACCTGCGTGGCACATGCCGCGCCCGGCGCCTTGCCAGCGGAACTGGCCGCGCGGCGTTTCGACCTGGCGCTGGTGGTCGATTGCCTGGAACATTTGCCCAAGCGCGATGGCCTGAACCTGTTGGGCGGCATTCGTAACCTCAACGCCAGCCGCATCGCGGTGCTCTCGGATCTGACGGCCAGCGGCTGGCAGGAAACCGATTTCTATTCGCTGGCACTGCAGGCCAGCGAGCGCTTCCAGCGTGACGATCAGGTGCTGACCCTGTTCACTTACGATCTGCTTGACTACAAACAAGTCCCCGACTGGCTCAACTCGCGGTTCTGGGCCAATCCGGAAAACTTCGGGAAATACTGGTGGTAATGCAATGAGTACAGCCATTTGCCCGTGCGGCAGCGGTAATCTGCTGGACGCCTGCTGCGGTCACTATCACGCCGGCCACCCGGCGCCGTGCGCCGAGGCGCTGATGCGCTCGCGCTACAGCGCCTATGTGCTGGGTCTGATCGATTATCTGGTGGCGACCACCCTGCCCGCCCAGCAAGCGGGGCTGGATCGTCAGGCAATCAGTGCCTGGAGTGCGCAGAGCACCTGGCTCGGCCTCGACGTGGAAAGCTCGGAAGTCTTCGGCGGCCAGCCGGAGCACGCCTTCGTCACCTTCACTGCACGCTGGCACGACAGCCAGGGCGAACACAGTCACCGCGAGCGCTCATCGTTCGTGCAAAACGCCGGGCGCTGGTACTTCATCGACCCGACCGTGCAGTTGAAACTGGGACGCAACGATGCGTGTCCTTGTGCCAGCGGGCAGAAATTCAAGAAGTGCTGTGCGGGGTATTTCGGCGTATAGGATCAACAGATCGCAGCCTGCGGCAGCGCCTGCAGAGAACGCCATCTCATGCAGGCGGCGATCTTTTAGCGTCTAGACTGGCAGCAAAAGGAGTTCAACCATGCTCGGTCGTTGGCGCACATTCCAGCTCTTCACCTTGATGCTGACCCTGAATCTGGGCGGCTGCGCTTCGTGGTTCAGCGACGACAGTGTCGACCCCGCCGTGCACCTGGTGAACGTCGAGGTGGTACGGGCAAAACTGCTCGAACAGAAATTCATCCTGCACTTTCGCATCGACAACCCCAACGACAGCGACCTGACCGTGCGCGGCCTGGAATACCGCATTCATCTGGGCGACCTGCTGCTGGCCGAGGGTGAACATGAACACTGGTTCACGGTGGGGCCCAAACGCAGCGCCTACTTCAAGGTGCCGATCCGCACTAACCTGTGGCCGCAGGTCAAGGAGGTGGTGAAAATGCTGAAAAATTCGAACCAGCCGATTCCTTATCGGTTACAGGGCGAAATGGAAACCGGTTTATTCATCGCTCACTACGTGCACCTTGAACGCAATGGCGTGATAATCCCCGCCGATCTAATTCCGGAGCAACACCGATGACCCAGCAACCTCATGTCCATGGCCCTGACTGCAACCACGATCATGATCATGACCATCACCACGATCATGGCCATGTCCACGGCCCGAACTGCGGCCACGCCCACCAGGAACCGGTGCGCAACGCCTTGAAAGACGTCGGCCGCAACGATCCGTGCCCATGCGGCAACGGCAAGAAATTCAAGAAGTGCCACGGCGCTTGATGCGCCAGGCGAAGAGCGCCTTCGCCTGATACTCCGCCATCGCTGGCAAGCCAGCTCCCACAGTGACCGAGTTCCTTCCGTTGGAATGCAATTGACTGTAGGACTGAGGCTGCTCGCGATGACGGCAGCACATTCAACATCGCTGGCACCTGACAGACCGCTATCGCGAGCAGGCTCACGCCTAAAGGTGAGCGGGTTTCTTCAGATGGAATGCAATCGCCCTGTGGGAGCGAGCTTGCTCGCGAAGGGGGCCGGTACACAGGGCAAAGATTTCAGCCCGCCGCGAGAATCTGCTTCGCACTGACCACCGTCGCATACTCCCCCTGCAAATTCCCCAGCGACATCCCGTGCACCTCTTCAGCCGTGCGCAACGTGCCGAAATAATCGGCCTTGTCGAAGGTAAAGCACGCATCCTCCACCACCCACGCGTCGAACCCCAGATTGCCCGCCGCGCGCGCCGTGGACTCCACCGAGTTGTGGGTGGCCACGCCAACGATGATCAACTGCCCGATCCCCGCCTCATTCAACCGTGCTTCCAGCCCGGTGCCACAAAAGGCATCCGGCACGCGTTTCTGTATCAGCCACTCGCCATCCTGCGGCAAAAACCGCTGCTGAAACTCCACGCCTGACTGTTGCGGCCAGAACACCGAGTCCGGCGAATGCGAAAGATGCTGCACATGAACCACTGGTCGCGCGTTGCGGCGCCAGAATCCGAGCAAATCGAGGATTCGCTCTTCGGCCTGCGGATTGTTCCGCCGCCCCAGACGCGGTTCCAGAATGCCTTGTTGCTGGTCGATGATGATCAGCGCAGCGTTGGCCTGAAGTTCCATGGCGATTTTTCTCACGAGGGGTCATTGAATTCCCCCTAGTTCAGCATCACCTCTTCCTGCCAGGCAAGCGATCGAACGCACACGGGACGACTCGACGCCGACGTTGGCTGCACGCAAGTCCATTTCTGATTTGGAGCTTTCCATGATCGACCTGTATTACTGGACCACCCCCAACGGCCACAAGATCTCGCTGTTTCTCGAAGAAGCCGGCCTGCCGTACAACGTGCACCCGATCAACATCAGTCAGGGTGAGCAATTCCAGCCGCACTTTCTGAAAATCGCTCCGAACAACCGAATCCCGGCCATCGTCGACCATGAACCGGCCGATGGCGGCGAGCCGCTGTCGCTGTTCGAGTCGGGGGCCATCCTGCTGTATCTGGCGGAAAAGACCGGGCTCTTCCTGCCCAAGGATCTGCGGGGTCGGCAAACGGCGTTGCAATGGCTGTTCTGGCAAATGGGCGGGCTGGGGCCAATGGCGGGGCAGAATCATCACTTCAGCCAGTTCGCCGCGGAAAAAATCCCCTACGCGATCAAGCGCTACATCGACGAAACCGCGCGCCTCTATGGCGTGTTGAACAAGCAACTGGCCGACCACACATTCGTCGCCGGCAGCGAGTACAGCATCGCCGACATGGCGATCTACCCGTGGATCGTCTCGCACAAATGGCAGAGCCAGAACCTTGAGGACTTCCCGCATGTGCTGCGCTGGTTCAATCACATCAAGGATCGTCCGGCGACGGTCAAGGCGTATGCCCTGGTGCAGCAGATCAACCCGCCCAAAGCCTGATTGAATTCATTGTGGCGAGGGGATTTATCCCCTCGCCACAGGTCTTGTGTTGTCCTCAGGTGAAGGTTCGTCTGACAAATCGAGAAATAACCCCCGCCCCCGCTTGCGCGGCACCCTACTGCTCACTAACGTAGCGCCTTTACTGACGCTACCCCCCGCAGGAGCTTTGCCATGGCCTCGCCAGCCCTTACACATTTTCTTCCCCGGTTCGGCGTTGCCGCAGCAGTGGCCGGTGTTTTGGGCCTGTCCGGGTGCCAGACCTGGAACGCCCAGGACACCCTCCCGCCCACCTCCGGCGTGCAACCGCTCAAGGGCCTGGCGCAGAACGTGTCGGTGCGACGCAATGCCATGGGCATGCCGTTGATCGAAAGCAACAGTTTCCATGACGCGCTGTTCACCCTCGGTTACGTGCACGCCAGCGACCGCATCAACCAGATGGTCACCCTGCGCCTGTTGGCTCAGGGCCGTCTCGCGGAAATGTCCGGTGCATCAATGCTCGATGCCGACCGCTACATGCGCGCGGTCAACCTGAAGAAAAGTGCCGGCGAGCTGTACAAGGCCTCGTCGCCACGGCTCAAGCGCTTCTTCGAAGTCTATGCGCGGGGCGTCAACGCCTACCTGTTCCGCTACGCCGACAAACTGCCGGGCGATCTGGCCTCCAGCGGCTACAAGCCGGAATACTGGAAACCGGAAGACTCGGCGCTGATATTCGCCCTGTTGAATTTCAGCCAGTCGGCCAACCTGCCGGAAGAAATCTCATCCCTGGTGCTCGCGCAAACCGTAACCAGCGACAAACTCGCCTGGCTGACGCCGTCCGCCCCCGATGAGAATTTGCCGCTGGCTGAGGCCGACAAGCTGCAAGGTTTGAAACTGAACGGACAGATTCCCGGCCTGAGCGAACTGAGCAACGCCAGCCAACAGCTGTCGGCGCTGAACCTGCTCGGCACCACCTCGTCGAACAATTGGGCCATCGCCCCGCAACGCAGCCGCAGCGGCAAGAGCCTTCTCGCCAGCGACAGCCATGGCCCACTGGCGGCGCCGTCGCTGTGGACCTTCGTGCAGATCCGCGCACCGAAGTATCAGGCCGCCGGAGTCACCGTTGCCGGTTTGCCGATGGTGCTCGGCGGCTTCAACGGCAAAGTTGCGTGGAGCGCCACCAGCGTGCTCGGCGACAACCAGGACCTGTTCCTGGAAAAAATCCGTCGTCAGGGCAACAGCCTGACCTACGAGGTCAATGGCAAATGGCAGCCGCTGGGCGTGCGCAACGAAACCTATTTCGTCAAAGGCCAGCGGCCGATTCGCGAAGCGGTGTACGAAACCCGCCACGGCGCACTGCTCAACAGTGCCCAGGCCGCGGTACAAGGCAACGGTTTTGGCCTGGCTCTGCAAACACCGAGTTTCACCGACGACAAGTCGCTGGACGCGTTTTTTGACCTGACCCGTGCGCAGAACGTTGAACGTGCCTCGGACGCGAGCCGCGAGATCCGCGCCATTGCCCTGAACATGGTGTTCGCCGACGCCAGCAACATTGGCTGGCAAGTCACCGGGCGTTTCCCCAACCGCCGTGAAGGCGAAGGCCTGCTGCCGTCGCCGGGCTGGGAAGGTCGTTACGATTGGGACGGTTACGCCGACCCGATGCTGCACCCGTACGATCAGGACCCGGCGCAAGGCTGGCTCGGCACCGCCAACCAGCGGGTGATTCCTCACGGTTACGGCATGCAACTGTCGAACTCCTGGGCGGCGCCGGAACGTGGCGAGCGTCTGGCGGAACTGGCCGGCAGCGGCAAACATGACGGCCGCAGCGTGATCGCCATGCAGTACGACCAGACCACCACGTTTGCCGCCAAACTGAAAAAAATGTTCGAAGCGCCGGGCATGAAGCAACCGCTGAAACAGGCGATCGACGCCCTGCCGGAAGCGGAGCGCAACAAGGCCCGCGAGGCGTTCACCCGCTTGATGGCATTCGACGGCAAACTCAGCCCGACTTCGGCCGATGCGGCGATCTACGAACTGTTCCTGCAAGAAAGCATGAAACAGATCTTCCTCGACGAACTGGGCCCTGAATCGAGCCCGGCGTGGAAAGCGTTCATCGCCAACGGCGACTTGTCTTACGCGGCCCAGGCCGATCACTTGCTCGGCCGTGAGGACAGTCCGTTCTGGGACGACATTCGCACGCCGCAGAAAGAAGACAAAGCCGTGATCCTCGCCCGCAGTCTCGCGGCGGCGATCAGCGCTGGCGACGGTCAACTGGGTGGCGATCACCGGGCCTGGCAGTGGGGCAAACTGCATAGCTACGCGTGGAAAAACGCCAATGGCCAGACCGTTCGCGGACCGCTGGCAGCCGGGGGCGATCACACCACCCTGAATACCGCCGCGTTCGCCTGGGGCCAGGACTTCACCACCACCCGCGCGCCGTCGATGCGCTTTATCGTCGACTTTGGTCAGGCTGAACCGCTGATGGGGCAGAACGGTACCGGCCAGTCGGGGAACCCGGTCAGCCCGAACTACCTCAACGGTGTCGATGCATGGCTGAAGGGGCAGTACATCGGTTTGCCGATGCAGCCGCAGAACTTTGACCGGGTGTACGGCAAAACCCGCCTGACCCTCACCCCCGGCAAATAAGGCAAACATCAAGAGCCCCTCACCCTAACCCTCTCCCAAAGGGAGAGGGGACTGATTGGGGATTGCTGAAGTCATGCGCCGACCTGAACGGACACTGCCGAATCCAGAATCGACTCGGCTGTGCTTTGCCGAACCCATAATCAACTCGGCCTTTCAGGTCGATGTAACTCACCAGACACCTCGGTCGGCCCCCTCTCCTTCCGGGAGAGGGATTGATTGGGGGTTGCTGGAGTCATGCGCCGACCTGAACGGGCACTGCCGAATCCATATTCGACTCGGCTGGTGTTTTGCCGAATCCATATTCGACTCGGTTCGGGCTTTGCCGAACCCATAATCAACTCGGTCTTTCAGGTCGACGCAATTCACCAGACACCTCGGTCGGCCCCCTCTCCCTCCGGGAGAGGGCTGGGGTGAGGGGGCTTTTCAAAGTCGATAGAACTTCCGGACTCGCGCCCGCCTCATAGCTAACAAGCCCCCCATTCTGGTAACGACATGGACCTTGTTATCGCGCGCCCCGAAGGTTTGTATTGCCCGGCAGGCGATTTCTATATTGACCCGTGGCGTCCCGTCGAACGCTCGGTCATCACCCATGCCCACGGCGATCACGCCCGTAACGGCAACCAGCATTACCTGGCCAGCAGCGCCAGCGAAGGGATTTTGCGTGCGCGACTGGGTCAGGACATCAATCTGCAGACCCTCGCCTACGGCCAGCGCCTGACCCACCACGGCGTTACCTTGAGTTTTCACCCGGCGGGCCATGTGCTCGGTTCGGCGCAGGTGCGTCTGGAGTACGGCGGCGAAGTCTGGGTCGCGTCCGGCGATTACAAGATCGAACCGGACGGCACTTGCGCGCCGTTCGAGCCGGTGCGATGCCATACCTTCATCACCGAATCGACCTTCGGCCTGCCGATCTACCGCTGGCAGCCGCAGGCGCAGGTGTTCAGCGAGATCAACCAGTGGTGGCAGGCGAACATCGCCGCCGGCAAGGCCAGCGTGTTGTTCTGCTATTCGTTCGGCAAGGCCCAGCGCATTCTGCATGGCATCGACGCCAGCCTCGGGCCGATCCTCAGTCATGGCGCGGTTGAACCGCTGAACCGGGTCTACCGCGAAGCCGGGGTATACCTGCCGCCGACGATCTACGCCGGCGATGTGAAAAAGTCCGACCCGATCATGCGTCAGGCCTTGGTCATCGCCCCGCCGTCGGCCGGTGGCAGCACCTGGATGCGGCGTTTTGGTGATTTCAGCGACGCCTTCGCCAGCGGCTGGATGCGCCTGCGCGGCACTCGTCGGCGACGTGGCGTGGATCGCGGCTTCGTGCTGTCCGATCACGCCGACTGGCCCGGACTGCTCTGGGCCATCAACCAGACCGGTGCCGAACGGGTGATGGTCACCCACGGCTCGATCAGCGTGCTGGTGCGTCATCTGCGCGAACAGGGCCTGGACGCGCAGGGTTTCAGCACCGAATACGGCGATGACGAAGAGGAGAACATCGGCGCCGCCCCGGTTATTGCCGAGGTACAAGCATGAAAGCCTTTGCCGAGTTGTACGCCGAACTCGACGCCACCACGTCCAGCAACGCCAAACTGGCGGCCATGCAACATTACTTCGCCCAGGCTGCACCGCAGGACGCCGCCTGGGCGGTGTACTTTCTGTCCGGCGGTCGTCCACGGCAACTGGTGCCGGTGCGCATCCTGCGCGAATTGGCCGTCGAGGTCTCGGGGCTTGCACCCTGGCTGTTCGAAGAGAGCTACCAGGCGGTCGGCGATCTGGCGGAAACCATTTCGCTGGTACTGCCGGAAAACCCGCACAGCTCCGAGGCCGGGCTGGCCGAGTGGGTCGAAGACAAACTGCTGCCATTGCGCGGTGAAACCCCGGAATACCTCACCCGCCAACTGCCAGCGCTGTGGGCGCAACTGGACCGACCGAGCCTGATGCTGTGCATCAAGCTGATCACCGGCAGTTTCCGCGTGGGGGTGTCGAAACTGCTGGTCACTCGCGCCCTGGCCTCCATGGCCGGGCTCGACAGCAAACGCGTGGCGCAGCGGTTGGTGGGTTACACCGACCTGTCGAACCGGCCGAACGCGGCCAGCTATCTGAAACTGATCGCCGCAGAATCGGCCGACGAGCACGCCCAGCGCGGCGGGCAACCGTACCCGTTTTTCCTCGCCCATGCCTTGTCGCAACCGGTCGAGGAGTTCGAAGCACTGATCGGCCCGGCGAGCAACTGGCAGGTGGAATGGAAGTGGGATGGCATCCGCGCGCAGGTGGTCAAGCGCGAAGGGCGTTTGTGGGTGTGGTCGCGCGGCGAGGAACTGGTGACCGAACGCTTTCCCGAGCTTGATGTGCTGGTACACGGTTTGCCGGAAGGCACGGTGGTCGATGGCGAAATCGTCGTGTGGAAAAGCACGCATCCGCGCACTGAAGACGCTTTCGATCCGCAATCGACCGAACCACCGGCGGTGCAACCCTTTGCCTTGCTGCAACAACGCATCGGTCGCAAGACCCTCGACAAGAAGATTCTCGAAGAGGTGCCGGTGGTGGTGCTCGCCTACGACTTGCTGGAATGGCAGGGTGAGGACTGGCGCAACCGGCCGCAGGCCGAGCGCCGCGCACAACTGGAAGCGCTCATCGCCCGGTGCAACAGCCCGGTGTTACTGCCCTCCCCTGTGTTGACCGGCACCGACTGGTTCGACCTCGCCCGCCAGCGCGAAGCTTCGCGGCGGCTGGGAGTCGAGGGCATGATGCTCAAGGCCCGCGACGCGTTATACGGCGTCGGCCGCACCAAGGACATGGGCGTGTGGTGGAAGTGGAAAGTCGACCCGTTCAGTGTCGACGCGGTGCTGATCTACGCGCAACGCGGCCATGGTCGGCGCGCCAGTCTGTACAGCGATTACACCTTCGCGGTGTGGGACGGCCCGCCGGAGTCGAGCGAGCGGTCACTGGTGCCGTTTGCCAAGGCCTATTCCGGGCTGACCGATGAGGAAATGCGCCAGGTCGACAGCATCGTGCGCAAGACCACGGTGGAAAAGTTCGGCCCGGTCAGCAGCGTGAAACCGAGCCTGGTGTTTGAGTTGGGGTTCGAAGGCATTGCCCTTTCGCGTCGACACAAAAGTGGTATTGCCGTGCGTTTCCCGCGCATGCTGCGCTGGCGCCAGGACAAGACCGTGGAAGAGGCCGATAGCCTGGCGACGTTACAGGATCTGTTGGCGTGACCCGGTTTTCCGGGACAGCGACCACGCATAGGAATGAATAACCGGCAGCGAGAGATCATCTGTGGCGAGGGGATTCATCCCCGTTCGACTGCGAAGCAGTCGCAAATCCCGATCACGCATTTACTGGGCTGTCGGGGGGGCGCCCAGCGCGCCCAACGAGGATAAATCCCCTCGCCACAAAAGCACTGTGAACCGCGGAAACGAGCCATCTTGGTGCAACGCATTTAACGCGCCCGTTTCCGTGCACCAATCCCCTCCTCGCCATGCTTGCGCCACCTTTTAAAACACTTGTTCGGGACTCTGGTTCGGAAATTGCTACTTTCTATGTGTCGTACGCGTTCCAGTAACAATAATTCTGCGCCACAAGCGCTCATATTGGTTCTTAGGGATTGAATAATGAAAAAAGCATTGCTGACCCTTTCTGCACTGGCGTTGTGCATGGCCGCCGGCTCCGCGCTGGCCAAGGAATACAAAGAGCTGCGCTTTGGCGTTGACCCTTCGTACGCACCGTTTGAGTCGAAAGCGGCCGACGGCAGCCTGGTGGGCTTCGATATCGACCTGGGTAACGCGATCTGCGCCGAACTGAAGGTCAAGTGCAAGTGGGTCGAAAGCGACTTCGACGGCATGATTCCGGGCCTGAAAGCCAATAAATTCGACGGTGTGATCTCGTCGATGACCGTGACCCCGGCCCGCGAAAAAGTCATCGACTTCTCCAGCGAACTGTTCTCCGGCCCGACCGCCTACGTGTCGAAAAAAGGCTCCGGTATCACCGCAGACGTTGCGTCGCTCAAAGGCAAAACCGTCGGCTACGAGCAAGGCACCATTCAGGAAGCCTACGCCAAAGCCGTGCTGGACAAGGCCGGCGTGAAGACTCAGGCCTATCAGAACCAGGATCAGGTGTATTCCGACCTGACTTCCGGCCGCCTCGACGCGGGCATTCAGGACATGCTGCAAGCCGAATTGGGCTTCCTGAAGTCGCCACAAGGCGCCGACTATGACGTCAGCAAGCCGGTCGACAACGAATTGCTGCCAGCCAAGACCGCTGTCGGTATTAAGAAAGGTAACACTGAGCTGAAGGCCCTTTTAGATAAAGGTATCAAAGCGTTACACGATGATGGCAAATACGCCGAGATTCAAAAGAAACACTTTGGCGATCTGAACCTGTACAGCGGCAAATAATGCCCCGGCGCCCATCACTCGATGGGCGCCTTTTCCATCCGCTCAGGTTGCTGATTTATGTTCGAAAACCTCTTACAAAATCTGGGGCTCTCCGCCTTCAGCCTCAAGGGCTTCGGTCCTTTGCTGTTGGAAGGCACCTGGATGACCATCAAATTATCGGCGTTGTCGCTGCTGGTGGCCGTGTTGCTCGGTCTGATCGGCGCCAGTGCCAAGCTGTCCAAAGTCAAACTGGTGCGCCTGCCAGCCCAGCTCTACACCACGCTGATTCGCGGGGTGCCGGATCTGGTGCTGATGCTGCTGATCTTCTACAGCCTGCAAACCTGGCTGACTTCGCTCACCGACTACATGGAATGGGAATACATCGAAATCGACCCGTTCAGCGCCGGGGTACTGACCCTGGGCTTCATTTATGGGGCGTATTTCACCGAGACCTTCCGTGGCGCGATCCTCGCCGTACCGCGCGGTCAGGTCGAAGCGGCCACCGCCTATGGCCTCAAGCGTGGCCAGCGTTTTCGTTTCGTGGTGTTCCCGCAAATGATGCGCTTTGCCTTGCCGGGCATCGGCAACAACTGGATGGTGATGCTCAAGGCCACCGCGCTGGTGTCGATCATCGGCCTGGCCGATCTGGTCAAAGCCGCGCAGGACGCCGGTAAAAGCACCTACCAACTGTTCTACTTCCTGGTCATCGCCGCGTTGATTTACCTGCTGATCACCAGTGCCTCGAACTTCATCCTGCGCTGGCTCGAACGCCGCTACGCCGCCGGTGCCCGGGAGGCCGTACGATGATCGAACTCCTGCAGGAATACTGGAAAGCCTTCCTCTATACCGACGGCCAGAACATCACCGGTCTGGCGATGACGATGTGGCTGCTCAGCGCGTCGATTTTCTTTGGTTTCCTGGTGTCGATTCCATTGTCGATCGCTCGGGTTTCATCGCACTTCTACATTCGCTGGCCGGTGCAGTTCTACACTTACCTGTTCCGGGGCACGCCGTTGTATATCCAGCTGCTGATCTGCTACACCGGGATCTACAGCCTGGCGGCGGTACGAGCGCAGCCTTTGCTCGACAGTTTCTTCCGCGATGCGATGAACTGCACGATCCTCGCCTTTGCCCTGAACACCTGCGCCTACACCACGGAGATTTTCGCCGGGGCGATCCGCAGTATGAACCATGGTGAAGTCGAAGCGGCCAAGGCCTACGGACTGACGGGCTGGAAGCTGTATGCCTACGTGATCATGCCCTCGGCCCTGCGCCGTTCGTTGCCGTACTACAGCAATGAAGTGATCCTGATGCTGCACTCGACCACCGTGGCGTTCACCGCGACCATCCCCGACATCCTGAAAGTTGCGCGGGACGCCAACTCGGCGACCTTCCTGACTTTCCAGTCGTTCGGCATCGCCGCGCTGATCTACCTGGCCATTACCTTTACGCTGGTCGGCCTGTTCCGCCTCGCCGAACGCCGATGGCTGGCCTTCCTCGGGCCGACCCACTAGGAAAACCTGTAATGCGACACCAGATCCATGACCTGCTGGCCCCGCTACCGGGGACCGCAAGACAGATCCACAGCTTCCACTTCGGCCCGGAGCAGGCCAAAGGCAAGGTCTACATCCAGTCGTCGCTGCATGCCGACGAACTGCCCGGGATGCTCGTCGCCTGGCACCTCAAGCAGCGCCTGGCGGAGCTGGAAGCCGCCGGGCGCCTGCGCAGCGAAATCGTGCTGGTGCCAGTGGCCAATCCGGTCGGCCTCGAACAAGTGCTGATGGACGTACCGCTGGGCCGCTACGAACTGGAGAGCGGGCAGAATTTCAATCGCTGGTTTGTCGACCTCAGCGAAGAAATCGGCAACGACATCGAGGGCAAGCTGAGCGATGACCCGCAACGCAACCTTGAGCTGATCCGCGCCAGCCTGCGCAACGCCCTCGCCCGCCAGACCGCCGGCACCCAACTGCAATCCCAGCGCCTGACCCTGCAACGGCTGGCCTGTGACGCCGACATGGTGCTGGACTTGCACTGCGACTTCGAATCAGTGGTTCATCTGTACACCACGCCGGAAGCGTGGCCGCAGGTCGAGCCTCTGGCGCGCTACATCGAGTCACGGGCGAGCCTGCTGGCCACCGATTCCGGCGGCCAGTCGTTCGATGAGTGCTTCACCCTGCTGTGGTGGCAACTCAAGGAGCGCTTCGGCGAACACTTCGACATTCCGCTGGGCAGTTTCTCGGTGACCGTCGAACTGCGCGGCCAGGGTGACGTCAATCACCCGATGGCCAGCCGCGATTGCCAGGCCTTGATCGACTACATGATCCAGTTCGATGCGATCGTCGGCGAAACCAGACCGCAGCCGCCCTTGCCATTCCCGGCCACGCCACTGGCCGGCGTCGAACCGGTGACCACGCCGGTCGGCGGCCTGCTGGTGTACACCGCAACGGCCGGTCAATACCTCGAAGCCGGGCAACAGATCGCCGAAATCATCGACCCGATCCACGACCGGGTCACCCCCATTCATTGCACCAGCGCCGGCGTGATGTACGCCCGCTCGCTGCGACGCATGGCCACTGCCGGCATGGTCATCGCCCATGTTGCGGGCGCTGAAGCCTATCGCAGCGGCTACCTACTTTCGCCTTGAGGATGTCTGTCCCATGTACAAACTGACCGTTGAAGGCCTGCACAAAAGCTATGGCGACCATCAGGTGCTCAAAGGCGTTTCGCTTAAGGCCAAGACCGGCGACGTGATCAGCCTGATCGGCGCCAGCGGCTCGGGCAAAAGCACCTTTTTGCGCTGCATCAACTTCCTCGAACAACCCAACGACGGCGCCATGAGCCTTGATGGCCAGGCGATCCGCATGATCACCGACCGCCACGGCATGCACGTCGCCGACGCCGATGAATTGCAACGCCTGCGCACGCGTCTGGCAATGGTGTTCCAGCATTTCAACCTGTGGAGCCACATGACCGTGCTGGAAAACATCACCATGGCTCCGCGCCGGGTGCTGGGTTGCAGCAAACAGGAAGCCGACGACCGTGCCCGGCGCTATCTCGACAAGGTCGGCTTGCCGGCGCGGGTCGCCGATCAATATCCGGCGTTTCTCTCCGGAGGCCAGCAACAGCGCGTGGCGATTGCCCGCGCGCTGGCAATGGAGCCGGAGGTGATGCTGTTCGACGAGCCGACGTCGGCGCTCGATCCGGAATTGGTGGGGGAAGTGCTGAAGGTGATTCAGGGGCTCGCCGAAGAAGGCCGGACGATGATCATGGTGACTCATGAGATGAGCTTCGCCCGCAAAGTCTCCAGCCAGGTGCTGTTCCTGCATCAGGGATTGGTTGAAGAAGAAGGTGCGCCCGAAGATGTGCTCGGCAACCCGAAAAGCGAACGCCTCAAACAATTCCTCAGCGGCAACCTCAAATAGCCATTAGTGCAAAACCCTGTGGGAGCGAGCTTGCTCGCGAAAGCATTCTGTCAGTCACATTGATTTTGAATGTTCCGCCGCCTTCGCGAGCAAGCTCGCTCCCACAGTGGACCTCCGCAGCCTACAAAAATCAAACTTGTCCGCCCGCCCCGTGGTCTCTGGAAGAACCCCTCCAGAGCGCGCGCAGCCCGCATGGCGAAATCCTCCGACCTCGTAAAAACCTGGTTCAGCGCCCGCGGCTGGAAGCCGTTCGCCTTTCAGAAACAGCTGTGGGCTGCGGTCAAAAACGGCGAATCCGGCTTGCTCCACGCCAGCACCGGGGCCGGTAAAACCTATGCGGTCTGGTTCGCCGCGCTCAATCGCTTTGCCAAATGCTCCGCCGTCGTTGAAACGCCACGCAAACGCAAACCACCGGCCGAACCGCTGACCGTTTTGTGGATCACGCCCATGCGTGCCCTCGCCGCCGACACCGCGCGCGCCTTGCAAAGCCCGGTCGATGATCTGCGCCTGCCGTGGAGCATCGGCCTGCGCACCGGTGACACCAGCAGCAGCGAGCGTGCCCGCCAGAGCCGACGCCTGCCGACAACCCTGATCACCACTCCGGAAAGCCTGACCTTGCTACTGGCCCGCGCCGACGCCCGCACCGCGCTCTCGACCCTGCGCATGATCGTGGTGGATGAATGGCACGAACTGCTCGGCAACAAACGCGGCGTGCAGCTGCAACTGGCCCTCGCCCGCTTGCGTCATTGGCAACCCGAGCTGATTGTCTGGGGTATTTCCGCGACCCTCGGTAATCAATCCCACGCCGAGCAGGTGCTGATCCCACAGGGTGGCGGCGTGTGTGTGCAGGGGCAAAGCGAAAAATCGCTGACAGTCGACACCCTTCTCCCGACCGCCATCGAGCGTTTTCCGTGGGCCGGGCACATCGGTCTGAAGATGTTGCCGCAGGTCGTGGCCGAGCTCGATGCCTGCGCCAGCAGCCTGGTGTTCACCAATACCCGGGCGCAGTCGGAAATCTGGTATCAGGCCTTGCTTGAGGCGCGGCCGGACTGGGCCGGGTTGATTGCGTTGCATCACAGCTCATTGTCCCGCGAGACCCGTGACTGGGTTGAGCACGCCTTGAAGGAAGGTCAATTGAAGGCGGTGGTGTGCACGTCGAGCCTGGATCTGGGGGTGGATTTCCTGCCGGTGGAACGCGTGCTGCAAATCGGTTCGGCCAAGGGTGTCGCGCGGTTGATGCAACGCGCCGGGCGCTCGGGCCACGCACCGGGACGCACCTCGAGGGTGACCCTGGTACCGACACACAGCCTTGAACTGATCGAAGCAGCCGCCGCCCGCGATGCTGTCGAGCAACGGCGCATCGAACCGCGCCAGTCACCACACAAGCCACTGGATGTGCTGGTGCAGCACCTGGTCAGCATGGCATTGGGCGGCGGATTTGTTCCTGATGAGCTGTACGAAGAGGTCCGTGGGGCCTGGGCCTATCGTGACCTGACCCCGGCGGATTGGGCCTGGGCGCTGGCTTTCGTACGTCATGGCGGGATGTCTCTGACGGCCTATCCGGATTACCGTCGGGTCGAACCGGACGAACACGGCGTCTGGCGCGTACCCGATGCACGCTTGGCGCGCCGCCATCGCATGAGCATCGGCACGATCGTCAGCGATGCAAGCATTCATCTGAAGTTCTGGAGTAAGGGCGGTGGCGGCAAACAACTGGGCAGCGTCGAGGAAGGTTTTATTGCAAGGCTGAAACCGGGCGACGGGTTTCTGTTTGCCGGGCGTTTGCTGGAGTTGGTGCGGGTGGAAAACATGACCGCTTACGTCAAACGCAGCACCGCGAAAAAAGCCGCCGTGCCACGCTGGAATGGCGGGCGCATGCCGCTCTCCAATGAACTGGCCGAGGCCGTGGTCAGGCGCTTCAGCGCCGCCGCACAGGGCGCGTTCGCCGGCCCGGAAATGCACGCCTTGCGGCCATTGCTGGACACCCAGACACGCTGGTCTGGCCTGCCCACCACCGATAATTTGCTCGCAGAAGTGCTGAAATCCCGCGAAGGCTGGCACCTTTTCCTCTACCCGTTCGCCGGTCGTCAGGTGCATCTGGGGCTCGCCAGCCTGCTGGCCTGGCGCGTCAGCCAGCGCCAGCCGCTGACGTTCTCCATCGCGGTGAACGACTACGGGCTGGAATTGCTCAGCGCCACGCCTGTGGACTGGGCCGAGCAACTCGATACCGCGTTGCTCAGCCCCGAACAGTTATTGAAGGATGTGCTCGCCAGTCTCAACGCGGGCGAGTTGGCCCTGCGGCGCTTTCGCGAAATCGCCCGAATTGCCGGACTGGTGTTCGCCGGTTACCCCGGCGCGCCGAAAAGCACCCGTCAGGTGCAGGCCTCCAGCGGTCTGTTTTTCGAAGTGTTCAAACAATACGACGCCGACAACCTGTTGCTGGCCCAGGCCGGGGAAGAAGTCTTACGAGAAGAACTGGATATTCAACGTCTGGAACAGACACTGGAGCACATCAACCGGATGAAACTCGACGTGCATCAGATAAAGCGTCCTACGCCACTGGGGTTTCCACTGCTGGTGGAACGCATGCGCGAAAGCATGAGTTCAGAGAAACTCGCTGACCGCATCAGACGTATGGTCGGCGACCTGGAAAAATCCGCCGACAAGGGCAAATCCCGATGAGCGCGCCCTACCCTGTGCGGTTGGCAGGTGAAGACCTCTGGTTGCTGCCGGAGAAGGCCCTGTACTGGCCAGCGCAACAAGCCTTGCTGATAGCCGATGTGCATTTCGGCAAAGCCGCCGCCTACCGCAGCCTCGGTCAACCGGTCCCGCAAGGCACCACGGCGAGCAATATCGCGGTGATTGACCGATTGCTGGCGAAACTGCCCTGCCGGCAACTGATATTTCTCGGCGATTTTCTGCACGGGCCCGGCTCCCATGCAGAGGGTACGCTAAACGCCTTGGCGCAATGGCGAGCGCGCCACGCCGAACTGCCGATGACACTGATCCGTGGCAATCACGACAAACGCGCGGGCGATCCGCCTGATTCGCTGAATATCCGGGTCGTGCCTGAACCGCTGCTGATAGGACAGTTCGCTTTGCAGCATGAACCGGACCCGCATTCTGAAAGACACGTGCTGGCCGGTCATGTGCATCCCGTGTATCGGCTACATGGCAAGGGTCGACAAAGTTTGCGCCTGGCGTGTTTCAGGCTCAGCGAAGGCATCAGCCTGCTACCGGCCTTTGGCGCATTTACCGGGGGGTATCCGGTCGAGAAGGAGGAAAGCTGCAGGATTTTCGTCATCGGTGACAACGAAATATGGCCAGTCAGTTGAAGTCGTTGCAGACCTCGACTGACTGGCCATTGGTTTTCAACGCAGATCAGGCAACCGGTGCCGGAGGCGGCTCGTCCGGAAGGATAGGATCGCCCGGCTCGGTTGGTTGTTCGTTGGGGGTATCGGGGTCGGGCTGACCGGGAATTCCACCGGCCATGCTCAGAGGCGGGTGCGCCAACAATGACCAGGCCAATATGCCAACCTGATTGGGCTCAAGCCTTGCCAGTTCGGCAGTGATTTGCGGATCGATCTTCATAGGGCACTCCTCGGCGAAGGCCCGTTTCGACAGAAACAAAAACGGGCAGTACACCCCATAGAGTGTCTGCCCGCCAAAGAATTCCCGTGATCTGTCGGATGGACGGATCAGGTACGCGGCAAGGTCACGCCACGCTGGCCCTGGTACTTGCCGCCACGGTCCTTGTAGGAAACTTCACACTCCTCGTCGGACTCAAGGAACAGCATCTGTGCCACGCCTTCGTTGGCGTAGATTTTCGCCGGCAGGTTGGTGGTGTTGGAGAACTCCAGGGTCACGTGACCTTCCCACTCTGGCTCGAGCGGGGTGACGTTGACGATGATGCCGCAACGCGCGTAGGTGCTTTTACCCAGGCAGATGGTCAATACATTGCGCGGGATGCGGAAATACTCGACGGTGCTGGCCAGGGCGAAAGAGTTCGGCGGGATGATGCAGACATCGCTGTGGATGTCGACGAAGCTGCCGGCATCGAAGTTTTTCGGATCGACGATGGCCGAGTTGATGTTGGTGAACACCTTGAAATGGTTGGTGCAACGCACATCGTAGCCGTAGCTCGACACGCCGTAGGAGATCACACGGCTGTCGTCGCTGCCGCGCATCTGACGCTCGACGAACGGCTCGATCATGCCGTGTTCCTGCGCCATGCGGCGAATCCACTTGTCCGATTTGATGCTCATGGCGGGTGTCCTGAATAGCGAGGTGGAAAAATTCTGTCCGGCATCTTACCGGGCGCGCCGCCGCGTTCAAAGTGCGGGGTGCAATTCTCGTCGAACACCCTGGAATGACAGGCTCTGGCGACGAACCGTCGCACCGCCGATCCTTAAAACAGAGAAACCTGTGCAAGAAGCATTGGCACGTCTCGGAAAAAGGGTTAAGGTGGCGCCACTGTGCTGCTTGTGTCACTGAGAATCTCTACACGATATGTTGAATTTCGATCCAACCATCTACAAGAATTTTTCCTGCTCTTTGCACTCAGTCTCGGCCAGGGTTCTTCCTGAGTCGCAGTTATCTTTGTTCAAGGAGTTACACCATGTCTAATCGCCAAACCGGTACCGTTAAGTGGTTCAACGATGAAAAAGGCTTCGGCTTCATCACTCCACAATCCGGTGACGACCTGTTCGTTCACTTCAAAGCTATCCAATCCGACGGCTTCAAAAGCCTGAAAGAAGGCCAACAGGTTTCTTTCATCGCTACCCGCGGTCAGAAAGGCATGCAAGCTGAAGAAGTACAAGTTATCTAACTTGTAGCTTCTTTAGAAAAGAGCCCCGCCCTTAAAAGCGGGGCTTTTTTGTGGGCGCTTGTTTTCCAGGCGTAAAAAAAGATCGCAGCCTCCGGCAGCGCCTACAGGATGTACATTAATCCTCTGGAGCTGCCGAAGGCTGCGATCTTTTTGCCTGTGCCTTACCAGGCCACGCCAAACCCTGCGGTATAGCGGGTCTTGTTCAGGTCCGCATCCTGGGTTCCGCTGATGATGTCGCGCTCGGCCTTGAGGTTGAGCGACGCCCAGTCGGTGACCTTGTAGCGCAAGCCCAATTCGGCATCCAGCGCGTAGTTGGCGACGTCGGAGAGCGGCTTGCCCAGCTCGCCACTGGTGAAGAACTCGACTTTCTTGCCAATCAGGTAGCGGTTGTAATCCCACTTCATCGCGACCGAGTAGAAATTGTCCTTGCCGCCATCGCTGTACTCGTAATCGGTACGGTTGAGCAGCGAACCCAGCGAGAACGCGCCCAGCTCGTCATCCCAGAACTGGTAACCCGGACCTGTACCGACCACGCGCTGACGCGACAGCTCTTCGACGTAATCCCGCTTGTAGTTCAGACGCCCCTGCCAGAACCACTTGTCGGTCAGGAAGCGGTCAAGGGCGTATTCGGCGCGCCAATTGTTAGTGGTGACCTGTTCGTCCTGCACTTCGCGGTTGTATTCGCCTTCGCCGGTGTGGCGCCAGCGACCATGACGTGCAGTGGTCTTGAAGTCGATGTCATAGTCGTCGGTGTCCTTTTCCGCGCGCTGATAATCCAGAGCGAGGCCGACGTTGCCCTTCCAGACCAGATCCTCGACCACCGGTTTCGGCTTGAGAATCTGCTGAATGCTCGCCAGCTCCACGGTTTTCGGCGCTTCGCCATTGGCCAGGGTGACCTTGCCGTCATCGGCTGCGGTCAGTGACTTGGCTTTTTCACCGGTATAAGCATCCTGTTTGACCAACAACTCTTGATCACTTTCCAGGGTCTTGACCTGTTTCCAGTCGATCGTGACTGCACCCGCATATTGGGTCTGGATCAGCAATTTGCCGCCATCGAACAGGGAAATTTTGCCACTGAGCTTGTCACCGTTCTTCAACCAGACGGTATCGGCAAGCAGGGGCGTAGACGCGCTGAAGACAGCAAGGCACAGCAAGGTTCTGGACAACATAAGCGGACTGAGGGCTCAGGATTGCAAAAAAAGATCGGCATTATCCGTAGGAATAATGCCCTGACAAGGACTGACCGGGCGATTTCCATTGAGTTCATTTCTCAATAGCGCTCCGAGGGATTACGCTTGAGTCATCAACATGAGCATGCTCAGGAACCGCGTACGTGACAGACCCGACCCACGCAGACGAAAGCGAAGCGCAAATCCGACGCACGGCCCTCTACTCGACCCTCGCCCAAGTGCCGGAAGGCAAAGTCGTCAGCTATGGCCAGTTGGCTGAACTGGCCGGTTTAGGGCGCGCCGCCCGCTGGGTCGGCCGCACCTTGAGCCAATTGCCGGGTGATACGCGCCTGCCCTGGCACCGCGTGCTGGGTGCCGGCGGTCGGATCAGCCTGCCGGCGGGCAGCCCTTCGGGCGATGAACAACGGGCAAGATTGCGCATGGAAGGCATCACCGTCCTGAACAATCGTGTGGATATTCAGCGCCATGGCTGGCGTCCGGTAGAGCACAGCGGTTAGAGTGCGCGCTTTGTTTTCGCAATCTTGAGGCAGACTTCAGCCCATGCCCCGTAAAACCTGGCGCGCCGCGCTAGCCGCTTATGCCAGTCCTTCGACGCTCGTGCTGTTGTTGCTCGGTTTCGCCGCCGGCCTGCCGTACATGCTGGTGTTCTCTACGCTTTCCGTCTGGCTGCGTGAAGCCGGTGTCGCCCGTGAAACCATCGGCTACGCCAGCCTGATCGGCCTGGCTTACGCGTTCAAATGGGTCTGGTCACCGCTGCTCGACCAATGGCGCCTGCCGTTGCTGGGCAAACTTGGCCGACGACGTTCCTGGCTGGTGCTGTCGCAGACACTGGTGATTCTCGGCCTGATCGGCATGGGCTTCTGTGATCCGCAGAAACACCTGTCCTGGCTGATCGCCATCGCCGTTGTCGTCGCCTTCGCCTCTGCAACCCAGGACATCGCGGTCGACGCCTATCGCCTGGAAATCGCCGATGACAGCCGCCAGGCCGCACTGGCCGCCAGTTACATGTCCGGCTACCGCGTCGCCGCCCTGCTGGCCACGGCCGGTGCACTGTTCTTTGCCGAAGGCTTCGGCTCGACCGGCTTCAACTATCAACACTCGGCCTGGACCGGCACCTATGCCCTGTTCGGGGTGCTGATGATCCCTGCCCTGCTGACCTCGCTGCTGATGCGCGAACCACCCGTACCGCTGCGCACGCAGTTGCAGGCCGGCCGCTACAGTTTTGTGCATCAACTCGCGTCGGTATTCGTACTGATCGTGTTACTGGTATCGGTACCGGCGATGTTCACCCAGCTCTACAACACCGACTTCGCCGAAGTGTTGTTTGGCACCATGAGCCCGCTCGACCTGTTGCTTGAAGACCGCGCCTTCCTGCGTGCGATCCTTTACACGCTGCTCACCTGGATGTGCCTGTCGGCGATGGGTCGCCGTGGCCTGGCGCCGGTGCTGACTCCGGTCAACGACTTCATTCTGCGCTACCGCTGGCAGGCGCTGCTGTTGCTCGGACTGATCGCCACCTATCGGATGTCCGACACCGTGATGGGCGTAATGGCCAACGTGTTCTACATCGACCAGGGTTTCACCAAGGACCAGATCGCCAGTGTCAGCAAGATTTTCGGCCTGATCATGACCCTTGTCGGCGCGGGCATGGGCGGCCTGCTGATCGTGCGTTTCGGCATCCTGCCGATCCTGTTCATCGGCGGTGCGGCCTCGGCGGGCACCAACCTGCTGTTTGTGATGCTCGCCGACATGGGCCCGAACCTGCAGATGCTGGTGGTGACCATTTCCCTCGACAACTTCAGTTCCGGGCTGGCCACCTCGGCGTTCGTCGCCTATCTGTCGAGCCTGACCAATCTCAAGTTCTCCGCGACGCAATACGCCCTGCTCAGCTCGATCATGCTTTTGCTGCCACGCCTGATCGGCGGCTATTCCGGGGTGATGGTCGAGAAGTTCGGTTACCACAACTTCTTCATGATCACCGCGTTGCTCGGCGTACCGACCCTGGTGCTGATTGCCCTGCACTGGTTCCAGGAAAATCGCCGCGAGGGCCCTACGCCCACCCCCGAGCCGGTGCCGACGCCGGTTGCGGAAGAGTCGTAAGACATTTCACCCACGGCGGGAGGAATCCCGCCGTTGGACCTCACCGCCGGCCACGCTTCTGTACGTCAGCAAAACTCGCCGGTACACTGCTCCGTCATTTCCAGTCATAGCAACCGACAACGGCCAACCATGCGCACCAGTCAATTTTTGCTCGCCACACAGAAAGAAACGCCTTCCGATGCGGTCGTGATCAGCCATCAGCTGATGCTGCGCGCCGGCATGATCCGCAAACTTGCCTCGGGCCTGTACACCTGGCTGCCGATGGGCCTGCGAGTCATGCGCAAGGTTGAAGCCATCGTTCGCGAAGAAATGAACGCTGCCGGCTCTCTGGAAGTGTTGATGCCGAGCACCCAACCGGCCGAGCTGTGGCAGGAATCGGGACGCTGGGACGAATACGGCCCTGAGCTGCTGCGCATCAAGGATCGCCACGGTCGCGACTTCTGCGCGGGCCCGACCCACGAAGAAGTGATCACCGATCTGATGCGCAACGAGTTGAGCAGCTACAAACAGCTGCCGATCAACCTGTACCAGATCCAGACCAAATTCCGTGACGAAATCCGCCCACGCTTCGGTTTGATGCGCGGCCGCGAATTCATCATGAAGGACGCCTACTCCTTCCACGCCGACCAGGCATCGCTGCAGGTCACCTATGACCGCATGCACCAGGCGTACTGCAACGTGTTCACCCGCCTGGGCCTGAAATTCCGTCCGGTTGAAGCCGACAACGGCTCGATCGGTGGCGCCGGTTCGCACGAATTCCACGTACTGGCCGAATCCGGCGAAGACGATATCGTCTTCAGCAACGGTTCCGACTACGCGGCGAACATCGAAAAAGCCGAAGCGGTGCCACGCGAAACTTCGCGCGCCGCTCCGACCGAAGAGCTGCGCCTGGTCGATACGCCAGACACCAAGACCATCGCGGCGCTGGTGGAGAAATTCAATCTGCCGATTGAAAAGACCATCAAGACCCTGATCGTGCGCGCCGAAGAAGAAGGCAAGCTGATCGCGCTGGTCATCCGTGGCGACCACGAACTCAACGAAATCAAGGCTGCCCAGCAACCTGGCGTGGCCAGCCCGCTGGTCATGGCTACCGATGCCGAACTGCGTGACGCCATCGGCGCCGGCGCCGGTTCCCTCGGCCCGCTGAACCTGCCATTGCCAATCATCATCGACCGCTCGGTCGAGCTGATGAGCGACTTCGGTATCGGCGCGAACATCGACGACAAGCACTACTTCGGCGTGAACTGGGAGCGTGACCTGCCGGTTCCGACCGTCGCCGACCTGCGCAACGTCGTGGCTGGCGATCCAAGCCCGGACGGCAAAGGCACCCTGGAAATCAAGCGCGGCATCGAAGTCGGGCACATCTTCCAGCTGGGCAACAAGTACAGCAAGGCGATGAAGTGCGAAGTGCTGGGCGAGAACGGCAAGCCTGTCACCCTGGAAATGGGTTGCTACGGCATCGGCGTGTCCCGCGTGGTTGCCGCCGCCATCGAGCAGAACAACGACGAAAACGGCATCATCTGGAGCGACACCCTGGCACCGTTCCAGATCGCTCTGGTACCGCTGCGCTATGAAACCGAGCAGGTGCGCGAAGCCACCGACAAGCTGTACGCGGAACTGACCGCTGCCGGCTTCGAAGTGCTGCTGGACGATCGCGACAAGAAAACCAGCCCGGGCATCAAGTTCGCGGACATGGAGCTGATCGGCATTCCGCACCGGATCGTGGTCAGCGACCGCGGTCTTGCCGAAGGCAACCTGGAATACAAGAGCCGTACCGAGGCCGAAGCGCAAGCGCTGCCGGTCGCCGATGTAGTGCCCTTCCTTCAGGCCCGTATCCGCCGCTGATTCCAGATAGAGACCTCATGTTCAAGCGAAACACCTTGGGCCTCGGTGGCACCGCCCTGTGCGGTGCCCTGCTGGTCAGCGGCTGTGCCAATCACATGTCACAGCGCAGCGAGCACGAAGAGCGGGTCGAGCGCAAACTGCTCGACCACAGCCTGCAGATCGATGTCGGTGAGCCCAAGGAGCTTGAGCTGCCGCAGCGACGCGTGAAAATCAACGAACAGAAGACCTTCGAAGTCACCGAGTTCGAAGTCACCCGTCGTTACGACCGTTACACGCCTTACCAACCCTGGCGGGAGGTCTACGAGATTCCGCTCGGCGCGGTGGCCGTGGTGGCCGGTATCGGCGCGAATGTGGTCAATGTCTTCGCTCTGGGTAACCTGCCGGACAGCGTGACCAAGGATTGGCTGAACTACGGCATTGCCGGGGTCAACCCGTTCATGAACGTGCAGTCCCATGGGCGTGCGCAACAGAACCTGGCCGGCATAGATGAAGTCCAGCGCGACAAGCGCATGGAGTATTCGAGCCTGCCATGGAGCGAGCGGCCGGTGCAGGTCAAGGCCGGCAAGCAGACCTTCGACATGACCACCGACCGCAACGGCGTGCTGCGCCTGAACCTGCTGGACAGTCCGTTCGCCGAAAATGACCTCAATCATGTCGGCAAACTGCAGATCAGCGTCGAGGACGGCAAGGATGACGTGCACAGCGACTCGTCCCTGACCATCAGCAGCCACCTGCGCAGCAAGTTGCTGGAAGCGCACGGGCTGATTTACGACGATCTGGAAGACGACGAAGTGAGTCAGTGGGTCCACCGGGTCAAACGTCTGTCGGAACTGGGGCTGGAAGAAGAAGCCAGCGAGCTGGAACAAAGCCTGATCGAACTGACCCGTAACGATCCTGAGTTGCAGACCGAGTTTCTCAAGTCGCTGACCAAGGATGCCGGGCGCCTGGTGGCGGATCCGGGACCGAATTAAAAGCTAAAAGCATCGCGGGCAAGCCCGCTCCCACAGCGTTTAATGGTGAAACACACATTGTGTGAACTCCAAAAATCCCTGTGGGAGCAGGCTTGCCCGCGATGACCATCCGAAATTTGTCGCAAAACTACCGCTCAAACAACTCCATCTGCTCAAACCCGCCGCGCAAATCCTCCAGCCTTACCCCGACCCCGAGCAACCGCACCGGTTTCCCGCCGCGATTGAACGCCTGCGTCAGCATCAACTGATAACTGCCCAGATCGCGCCCTGCCCCGGCCTGCTCCAGCGTGGTCTGGGTAAAGTCATGGAATTTCACTTTGACGAATGGCTTGCCCGGTCGATAACTGCTGTCGATGCGTGTCATGCGGGTTTTCAGGGTTTCCAGCAGTTCGGGCAATTTATCCAGGCAACTGCGCAGATCCGGCAGGTCAACGTCGTAGGTGTTTTCGACGCTGATCGACTGACGCCGACTGTCATTGTGCACTTGCCGGTCATCAATCCCGCGGGCCAGGCTCCAGAGTCGCTCGCCAAAACTGCCGAATTCGCGCACCAGCGCCAGTTTGCCCCACTCACGCAACTGCAGGCAGTCGACGATACCAAGCTTGCCCAGCCGGTCGGCGGTGACCTTGCCGACGCCGTGCAACTTGCTCACTGGCAAACCGCTGACAAAGTCCTCGACCTGGTCCGGGGTGATCACGAACAAGCCGTTGGGCTTTTTCCAGTCGCTGGCGATCTTTGCCAGAAACTTGTTTGGCGCCACACCGGCGGAAACGGTGATGTGCAACTGATTGGAGACGCGTCGGCGGATGTCCTGGGCAATGCGCGTGGCGCTGCCGCCGAAATGCGCGCTGTCAGACACGTCGAGGTAAGCCTCATCCAGCGACAGTGGCTCGATGAGGTCGGTGTAGTCGGCAAAGATCGTGTGAATTTCCTTCGATGCTTCCCGGTACGCATCCATGCGCGGCTTGACGATGGTCAGGTCCGGGCACAGCTTCAAGGCATGCCCGGAGGCCATGGCCGAGCGCACGCCGTACGCCCGCGCCTCATAGTTACAGGTGGCAATCACCCCGCGCCGGTCCGCCGACCCTCCCACTGCCAATGGCTTGCCCGCCAGCCGCGGGTCATCGCGCATCTCGATGGCGGCGTAGAAACAGTCACAGTCGATGTGGATGATTTTTCGCTGAGTCATGTCAGAAAAGGGAACGTGGCGAACCGGATCAGCAGTATCTCACTGAGAACTGTATATAGCACCAGTGGTTTGAATGTTCTGTCCCAGCGGTAGGAAAAGTCCTTTAAATTTGTTTTTTCAATTGAAACTGAGCCCCCAATAGAGCTGAAAGCCTTGCCCCACCTGCCCTACGGCAGGACAAGACACCTGTGAAGGAACGCTAACCGATTGAACCTCAAGAGATTTTATCCAAATCTAGGTTGACACTCCGGCGATCCTCTGTAGAATGCCGACACACAGACGCGGGATGGAGCAGTCTGGTAGCTCGTCGGGCTCATAACCCGAAGGTCGTCGGTTCAAATCCGGCTCCCGCAACCAAACATCAAAAAAGGCTACTCGAAAGAGTGGCCTTTTTTGTGCGCGTGTGTTTTTTTGCAGATCGACCTGCCCACAATGCTGCAGGCAAACAGGAATTCGTTGTATTTCCGAAACTTAACCCATGACCTGCGACCGTTTGCCGCGATTTCACGCTTATTTGACCCTTTTCGGGATTAGCGGTTGACACTCAGCCGTTCGCCTGTAGAATGCCGCCACACAGACGCGGGATGGAGCAGTCTGGTAGCTCGTCGGGCTCATAACCCGAAGGTCGTCGGTTCAAATCCGGCTCCCGCAACCAAACATCAAAAAAGGCTACTCGAAAGAGTGGCCTTTTTTGTATCTGTTGAAAAAGTCCTTTCGCAACAATGATCTGTCACTGTGCAGTGAATCGTCCAGGATCATCAGACCCGCCCACTTGCGACTATGCTTTGCGTCGCGGGCAAGCAGTCTGCAATCCATGACTGCCCTCGCCGATACCCGGTGAGAGGCGTAGTATTTTGTGATTATTTTTTTCTACAGGGATTGGTAACTTGGCTGGATACCCCCATCCTGTCGCGCACAATCCAAGAGGTGATTGATGCGCGCCAACTCGTCTGATCCACAAGACACCGTCACAGCGGAAAATCCGATCAAACCCGAGCGTTTGCGCTTGCTGGATCGGCTGAGCAAATACCGTCAACCCATCGGTCTGGCGGTCACGCTGCTGCTGTTTACGATTGCGCTGATTGCCTGTCGTCATCTGCTCGTCGAACTCGATCTCGACGCGCTGCACGACTCGATTCTCGACGTGCCGAAACCGGCCCTGCTCGGTGCATTCGGTGCCACCGTCGTCGGTTTCATCATTCTGCTGGGCTACGAATGGTCGGCCAGCCGCTACGCCGGGGTCACCTTGCCACCGCGCACACTGGCGCTGGGCGGCTTCACCGCGTTTGCGATCGGCAATGCCATCGGCCTGTCGCTGCTGTCCGGCGGCTCGGTGCGCTACCGTTTATACGCACGACTGGGACTGGGGGCGTCGGAAGTCGCGCACATGACCCTGTTTGCCAGTCTGTCGCTGGGCTGCGCGTTGCCGCCGCTGGCTGCGCTCGCCACGCTGAGCGACCTGCCCGCCGCGTCCCAGGCGCTGGGATTGTCGCAAGGCCTGCTCGGCACCGTCGCGGTGACCGTGTTGCTGGCTGGCGCCATTCTCGCAATCGGCATCTATCGTCGGCGCCTGCCGGAACAACCCTACCGCGACAACCTGTTGGTCAAGGCTGGCCGCCGCACACTGCGCCTGCCGGGCCGTCGCCTGACGTTCCTGCAACTGGTCATCACCGCGCTCGACGTGGCTGCCGCTGCCACCGTTCTGTACCTGTTGCTGCCGGAAGCACCGCCGTTTGGCGCTTTCCTGCTGGTGTACCTGCTGGCCTTGGCGGCGGGTGTACTCAGCCATGTCCCGGGTGGCGTGGGGGTGTTCGAAGCGATTCTGCTCGCCGCCTTCGCCGATAAACTCGGCGCCGCGCCTCTGGCTGCTGCGCTGCTGCTGTATCGGCTGATCTACGTGGTGCTGCCGCTGCTGGTGGCCTGCGTTCTGCTGCTGATCAACGAAGGTCAGCGCCTGTTCCAGACCCAGACCATGCGCGCCGCGTCTGGCCTGGCCGCGCCGATTCTGGCAGTACTGGTGTTCCTGTCCGGCGTCGTGCTGCTGTTCTCCGGCGCCACACCGGAAATCGACACTCGCCTTGAACACATCGGTTTCCTGATCCCGCATCGCCTGGTCGACGCCTCGCACTTCGGCGCCAGCCTGATCGGCGTGCTCTGCCTGTTGCTGGCCCAGGGCCTGCGTCGGCGCCTGTCGGCCGCGTGGATGCTGACCACCATTCTGTTGCTGGTGGGCGCCCTGCTCTCGCTGCTCAAAGGCTTCGACTGGGAAGAAGCGACGCTGATGACGCTGACGGCGGCCCTGCTCGGGGTGTTCCGTCGCTCCTTCTATCGTCCGAGCCGCCTGACCGAACTGCCCTTCTCGCCGCTGTATCTGGTGTCCAGCCTCTGCGTGCTGGGCGCCTCGACCTGGCTGCTGCTGTTCGCCTATCAGGACGTGCCGTACAGCCATCAGCTGTGGTGGCAATTCACCCTCGACGCTGACGCCCCACGGGGTCTGCGTTCGCTGCTCGGTGCCGCCGTGCTGTTGCTGGTGATTTCCCTGACCTGGCTGTTGCGCACCGCACGTCCGGTCATTCATCTGCCGACACCGGACGAACTCGATCGCGCAGCAAAGATCCTCATGGCTTCGGCGCAACCTGACGGCGGCCTCGCGCTGACCGGTGACAAGGCGCTGCTGTTCCACCCCAACGACGAGGCGTTCCTGATGTACGCGCGTCGTGGTCGCAGCCTGGTGGCGCTATACGACCCGATCGGTCCTGGTCAGCAACGCGCTGAAATGATCTGGCAGTTCCGTGACCTGTGCGACATCCATCACACACGGCCGGTGTTCTATCAGGTGCGCGCAGAAAACCTGCCCTACTACATGGACATCGGCCTGACCGCGATCAAGCTCGGCGAAGAGGCCCGCGTCAATCTGCAGCGCTTTGACCTGGAAGCCAAGGGCAAGGAAATGAAGGATCTGCGCTACACCTGGAACCGTGGCACCCGCGATGGCCTGTCGCTGGAAATCCATGAGCCGGGTCAGGCGCCGATGGACGAGCTGAAAGTGATTTCCGATGCGTGGCTGACCGGCAAGAACGTGCGTGAGAAAGGTTTCTCCCTCGGCCGTTTCAGCGACGATTACCTGAAGCATTTCCGCATTGCGGTGATTCGCTTCGAAGGCCGTCCGGTGGCGTTCGCCAACTTGCTCGAGACTTACAGCCACGACCTGGCCAGCCTCGACCTGATGCGCGCGCACCCGGATGCCCCGAAGCTGACCATGGAATTCATGATGGTCGGCCTGATTCAACACTATAAGAGTCACGGATACGCGCGCTTCAGCCTGGGCATGGTGCCGTTGTCAGGGTTGCAACCCCGGCGCGGTGCACCGCTGACCCAGCGTCTGGGCTCGATGGTTTTCCGCCGTGGTGAGCAGTTGTACAACTTCCAAGGCTTGCGCCGCTTCAAAGACAAGTTCCAGCCTGACTGGGAACCCCGTTATATGGCCGTGCCCGCGGGACTTGATCCGCTGGTGGCGCTGGCCGACACTGCCGCCCTGATCGCGGGCGGCTTGACTGGATTGGTGAAACGCTGATGATTCAACGCTCCCTGAAGTACATCCTGGCCGCATTGATTGTGCTGGCCGTGATTGCCGGCGGCGGTTACTGGTACCTCAAACGTCCGGCACCCCAACCGACCCTGCAACCGCTGACGGCCGCCGACGGCACCGTCATGACCCGCGTGATCCCGGGCACCCAGCCCAAGGCGCAGGTGCTGGTGGCGGTCAATGACGACCAGAAGCTGACCGACAACCAACTGAGCACCCTGAGCCGCAGCGCCTCGGCGCAGATCGTTCAGGTGATTCTGCCCAAGGACTGCCTGCAACAGAGCCGCGCCCTGCAGACCGGCCTGCGCGAACTGAACGGCCCCGCTACGCTGGTCAGCGGTATCGGCCCTGGCGCCGTGCTGGCGTGGCGCTGGTTGTCCGAGCAGAAGGACGACAAGGCCCAGGCCATCTCGGTTGACCTGGCGCTGGAAAAACCCGGCTGCACCCACCTGTTGCCAAAATCTGCGGCTCACGGCCACTGGCTGGTGGCGTGGAACGACAACCCGGACGACACCAGCGCCGGTTTCGTGCGCGATCAACCAAACGCCGAAACCAGCATCAGCGACTACGACATCAACCTGCCGCAAGTGCTGAACAACGAACTGCGCAAGATCCTCGTCGGCGGCGACAAGGCAAACGGCGGCCTGGCGATTCCGGTGGTGGAAGTGCCGGCAGGCCAGGCGAAAGACACCGTGACCCTGTTCCTCTCCGGTGACGGCGGCTGGCGCGACCTCGACCGCGATGTGGCCGGCGAGATGGCCAAGATCGGCTACCCGGTGGTCGGCATCGACACCCTGCGCTACTACTGGCAGCACAAGAGCCCGGAGCAAAGCGCGCTGGACCTGACCGAACTGATGCAGCACTACCGGCAGAAATGGGGCACCAAGCGCTTCATCCTGACCGGTTACTCGTTCGGTGCCGATGTCCTGCCGGCGATCTACAACCGCCTGCCGGACACCGAGCAACAGCGCGTCGACGCAATCATCCTGCTGGCCTTCGCCCGCACCGGCAGCTTCGAAATCGAAGTCGAAGGCTGGCTCGGCAACGCCGGCAAGGAAGCCGCCACCGGCCCGGAAATGGCCAAGCTGCCGGCCGCCAAAGTGGTGTGCATCTATGGCGCCGAAGAAACCGATGAAAGCGGCTGCACCGACAAGACTGCCGTCGGCGAAGCGGTGAAATTGCCCGGCGGCCACCACTTCGACGAGAACTACCCGGCGCTGGCCAAGCGTCTGGTGGACTTGATCGAGAAGCGTCAGAGCAAGGATCAGCCGGCAGAGTGATTTGAGCCGGCGACACGAAAAGCCCCCGCAGCCTTACGGTTGCGGGGGCTTTTTGCATACCGCCGAACACCCAAAAACCAATGTCTGAGCGGGCTTGCTCACGAATGAGGTGGATCAACCGGCAGATGCGTAAATCTGACATTGCGCCTTCGCGAGCAAGCCCGCCCCCACTGGGTTCATTTCGTGCCTGACGTTTAGATTCGCTTGCACCTGGTCTCGCAATATCGGATGGCGCCCACAGACCTTGTAGGCAAACTCCGAATCTCATATTTGAACGGCTAGCTGCACTATTGGGCTGTTTTTCGACGGGATACTCTGCGGACGTCGCTGGCTCATTCAGCGATCAGGTGTGGTAACCCGGAGCAACCAGCGCGACAGCGCGTCCATCAAGTCATGGCAGCTGCGCGTGGGACGCCTGCGGGCGTGCCCCTTTCCTCGGTTCCCGGTTTATCACCCTGCGTACAGCTGCCTCCCTTTCGCGAGGTAACGAAAGTCGCGGCACTTCGAACCAAGGAGTAACACGATGACCGAAACTGATCTGTACGGACTCGCACACCTTAAAACCATCGGCTTCACCCCCTTCCTCTACCACTCGGATCAAGCGTTTTTCAACGTCCGCTCCGGCATCCCGATCATTGATGCCTTGTCCCAATCCTCCGACTTGCTATACCTCGCCAAATCCTTCGCCGAGGACGCGGCCTTCATCAAAGACACCGACCGCCATGCCTGGGCTGCGCATTACCTGACGGTGATGGGCAAGGCTTTGCTGGATGATGTGATTCAGACACTGATGCCACGATCTGTGCGGGCCAATGCCGAATCTGAAGACATGCCTGATCGCAGGTAACACCACGGCCCTTTGTGAGAACGGGGTCTTCGGTGAATGTGGGGTTTATACAAAGCCACAAAAAAGCCCCCGCCAGCCACAAGGCTGACGGGGGCTATCAGTAGATGCAGAGCTACATCTCGACCTGCGTCCCCAGTTCAATCACCCGGTTCAACGGCAGATTGAAGAAGCGCAAGTTGCCATTGGCATTCTTCAACATGAACGCAAACAGCGCTTCACGCCAGCGGGCCATGCCTTCGAGTTTCGAGGCGATCACCGTTTCGCGGCTGAGGAAATAGGTGGTGCGCATCGGGCTGAAGTCCAGGTCATCCAGATGGCACAACTTCAGTGCCAGCGGCACGTCCGGCTCATCGGTGAAGCCGAAGTGCAGGATCACCCGGAAGAAGCCTTCGCCGTGGGCCTCGACCTCGAAGCGGCGCGATGGCGGCACACGCGGGATGTCTTCGTAGACCACTGTCAACAGCACCACTTGCTCGTGCAGCACCTGGTTATGCAGCAGGTTGTGCAACAGCGCGTGCGGCACGGCGTCGGAGCGTGCGGTGAGGAACACCGCAGTGCCCTGCACGCGGTGCGGCGGTTGCACGCGGATGCTGCTGATGAAGATCGGCAGCGGCAGCGCGCCTTCGTCGAGACGATCGACCAGCAGCTCCTTGCCGCGTTTCCAGGTGGTCATCAGGACGAACAGCACGATCCCCGCGAGTACCGGGAACGCACCGCCCTGAATGATCTTCGGCACGTTGGCCGCGAAGAACATGCCATCGACCAGCAGGAAGCCGAGCAGAATCGGCACGGCCAGCAGCGGTGGCCATTTCCACAGCAGCAGGATCACCGCCGCCACCAGAATGCTGGTGATCAGCATGGTGCCGGTCACCGCCACTCCGTAGGCAGACGCCAGTGCGCCGGAGGATTCGAAACCGATCACCAGCAGGATCACGCCGACCATCAGCGCCCAGTTCACCGCACCGATGTAGATCTGCCCCTGTTCGGCACTGGAGGTGTGCTGAATGTGCATGCGCGGGATGTAGCCGAGTTGAATCGCCTGGCGGGTCAGCGAGAACGCACCGGAAATCACCGCTTGCGAAGCGATCACCGTGGCCAGGGTGGCCAGCACCACCAACGGCACCAGCGCCCAGTTCGGCGCCAGCAGGTAGAACGGGTTACGCGCCGCTTCCGGGTTCTCCAGCAGCAAGGCGCCCTGGCCGAAGTAGTTCAGCACCAGCGCCGGCAGCACCAGCGCCAGCCAGGCGCGGGCAATCGGCTTGCGACCGAAGTGGCCCATGTCGGCGTACAAAGCTTCGGCGCCGGTCAATGCCAGCACCACCGCGCCGAGAATCGCCACCCCCATGCCCGGATGCACTATGAAGAACCGCACACCCCAGATCGGGTTCAGCGCATTCAGCACTTCAGGGTGTCTGACGATCCCGCTGACACCCAGACCGCCCAGCACCAGAAACCACGCCACCATCACCGGACCAAACAGCTTGCCGATGCGATCGGTGCCATGCTTCTGGATCAGAAACAACCCGACCAGCACCACCAGTGCCATCGGCACCACCCAGCGCTCCAGACCATCAAACGCCAATTCCAGACCCTCGACCGCCGACAACACGGAAATGGCCGGGGTAATCATGCTGTCGCCGTAAAACAGCGCGGCACCGATCAACCCCAGAATCACCAGCACCGCCTGCAATTTCGGGTAGCGGCTCGATGCACGTCGCGCCAGGGCAGTCAGCGCCATGATCCCGCCTTCACCCTGGTTGTCGGCGCGCAGTACGAACAACACGTACTTGATCGTGACTACCCAGATCAGCGACCAGAAAATCAACGCCAGAATCCCGAAGACTCCGTCGTGATTGACCGGCACCCCATAATGACCGGCGAACACTTCTTTGAGGGTGTACAACGGGCTCGTGCCGATGTCGCCGTAAACCACCCCGACTGCCGCGACCAGCATGCTCAGCGGTTTTGCAGCCGAATGCTCGGCGCCCGCCGCCTGACTACTTGCCTGACCCATCCAACACTCCTACTTCTCAGAACCGGCTTCTTTGAATGAAGCACTATGCTTTGTGGTGCAGCATGCGCTGTTTTACCCGTTGTTACAGACGTTTTGTTGACTGTAAAAAATTGGTAAAGCTCAACGGCGCGAAGCATAGCGCAGCACTCGTCGTATTTCTCTGCATAAAGCTGGTCAAGTGCGTTGCTCACCGCTAGAATTGCGCACTTTTTGATCAGAGGCGCCGTTCAAGCGCCCATCCGTCGGCTTCCACACCAGGCAAGCGACGTCACAAAACACCGAGGTTAGACATGTCCACCACTCCTGCGCCGGCCAATCCCAAGGTTGGCTTCGTATCTCTGGGTTGCCCGAAAGCACTGGTCGACTCCGAGCGCATCCTGACCCAGCTGCGCATGGAAGGCTATGACGTGGTGTCCACCTATCAGGACGCCGATGTCGTGGTGGTCAACACCTGCGGTTTCATCGACTCGGCCAAGGCTGAATCGCTGGAAGTGATCGGTGAAGCGATCAAGGAAAACGGCAAGGTGATCGTCACCGGTTGCATGGGCGTGGAAGAAGGCAATATCCGCGACGTACACCCGAGCGTGCTGGCCGTGACCGGTCCGCAGCAGTACGAGCAAGTGGTCAATGCCGTGCACGAAGTCGTGCCGCCGCGTCAGGATCACAATCCGCTGATCGACCTGGTGCCGCCGCAAGGCATCAAGCTGACGCCGCGCCACTACGCCTACCTGAAAATTTCCGAAGGCTGCAACCACAGCTGCAGCTTCTGCATCATCCCGTCGATGCGCGGCAAACTGGTCAGCCGTCCGGTCGGCGACGTGCTCGACGAAGCCCAGCGTCTGGTCAAGTCCGGCGTCAAAGAGCTGCTGGTGATCTCGCAAGACACCAGCGCCTACGGCGTTGATGTGAAATACCGCACCGGTTTCTGGAACGGCGCGCCGGTGAAAACCCGCATGACCGAACTCTGTGAAGCGCTGAGCACCCTCGGCGTCTGGGTGCGTCTGCACTACGTTTACCCGTACCCGCACGTTGACGAGCTGATCCCGCTGATGGCCGCCGGCAAGATCCTGCCGTACCTGGACATCCCGTTCCAGCACGCCAGCCCGAAAGTGCTGAAGGCAATGAAACGCCCGGCGTTCGAAGACAAGACTCTGGCGCGGATCAAGAACTGGCGCGAAATCTGCCCGGACCTGATTATCCGTTCGACCTTCATCGTCGGCTTCCCGGGCGAAACCGAAGAAGACTTCCAGTACCTGTTGAACTGGCTGACCGAAGCCCAGCTCGACCGTGTCGGCTGCTTCCAGTATTCGCCGGTAGACGGCGCACCCGCCAACGATCTGGACCTGGAAGTGGTCCCGGACGACGTCAAGCAGGATCGTTGGGAGCGCTTCATGGCGCACCAGCAAGCGATCAGCTCGGCACGCCTGCAGATGCGCATCGGCCGCGAGATCGAAGTGCTGGTGGACGAAGTCGACGAGCAAGGCGCAGTGGGCCGCTGCTTCTTCGACGCCCCGGAAATCGACGGCAACGTGTTCATCGACAACGGCAGCAACCTCAAGCCGGGCGACAAGGTCTGGTGCAAAGTGACTGACGCTGACGAATACGATTTGTGGGCTGAGCAGATCTGATCTGAACGTCAAAAGCCCCTCACCCTAGCCCTCTCCCAGAGGGAGAGGGGACTGATCGAGGTGCTCTTCAGAATGACAGCGACTTGAAATATCGAGTTGAACTCAGGTTTTGAACAGCATGAAGATCAGCTCCCTTCCCCCTCGCCCCCTCTGGGGGAGAGGGTTGGGGTGAGGGGGAGAGATCTTGCTGGCCACAGAAATCGCCAGCCAGACAGCGCAACAAATACACAAAGCCCCGCTCTTTTTTACGAGATGCGGGGCTTTTTTACGGCTATCGTTTGCTGGGGGAAGGACTCCCGCTTATCCACATTAGAAGAGGCAGACGGGCATGCGTCAGCATTCGGTCATCCATACGCCGAAACTCAGCGATTATCAGGAACTGACCCGGGTCTGGGAGGCCTCGGTCCGCGCGACCCATGATTTTCTGCCGGACAGCTACATCGAGCTGCTGCGCAATCTGGTGCTGACCCGCTACCTCGATGCGGTGATGCTGATCTGCACCAAGGACGCTCAGCAGCGCATCACCGGGTTCGCCGGGGTCGCGGCGGGCAAGATCGAGATGCTGTTCATTGATCCCGCCCATCGGGGCCAGGGCCTGGGCAAAAAACTGCTCACCTACGCCATGCAACACCTGAACGCCGATGAACTCGACGTCAACGAACAGAACCCGCAGGCGCAGGGCTTTTACTTCAAGCAGGGCTTCGAAGTGATCGGCCGCTCGGAAGTCGATGGCATGGGCCAGCCGTATCCGTTGTTGCATATGCGTTTGCGCCAGAACCAGCAGCGCTCCAGTAACGGCTGACACACCATGGCCCCCTGTGGGAGCTGGCTTGCCAGCGATGGCATCACCTCGGTGCATCTGTCAGACCGAGGCGTCTGCATCGCTGGCAAGCCAGCTCCCACAGGGAATACGAACAGCCTGTAAATGGAACCGGACTTAACCGGCACCACACAGGTACAATGCCCACCCCTTTTTTGTTACGGCCCTGTCATGACTGACCCGATTCGCCTCTCCAAACGCCTCATCGAACTGGTGGGTTGCTCCCGCCGCGAGGCCGAGCTGTTCATCGAGGGCGGCTGGGTCACCGTGGACGGCGAAGTCATCGACGAGCCGCAATTCAAGGTGGGCGACCAGAAAGTCGAGCTCGACAAGGACGCCAAGGCCACCGCGCCGGAGCCGGTGACGATTCTGCTGAACGTGCCGGCGGGCATGGATGTCGACACCGCCATGCAATCGCTGAGCGCCGAGACCCTCAGCGAGGAGCACCGCTATGGCAAACGCCCGTTGCGCGGACATTTCCTGCGCCTGACCGCCAGCGCCGACCTGCAGCCCAAGGCCAGCGGCCTGCTGGTGTTCACCCAGGACTGGAAGATCCTGCGCAAGCTCACTGCCGATGCGGCCAAGATCGAGCAGGAATACGTGGTCGAAGTCGAAGGTGACATGGTCGCCCACGGCCTCAACCGCTTGCAGCACGGACTGACTCACAAGGGCAAGGAGCTGCCGCCGGTCAAGGCCAGCTGGCAGAACGAAAACCGCCTGCGCTTCGCTATGAAGAATCCGCAGCCGGGGATCATTGCCCAGTTCTGCGAAGCGGTGGGCCTGAAGGTCATCGGCATCCGCCGCATCCGCATTGGCGGCGTCTCGATCGGCAAAGTCCCGGTCGGCCAGTGGCGCTATCTGTCCGGCAAAGAGAAGTTCTAAGGCTTCCGCTGCCGCCACACATTCCGGCAGTACGCCCGCGTGCTGCCCACAACGCTTATCAGGAATACCGACATGGTTCATAACGACGTACTGCGCAGCGTGCGCTACATGCTCGACATCAGCGACAAGAAAGTGGTCGAGATCATCAAACTCGGCGGCATGGACGTCACCCTTGCCGACGTGGTGACCTGGCTCGACAAGAAAGAAGAAGACGAAGAAGGTTTCGTGCGTTGCCCGGACGAGGTCATCGCGCACTTCCTCGACGGTCTGGTGATCTTCAAGCGTGGCAAGGACGAAAGCCGTCCGCCGCAGCCGATCGAAGTCCCGGTCACCAACAACATCATCCTGAAAAAGCTGCGTGTGGCCTTCGAGCTGAAAGAAGACGACATGCATGCGATCCTCAAGGCCGCCGAGTTTCCGGTGTCCAAGCCTGAGCTGAGCGCGCTGTTCCGCAAGGTCGGCCACACCAACTACCGTCCGTGCGGCGACCAGTTGCTGCGCAATTTCCTCAAAGGGCTCACGCTGCGCGTGAGAGCTTAAAAGCAGCCCCAAGCTGCAAGCTGCAAGCTGCAAGTGGCCACCCTGCTTTTACTTGCCGCTTGCAGCTTGCAACTCGAAGCTGGCCGCATGGCCCCCCATTCCCTGCAAAAATAGTGGCTCCGCTTTTCGTGGCTGACGACTAGGGTGTACTGATCCCTAATCCTCAGGACTCGCCATGCATCCGTACTTCTCCCTGCAAGGCCGCACCGCTCTGGTGACCGGCGGCACCCGTGGAATCGGCAAAATGATCGCCAAGGCTTTTGTCGAGGCCGGCGCCCGTGTTTACGTCTGCTCCCGCGACGCCGAAGCCTGCCATCAAACCGCTGAAGAACTCGGTGCCTTGGGCACTTGTCACGGCGTGGCGGCGAATCTGGCCAGCGAAGACGGCGTGCACGCACTCGCCGCGCGACTGGGCGAGCAGATCACTCACCTGGATATTCTGGTCAACAACGCCGGCACCACTTGGGGCGCGCCACTGGAGAGTTACCCGGTCAAGGGCTGGGAAAAGGTCATGCAGCTCAACGTGACATCAGTGTTCAGTTGCATCCAGCAGTTTCTGCCGTTGTTGCGCAAGGCCGGTTCGGCAGCGAATCCGGCGCGGATCATCAACATCGGCTCGGTGGCGGGGATTTCCTCCTTTGGCGAGCAGGCTTATGCCTACGGGCCGAGTAAAGCCGCCCTGCATCAGTTGTCGCGGATTCTGGCCCGGGAGCTGGTCAGCCAGCACATCAACGTCAACGTGATTGCACCGGGACGGTTTCCGAGCAAGATGACCCGGCATATCGGCAACGATGAGCAGGCGCTGGCTGAGGATACGGCGCTGATCCCGATGAAACGTTGGGGGCGCGAGGAGGAGATGGCGGCGTTGGCGATCAGTCTGGCGAGTACGGCTGGCGCTTATATGACCGGGAATATCATTCCGCTGGATGGTGGGTTCAGCCTCTGACATCGGCGGTGCGGCCTTCGCGAGCAAGCTCGCTCCCACATTAGATCTATGGCGTGCACAAGATCCCTGTGGGAGCGAGCTTGCTCGCGAATAGGCCAGCCCTGCCACCACCAGACTTGAGGTTGGACGGGTTATCATGCCCACCCTGCCCCGCCTCGAATGCAAACCATGACTTACAGCGTCTCTCCCATCGGCTACGTGCGCTCCTGCTTCAAGGAGAAGTTCGCCATCCCCCGCCAACCGCAACTGGCCCCCGCTGCCCGTGGTGTGCTGGAACTGGTGGCGCCGTTCGATCAGGGAGATGCCGTGCAGGGCCTGGAACAGGTAAGCCACGTCTGGTTGCTGTTTCTGTTCCATCAGGCGCTGGAAGACAAACCTCGCCTGAAAGTGCGCCCGCCACGCTTGGGTGGCAACAAATCCATGGGCGTATTCGCCACCCGCGCCACGCACCGACCGAACGGCATCGGCCAATCAGTGGTGAAACTGGACAAGGTCGAAGCCAATCGCCTGTTCATCTCCGGGATCGACTTGCTTGATGGCACGCCGGTTCTCGACATCAAACCCTACGTGCCATACGCCGATATCATCCCCGAAGCCGCCAACAGCATCGCCAGCGCCGCGCCACAGCTGATTGACGTGCAGTGGACGGATTCGGCGCTGCAACAGGCGCACACACACGCTCAGCGCCTCGACGAGCCGTTGGTTGAGCTGATTGACCAGTGTCTGGCTCAGGATCCGCGCCCGGCGTATCAAACCCCGCTGCCCGAGCGCGAGTACGGCGCACAATTCTGGGATCTGGACGTGCGCTGGCATTACCCGACACCGGAGCAGATCCGCGTGCTCGAAGTGATCCCCGCCGAGGCGTAATCCCCGGAAACGAAAAAGCCCGCGCTGCCTTCTCAGGCAACGCGGGCTTTTACTGTGTCACCACAACACCAATTGTAGGCGCGGGGCTTACTTCTCGACGAATGCACGCTCGATCAGGTAATCACCCGGCTCGCGCATCCGCGCCGAGATCTTCAGGCCGAAGCTGTCGAGCACTTCGCTGGTCTCGTCGAGCATGCTCGGGCTGCCGCAGATCATCGCGCGGTCGTCCTGCGGGTTGATCGGTGGCAGACCGATGTCGCTGAACAGCTTGCCGCTGCGCATCAGGTCGGTCAGACGGCCCTGGTTCTCGAACGGCTCACGGGTCACGGTCGGGTAGTAGATCAGCTTGTCACGCAGCGCCTCGCCGAAGAACTCGTTCTGCGGCAGGTGCTCGGTGATGAATTCGCGGTAGGCGACTTCGTTGACGTAACGCACACCGTGCACCAGGATCACTTTTTCAAAGCGTTCGTAGGTTTCCGGGTCCTGGATCACGCTCATGAACGGCGCCAGACCGGTACCGGTGCTCAGCAGATACAGGTGTTTGCCCGGATTCAGGTCGTCCAGTACCAGGGTGCCGGTAGGCTTTTTCGAGATGATGATCTCGTCGCCTTCCTTCAGGTGCTGCAGTTGCGAAGTCAGCGGACCGTCAGGCACTTTGATGCTGAAGAACTCGAGATGCTCTTCCCAGTTCGGGCTGGCAATCGAGTAAGCGCGCATAAGCGGGCGGCCGTTGGGCTGTTGCAGGCCGATCATCACGAACTGACCGTTCTCGAAGCGCAGGCCCGGATCGCGGGTGCACTTGAAGCTGAACAGAGTGTCGTTCCAGTGATGAACACTGAGGACACGCTCGTGGTTCATGTTGCTCATGTACGTGGGACTCCTGGATATTGGGTCTGCGCTTGCCTGGAAACGGCCGACGGTGCGCAATTGCATCGCATTCTAATAGCGACGACAATATCTGTTAACTGGATTATTAAGATAAGGGTTATCGGTTATATAGATATGCGATTTACTCTCCGTCAACTGCAAGTCTTCGTCGCCGTCGCCCAGCAGGAAAGCGTATCCCGTGCTGCGGGTCTGCTCAACCTCTCGCAATCGGCTGCCAGCACCTCGATCACCGAACTGGAGCGCCAGTCCAGCTGCCAGCTGTTCGATCGCGCGGGTAAACGCCTGAGCCTCAACGCCCTTGGCAAACAACTGTTGCCGCAAGCGGTGGCCCTGCTCGATCAGGCCAAGGAAATCGAAGACCTGCTCAACGGCAAATCCGGTTTCGGCTCGCTGTCGGTGGGAGCGACGCTGACCATCGGCAATTATCTGGCAACCCTGCTGATCGGCGGTTTCATGCAGCGCCACCCGGAAAGCCAAGTGAAGCTGCACGTACAGAACACTGCCAATATCGTGCAACAAGTCGCCCATTACGAAATTGATCTGGGTCTAATCGAAGGCGATTGCAGCCATCCGGACATCGAAGTGCAGAGCTGGGTCGAGGATGAGCTGGTGGTGTTCTGCGCGCCGCAACACCCGCTGGCCAAACGCGGCAGTGCAACCATGGAAGAATTGACCCACGAGGCGTGGATTCTGCGGGAACAGGGTTCCGGCACGCGGCTGACCTTCGATCAGGCCATGCGTCATCATCGCAGCGCGCTGAATATCCGGCTGGAGCTGGAACACACCGAAGCGATCAAACGCGCGGTGGAATCGGGGCTGGGGATTGGCTGCATCTCGCGGCTGGCACTGCGCGATGCATTTCGGCGCGGCAGTCTGGTGCCGGTGGAGACACCGGACCTGGACCTGGCCCGGCAGTTCTACTTCATCTGGCACAAGCAGAAATACCAGACTTCGGCCATGCGCGAGTTTCTCGAACTGTGCCGCGCTTTCACCGCCGGGGTGCAGCGCAGCGACGAGATCGTCTTGCCAAATATCGCTTAAAGCAGAATCACTGCCCACACCAGGGCAATCATGCTCAGTGCCACGAATTGCGCGGCGCTGCCCATGTCCTTGGCGTTCTTTGACAGCGGGTGCAATTCCAGCGAGATGCGGTCGATGGCCGCTTCCACTGCCGAGTTCAGCAACTCGACGATCAGCGCCAGCAGGCAGACAGCGATCAACACCGCCTGCTCGACACGGCTGACATTCAGGAAAAACGTCAGTGGGATCAACACCACATTGAGCAGCACCAACTGGCGGAATGCCGCTTCACCGGTGAAGGCTGCGCGCAGACCGTCGAGCGAATAACCGGAAGCGTTGAGGATGCGTTTCAGGCCAGTCTGGCCCTTGAAAGGTGACATAAAGTGAAAACCAACCAAAAAGGAGTGGGAAAGCTAGTTCAACAAAAGTCAAAAAAGCGTGAAGTCGCGCGCTTTATCAGCTCGAAATTGACTCAAGTTGTTGCAGAAGCAAGGCCGCCTGAGTCCGGGTGCGCACATTCAACTTGCGAAAGATCGCTGTCACGTGGGCCTTGATGGTCGCTTCCGACACACTCAGCTCGTAGGCAATCTGCTTGTTCAACAACCCTTCGCAGACCATCGTCAGCACGCGGAACTGTTGCGGCGTCAGGCTGGCGAGGCCATCGCTGGCGGCCTTGGCCTCGTCGGACACGCTGACCGCTTCGAAGGCTTGCGGTGGCCAGAACACATCGCCGTCGAGCACTTTGCGCACCGCTTCCTGAATCACGCTCAGGTCGCTGGACTTGGGAATAAAGCCGCTGGCGCCGAACTCGCGGGACTTGACCATGACCGAGGCTTCTTCCTGCGCCGACACCATCACCACCGGAATCTGCGGGTATTGCCCGCGCAGCAGCACCAGGCCGGAGAAACCGTAGGCGCCGGGCATGTTCAGGTCCAGCAGGACCAGATCCCAGTCAGCCTTTTCGGTCAGACGCGCTTCCAGCTCGGCGATGCTCGCCACTTCCACCAGCCGTACATCCGGGCCGAGGCCCAGCGTCACCGCTTGATGCAGTGCGCTACGAAACAGGGGGTGATCATCGGCAATCAGGATGTCGTATGTGGCCATTTTTCAAATGATCCTGTTTTTGATGGCAGACGCGGTGCATTCCGGCCTGACCCAAGCAACTCAAGATGCCGCTTGAAAGCGGTATCCACAGGGGCACGTTCAACGCCAATAACCAGCAAACACGGCGTTTCAAACCTTGGCCGCACCCTAAACGGCGCCAAGCATGCCCAGCGTTAACCGGGTGGTCAAGCAGCACGGCCCCCGCGCTGTACAGTATGGGCCACTATTGGGCCAACACCGCTTGCGGCTTTCGTATAAAGGGTCGCAACTCGGCATGGGCCGGCGTCGACTCGTTGACGTCCCGTTGCTGTTTGGCGCCCAGGTAATGCTGGCTGAACACGTCGAAATAGGCATCCAGCGCCGAGGCGGCGTCGCTGTCGCCCGCCAGTTCCAGGCACAACGCTGCCACTTCGGCGGTGCACAGATGCTCGCTGCGGGTCGAACGGCGCAAGCGGTAGCGCGACAGTTTGTCGGGCAGCAGGCTCAGGATCGGCAAACGGTCGAAATACGGGCTCTTGCGAAACATCTTGCGCGCTTCGGTCCACGTTGCGTCGAGCAAGATGAACAGCGGGCGCTTATGACTATCGGCGGCAACGGCGTTGGTCACCCGCGACGGTTCGACGTACTCGCCGGGGAACACCAGATACGGCTGCCATTGCGGGTCGTTGAGCAGCGCCAGCATCTGCGGGTCGGGCTCGGTGCGCGACCAGATGAATGCATGGTTGTCCCGCACCACATCGGCAATCAGCCAACCGGTGTTGCTCGGTTTGAACACTTCCTTGCCGGTCATGATCAGGCACACGCCAGAGCGCGTTTCTACACTTGGCCGCCAGGCACACAGGCAATGGCTGCTGATCACCCGACAATCGCGGCAACGTTCGGAACGAAAGCCACGGGCCTGAATCGGTTTGATGCCCTCATCCTCGCGCTGATCGCGCAGGCGGGCTACGGCGTTGGGGGCGTGATTCATCGCAGGCAACGCCGACAGACAGGAAAACTCGACACGAACAGCACTCGGCAAGGCAATAAAGGCCGGCAGTTTACCAGAGCGACGGGCACAAGCCTGTACCGTCCAGACCGGCTCCCCTATAATTCGCCGCCACTGAACGCACAGCCCCTTGGCTGGTCGAACCACCAGTCACCGAATCAGGAGAGTTTCATGCTGCGCCTAATCGTTCCCACCGCTGCCATTCTGCTGGCGTCGTCCTTCACCGCTCAAGCGGCATCCTTGAGTGAGCAGAATCTGAACAGAGAGCTGCGCAACGTCGCCGCCCAAAGCAGCGTCGGCACGCCACGGGCCATCAATGAAGACATTCTCGATCAAGGCTACACCGTCGAAGGCACGCAACTGATCAACCACCTGAGCGTGCAACAAAGCCACGCCGACAAAATGCGCGCCGACCCCAAAGCCGTGTATTTCCAGTTGGGCGCCTCGGTGTGCAACAACCCGTCGTACCGCAAACTGATGGCCAAGGGCGCGATCATGCGTTACGACTTCACGGAAGTGAAAACCAACAAGGCGATCGGCTCCGCGAGCTATCAGGAATCGGATTGCCCGAAAGCGGCCCCGGCGAAGAAGAAGTAATCATCGTGAATTGGCGCGCCGCTGTTCATCCTCGGCGCGCAGTTCGGCCAGCAAGGCCTGTAAATAGCGTGAACGACGCTCCCCGCCTGCCAGTCTGCGGCAGCACTCCTCTTCGAGACTGATTTGATTGGCCTCGGCCGATGCCTTCAACATCCGATACAACTGCGTATCAATCTCCAGAATCACTCTGGCCATGTGTCCCGCCTCCTTGCCAACCGCTAATCCTTGAATAGCGTGCACCTTGCGTACGGTCGTGACGCAAAGTTGTCGTACGGCGCCTTTAAGTTAGTTAATCAGAGCGTTTGGCCGCCGGCGTACGTTCGGACGAGCGGTGACGAGATCGGTCCTACCTCCATTAGCGGTTGCCAGGCACAACGTTGCGGCGCAATGATCAAGTCAGCGTAAATGCTCGCAAGGGTCTAGATTCAGAGTATTCCCGATCACGTGCAAACGGCGGCCAAGGACCTGCCGATCGGAAGTGTTATTGCAGCGCGGCACTGACGCCGCATGTCAGGGCCACTCGCTCTGTGCATAAGGAGACGTTGAATGCCTTACCAACCGAATGACCTGCTCAGTCGTCATTTTCAGGAAAACGGCCCCGACCTCATCAGCAAGGTCGAAGAACAACTCAACCGTGTTTCCCCCAACAGCCCGAACATTCCCATCTACCGCGACATGATCCTGACCGTGCTGCGCATGGCCCAGGAAGACCACAACCGCTGGAACGCCAAAATCACCCTGCAAGCCCTGCGTGAACTGGAGCAGGCGTTTCGGGTGATGGAACAGTTCAAGGGACGACGCAAAGTCACGGTGTTCGGCTCGGCGCGCACGCCAGTCGAACATCCCCTGTACGCCATGGCACGAGAACTCGGCGCCGCCCTGGTTCGCTCGAACATGATGGTCATCACCGGGGCCGGGGGCGGCATCATGGCGGCCGCGCATGAAGGGGCCGGCCGTGATCACAGCCTCGGTTTCAACATCACCCTGCCCTTCGAGCAGCATGCCAACCCCACCGTCAACGGCACCGACAATCTGCTGCCGTTCCACTTTTTCTTCACCCGCAAGCTGTTTTTCGTCAAGGAAGCCGACGCGCTGGTGCTGTGCCCGGGTGGCTTCGGCACGCTGGATGAAGCACTGGAAGTACTGACACTGATCCAGACAGGCAAGAGCCCGCTGGTCCCGGTGGTCTTGCTGGACACACCGGGCGGCACGTTCTGGCAGGGCGCGATGGACTTTATCCGCCAGCAACTGGAGGACAACCACTACATCCTGCCCACCGACATGAAGCTGATGCGTCTGGTCTACAGCGTCGAAGAAGCAGTTGAAGAGATCAATCAGTTTTACAGCAACTTCCACTCCAGCCGCTGGCTCAAGCGTCAGTTCGTGATTCGCATGAATCACAAGCTCAGCGATCAGGCGCTTGAGCACATGCAGTCAGCCTTCGCCGATTTGTGCCTGAGCGACCAGTTTCATCAACACGCCTACAGCGGCGAAGAACACGATGAAGCACAGTTCAGTCATCTGGTGCGGCTTGCCTTCGCCTTCAATGCCCGCAATCACGGACGTTTGCGGGCGTTGGTGGACTACATCAACCTGCCGGAAAACTGGGCACAGTCAGCACCACAAATCGCGCAACGCAGTCGCGAACCGTCGAAGGTTATTTGAAGGCAAAAAAAAGCGGCCCGCTATTTCCATAGCGGGCCGCTTTTTATTTAACCGTGTTAATCGTCCATGTGCCTGCCGCTGAACAAGCGGTTGATCATCTCCATCGAGAACCCCCGATAAGCGAGAAACCGGCCCTGTCTGGCCCGTTCCTTGGCATCGTTGGGTAGCTGCCCGGAGAACTTTCGCTGCCACGTTTCCTGAAGTTGCTCCTGCCAACTGATACCGCTCTCGCGCAGGGCGACTTCGATATCGGCACGTTGCAAGCCACGCTGGCTCAACTCTTCACGAATTCGCAGAGGGCCATAGCCGGAACGGGCACGGTAGGAAACAAAGCTTTCAAGGTAACGGGCTTCGGACAGCAGCCCCTCTTCCGTCAAACGGTCGAGGGCTGTTTCGATCATCTGCGCCTCAGCGCCGCGCTGGCGCAGTTTGCGCGTCAACTCGACTCGACCATGCTCGCGACGTGCGAGCAGGTCCATGGCGGTTCGCCGCACCGCGACGAGGGTATCAAGTACGGCGGTGGTCATCGCTGCAATCAGATATCAGCGTCAGCCAGGTCGTCTTCAGTCTCTTTGACTGCAGAGGCCTTGGAATCGGCGATCACGGCTGGCGACAGCAGTTTGTCACGCAGTTGCTTTTCAAGCTTGGCGGCGACTTCCGGGTTGTCCGCCAGGAACTTGGCCGAGTTGGCCTTGCCCTGACCGATCTTGGTGCCTTCATACGCATACCAGGCGCCGGACTTCTCGACGAAACCGTGCAGCACACCCAGGTCGATCATCTCGCCGTTGAGGTAGATGCCCTTGCCGTAGAGAATCTGGAACTCGGCCTGACGGAACGGCGAAGCGACCTTGTTCTTCACAACCTTGACGCGGGTTTCGCTGCCGACCACTTCGTCGCCTTCCTTCACCGCGCCGGTACGGCGGATGTCGAGACGAACCGAGGCATAGAACTTCAGCGCGTTACCACCGGTAGTGGTTTCCGGGCTGCCGAACATCACGCCGATCTTCATGCGGATCTGGTTGATGAAGATCACCAGGCAGTTGGCGTTCTTGATGTTACCGGTGATTTTACGCAGCGCCTGGGACATCAGGCGGGCTTGCAGGCCCACGTGCATGTCGCCCATTTCGCCTTCGATTTCAGCCTTCGGTACCAGGGCTGCCACGGAGTCGACGATGATCACGTCAACGGCGTTGGAGCGCACCAGCATGTCGGTGATTTCCAGGGCCTGTTCGCCGGTGTCCGGCTGGGACACCAGCAGGTCGTCGACATTGACGCCCAGCTTGCCGGCGTACTCAGGATCGAGGGCGTGTTCGGCGTCGACGAATGCGCAGGTCGCGCCGGCTTTTTGCGCCTGGGCGATCACGGACAGCGTCAGTGTGGTTTTACCGGAAGATTCAGGACCGTAGATTTCAACGATACGGCCTTTTGGCAGACCGCCGATGCCGAGTGCGATGTCCAGACCCAGAGAGCCAGTGGAAATGGCCGGGATCGCCTGACGGTCCTGATCGCCCATACGCATTACGGCACCCTTGCCGAATTGACGTTCGATCTGACCCAGGGCCGCAGCCAAGGCTTTCTTCTTGTTGTCGTCCATTAAAGTCCTCACGTAATCAATAAGGCCTGACGGCCAACACCTGTATAAGTAGCCAGTATTATTCCACAGCGCTCGCGGATCGCCTACCCCTGATTTTCGATTTCTCGTGCCGCTAGTCGCAGGAGCCCCTCTAGCGCGGCCTTCACCGTTTGTCGGCGAACCTCGTCGCGGTTGCCGGGGAAGTGCTGAACTTCACTGCTCAGCGCATCGCCGACACCAAAGGCCAGCCATACGGTACCCACCGGTTTGTTCGGCGAGCCGCCGTCCGGGCCGGCAATCCCGCTGACCGCCACGGCAAACCGCGCCCGGCTGTGTTTCTGTGCGCCGCGCACCATCGCCTCGACTACTTCGCGACTGACCGCGCCCACCGTACCGAACAATTCGGCGGGCACATTCAGTTGCTGGGTTTTCTGTCGGTTGGAGTACGTCACGTAGCCGGCCTCGAACCATGCCGAACTCCCCGGAATGCGGGTGATCGCTTCGGCAATACCGCCGCCGGTGCAGGACTCGGCGGTGGTGACGTGGGCGTTGAGCAATTGCAGGCGTCGGCCAAGTTCGGCAGCCAGTTGAGTGAGGTCTTTCACGGCGCGCTCCGGATCGGGTGGAATGCCTACCACCGTACACGAGCCGGTTGCGCTTTCAATACACAGACTCATTCAAAATGTGCGGGCGCCAGCGCTCTGACATAGGCCTGACACGCCTGCAAGGCAATCAGTCCGCGGTCACCGGTGTCGGTGATGGCGATAATTCGTTGAGCATGCGCCGGGTCAAGTCGGGCGCGTACGGTTGCATGATCCACGCCGCCGGTGCCGGCGGTGGCTGGCACCCCGCAGCCATGGGCAGCGTCGCCGGCGTCGATGAGGACTGACAGGCGCAGATCAGCAGTGGCAAGACGATCGCGCAGGCGATCCTGATCACGTTGGGCATCGCTCAGCGCTCGATAGTGGGTTTGTTCACTGGCCGCGAGGCGTTGCTCGAGGGCCAGACGTTTATCCTGCTCGGCCTGCTGCGCGGTGGCAGCCGTCAACGTCAGTTGATTGAGGGTCTCAGTGTTTAATCGCGCCTGCTCGGCCAATTGTCGCCCGTAACGCCAGTCCTGAAATTGCCAGGCCGCAGCAAACGCGCCAGCGCCCAGCAACAGAACGCCGATCATTCGCCAGGGGATTGGCATAGCACCGCCCTCGCCCGCGCCCAGATGTCGAGGCGATCCTGCAGGCCATTCAACCCGCCGTTGATTCGGCGAGTGATGCTGTTGAACTGATCGCGATCGGCCAGTTCGTTCAGGCCGTTCAGTTCCCAGAACCACGCGGCAGATTCGGCTGCCCACTGCGGTTGTTCGAGCAATTCAGGCAAGGACAGCAGCCGTTCATCGCCAAACAACCCGAGGCTGCATTGGCGGTAGTTGCTGCGCCCGGTGATCTGGATCAGTCCGCGACCACGGTACCTTTGCCCATCGCCGTCAGCGTCGGGGGTGTTGCCCAGACGCAAGGCCAGCGTGCCGGTGTCATATTTGCTCAGGTATTGGTTGTTGCCCAACTCGCGCACGTACTGCAATTGCCCCGATTCATGGCCGACCTGCGCGAGGAACGCGGCGATGCGTTTGGGGCTGTCGATGTGACGCCGGGCCATGGCGGCGTTGAGCGCAGAAACAAAAACGCCCGCTTGGCTGCGGGCGTTGGGGAATATCTTGAGCAGTTGTTGATCGGTCAAATCCATCACTCGCTCCGGTCAATGTGAAAAGAAAAAACCGCGCCCCGCAGGCATGCACGGGCACATTTGCGGGGCCGGGTCTCAGTACTTGATGACGTACAACAAGGCGACGTTACGAGGCCGCGCCTCGTTGCCGCCGTCCGCAGCCACTGATACGGCGTGAGTGTGATCGCCCACGGCGTTCACCGTGATCGTATGGGCGTGATCGCCGGCCGCAATGATATAGAGACCGTGCGCGTGATTGCCGGCCACTGAAGTAACGGCTGCATAGTCGCCAGGACCGCTGCCTGTACCCTGGCGGCCGTAGGAGGTGTTGTTACCGGACGCCAGAATGCCGTGCTGGTGTTCCCCGAACTCGTTGGTGAAACCGCCGTGGCTATGGTTACCGGCAACGGCGGCAGAGGCACCGTGAGTGTGGCTGCCTGCCGCGGCGGCAGAAGCTGCGTGGGTGTGCGAGGCATTCTGCCCTGCCTGGGTGCTGCCCAGCGCCCGGGCATTGTCGACCTTGCGGCCATCGTCCCAGCCGCGAACGAACTCGCCACGCAGATCCGGGAGGGCAAACGTCGTGCTGCCATCACCCACACCGAAGCGCGTGCCGATCGCAGCGAACAGTCCCGCATATTGCGTACGGGAAACCACAGCGCCGTTACATTTCAGCCAGCCCTTGGGGGCGTCCGCCGTGGCCACAGTCTTGATGTCGCCGATGTCACTGCCGGTCTGTTTGACCATCCCGGTGCTGGCAATCATCACCCAGACGCCACCGGCAATCGAGCTGTTCCACTGTACCCAGACATCACCGGCGGCAGTGATTTCGCCTTCCTGCACAGCGTTGTGGTCAACGCCCACAATGGGTTTGGCCGCCAGACCGTTTGCCGAGAAGGTACTGGCACCGGTGTTGGTGTTAAGGGCCTTGAACCGCAAGACCAACCCGTCCACCAGGCTCGGTACCACCGGCGCATAGGTGGCACGGTAAGCGTTGGCCGTACCGGTATCCATGGCGTAATCCACCAACCCGGTCTGACTGATCTTGCGCACAGCCAGAAACAACTGGCCGAGTTCGACTTCATCGGGCGTCAGGCCTGCGCCCTTGATCACGCCCAACAGCTCTTCGGTGACCGAATTGCCCCAGACTGCCGGAATCAGCGAACCCGGCGTTCCCGCTACCGGGTTTTCATCGACAAACTTGCCATTGACCAGCCCGACGCTGGGCACACTCTTTGGATAATCCATTATTCATTCCTTAGTCATAATTGATGTACACCTGGGTATGAGCCGGTGCGCTACGGTGAATCAGGCATTCCAGGGCGGAACCCGGGTTCATGCCAAAACGTTCGCCCCAGTAACTGGCGCCATAACGGCGCCCCAGCGACAGGCGCCCACCGGTGTTGAGAATCCACATGAACTGCGCCTTCCAGGTACCGAAGTGGGCCTGGCCGAAACGCGAACGTCCCATGCGCGGAACGCGCAGTTCGGTGACGGTCGCGTCGGGATAACCCTGACTGCGCGCGATCTGGACGAAGTACGCCGCCGACTGATCGCCCACGGCCAGCAAGCGCCGGCGCACGGCCAGACGTCGGTCGTCATAAAGTGGCGTGGCCCCCAGACATGGATCGGGCAAGTTCATGACTCGCTCCCAGTCCGGCACCAATTCGCTGACACCGGCCGGATCCATCTCGTTGATCAGATCGACCGCACGTGCGTCCAGCCGCGCCAGTTCTGCCGCGACGCCCTGCAGCACCTGATCCAGTTCCGGCAGGCGTTCCAGCTCCCAGGCAGGACCGCTGGGCAGCAGGCTGCGCAGCTGGTTGCGGTATTGCGCGACACCCCTCAAGACAGCCATTCGCAACCTCCAAAGGTCAGCAACTGATTGTTGGCGGCGGTCACATTGGCCGCCGGCGAAACCAGGGTGTGGTCCGTTTCACCGGTCGCACTGCTGATGGCTTCGGCGATATGACTGAGCAACAGGGTTTCACCCAGACCTGCTTCACGGTTGTGCAGATCCCGCAACTGGTTCTCGATGGCGGCGCGCACCGCACTGGTATCGGGGGTGATGCGCAGTCGGTAATTGACCAGCACCTGCACCGGCGCCAGCACACGGACATCGGCCGTCACCGGACGCAGCGGTTCGATGTAAGCCTGAACCTCGGCCAATTGCTCGGCATTGGGAATGGGTTGCGGATCGTCGTCGCGCATGATGAAAACGCCGACGGTGCCCGGGCCGAGAAAGTTGCCTCGGCACCAGGCGCGGCTGACGCCCGGGCATTCCAGCGCCCACGTTTCGTAGTCTTGCGCCGAGCCACCGTGGGGGATCAGGCGATAGGAGCGAATGACCCGCGAACGCAGGGACTCAAGGCTTTCCCGGGCGACACCGCCCGTCATGCCGGGCTCTTGCACCACGAAACTGTTGCTGGTGATCCCCTGGACCGGTTGCACCAGGGTCAGCACCAGGCCCGCGTCGGCGTTGCCCTGACTACCGGCCTCGAGTGCGGCAATGGTCGTGCCGTTGAGGCCATTGCCAGTGGTGCGCGCCGTGGTGACTATATAGGTGCGGCCATCGTTGGACTGCAGCAATGTATCGACATCCAGCACCGCTCCGGCAGACGCGGTAAAGCTGACGCTGCCGGTGGCCGCTTGTGCAGGCTTGCGCGGCTGGTTCAGACGTAAAGTAGCGATGCGCTCCAGCGTCGATTCATCGGCCTTGTCGGGCAAGATCTGTTGGGCAATCCAGTCGAGATATCCGTACAGACCATAAACCGCGCCGCCGAGGGTACGGGCCAGCACTTGCGCATCGGACTGGCGCAGCGAATCGCCGGCCAGGTCGCTTTGGGTGCGTTTGATCAGCACCGGCAGCGAAGGGGTTTCAAACGGCATAGATCACCTGCCAACTGTTATCGGGGTTGATGTCCAGACGTTCGCCGTCGGCCAGGGTCAGGACCGTGCGCAGGTTCAGGCGCTGGGCGTCGAGGCGTTCGCTGATGATGTCGATGGCACGGCAATGCCCGTCGTCGATCAGCCATTGCAGGGCTTCGCGGGCGTAGAACTCGGCGTCCATCTGGGTCTGTCGGCTCAGCTTGACCCGGCGCAACAGCCACAGCCGCGAGCCGATACGGTCATCGGCAACGGTGGGGAAACTGTCGCCCCACCAGCCGAAGCGTTCATCGTCGTCGAGGGCGTCGTCATTGGCGGCACGGCGCCAGGTGAACAGGCTGATGAGCACGGCACGGGTCAGTGCAGCGTGGAGGTTCTGGCTGACAAACATCACTGGCCTCCTGCCGGCGCACCGGTCTTGCCGCTACCGGGCTGCACGTCGACGTGCACATGTTTGATCTGGCTGATGCCACCGGCGAGCTGGTCGCCGGTGGAGACGATCTTGCCGGTCTGGTTGATCACCGGCGTATCGACGTTCACAGCGGTCGTGGCGCGGATGTTCAGCGTGGCGGTTTCGATGTCGATGATCCGCCCGCGCTTGAAGTGAATTTTGTCGCCCTCGTCGGTGTAGATCGCCACTTCGCCGGCCGCCAGCGCTTGCAGGCGATAACGCCGATCGGCGATGACCAGCGCGATGGCATGGGAACGGTCGCCGCCAAGAAAAGTGACGACACCTTCGGCACCCGCCAATGGACGACTGGTGAACCCGTACGGTTCGAAGTGCTCGACGTCGTCGTTCAGTTCACCGGCGGTGAGGCGCATTTGCAGCGATTGCAGCTTGGATGCCGAGTTGGCGAGCACGACGGTGCCGCGCGCCAGCAGGCGTGTCAGTAGGCTCATGATGTTGTCCTCAAGGCTCGGCCAGGCACAGAAAAACCCAGTGGGAGCGGGCTTGCCCGCGTTGGCGGTGAGTCAGGCAAAGATGTGTTGCGGCGACCGTCGCTTTCGCGGGCAAGCCCGCTCCCACAGGGTCCAACGGCGTTTACAACAGTTCAGGCTCAAGCCTGTTTCGGTGGGGTTGGATCAGGATCGAACGTATGCGGTGGCGCCACTTGCAGCGTGGTCACCGAACCCTGTGCCGACAGCGAATACGTCACTTTGGAAATCAGCATGTCGCCATCAAACCCCAGTACCGGATCCTTGACCCGGACCAGGGTGTTGTGGCGCCATAAATCACCATTGGACTGGCGCCAGCCCTGCACCTGATAAGTCGTGGTCTGGGCCCGCCCGACACGGGTGGCGCTTTCCCAGAGGGCACGTTGCAACGACAGGTCAGGATTGATCTGCAGGCCTTCGTTGATCACCGTCACGCGTCGGCGCTTGTACCCCAGATCGGTGGCAATCGACTCGATCTCGCTGACTGCCGCCCCGCTCTTCTGATCGTTGCCTTTTTGTTGGCCAATCACCCGATATTCGGAAAACACCTGGCTGTAATCCATCGCTGCACTGGCCGACAAAATGTTCTTGCCCAGTTCCAGTACATCACTGGCCCGGCCACTGCTGCCAGGCCGGGCCAACAACAGCCGGCCTTGCGCGTCATCGGTGGAGAACACCCGAAACAACGAGAGCAAACGGTCGATGGATTGAAACACCGTCTCGCCCGGCACGATGGTGTAGCTGCCGAGTCGCGCCGTCTCCGCAATCTCGCTGACCACATTGACCTTATAGGAAGACGCCAGCGCTTCGACGATGCTCAGCATCGGCTGGTTTTTCCATTGGTTCGGGCGATTGATCGCGGCGCAATCCACCAGATCCTGGGTACAGGAACTGCCTTCGATGCTCAGACTGATCTGCCGCCCGTCATAGCGGATCGGCGCTTTGAACACATACCCGGTCAAGACCAGATCCTTGCCGATGCGCACCTCGCAGGCATCGCCGGCGGCGATGCGCTGATCCACGGTCTGGCCCGGCCATTGCCAGGTGATATCGAGTTTGAACGTACGAAACTGGCGCTCGAGATCGGCGGTGATTTCAACACTTTTCCAGCCGCCGTATTCCATATCGCCTACGGTCAGCGTGACGCGATTATCCATCTCGCTCATGGCTCACTCCCTGGAGACTTTCACGTCATTGGGCGACAGGAACCCGGGATGGGCAGCCGCATTGCGCTGGATCACTTCAGTGACACGGGTGGCGTCGGTAAATTGTTTGTAGGCCACCACCAGCGCCGGCAGGCTTTCCTGGAAGGACTTGCTGACCAGTCGCACACCAGACGAGGCGACAGCCTTGAGGTGCGCATTCAAGGCATCCTTCACGTCATTGATCGCTTGAAAATGCGCTGGCCCGGCCTTGTCCAGCATCGGATCGAGCGCCACTGCCACTGCATCACGCAACGCCTGCATGTCGTCCGTGACCGGTACTTCCTGACGGCTGACCGGCTGCCTGGATTGATGATCCAGAGACGGTGTCGATGACAGCTTCACCGGTGTCGACGCCACGGGCATGGAAGCTACCCATTGCGCCACCTTGACCAACATCGTGTCCTGCACCAGATCGGCCATGGCTTGCGCCGCTGCCGTGGTGTCCTTGCCGGTGGTGAGCTTCGGCGCATCGGCCTTGCGGATCGCTTCGAGTTGTTGCGACACGTCGGCAATCACGCCACGGTAGCCTTCCCTGGCGAACGCTTTCAGCTCCTTGATATCGCCGAGCAGGCCCTTGAACTCTGCCGCCACTTCCCTGGGCAGCTCCTTGACCGCCTTGACCAGTTCAGTGATCTCTTTGTACTGGTCGATCAGTGGCTGGAGTTGTTCCTTGATCACCTCGTAGACCCCGGTCAGGCTGTTACGCAGATTGGCAATGCCGATCCGCGCTGCCTTGATCAGCGTCATCGCCTGTTCGAAGCGCGCCACCGCCGAACCCAACAGCGTGTCGGCCTTGGCCAACAGGACTTTCTGGGTGCTGACGCTTGCGGTCGGAAACGGCAACGGCTGGTCGGGATAGAACTTCAGCGTGAACGTGACCAGCCCACCGTCCTGGCGGGTGTGGGTCATGTCGCATTCGCCGACCTTGACCTGCAGGCGCCCCAGCCACGGGTGCACCAGCTCGCCACTGCCCTGCTCCAGCGCCTTGAGCAGCTTGTCGCGCTGCTCCAGGCAATCGGCGCCGACGATGAAGGCCGTCAGATCGTGGGTCTTGGCCTGCTGGCCGAGATCCTCGAAAAACGGCAGGTCGCGTTGCGGATATTCGTGCAACTGACCTTTGCGACCGACCGGGGTTTTCGCCTGATCGATCCAGAACCCGACACCGCGAAAGGATGCCGGCAACAAACGGTCACGCCAGTTCATTGGAACCTCCCACGGACAGCGAGCGATAACCGATGCGCGACGACAGCGCCAGGCCCGGTTGATTGGTGTGCGGTTGATCGGTGCGCAGCCCGACCGGTGCATTTTCAAAGCGCACGGTCAGGCCGCCTTCGAGTTGCGTCCGGTTGTTGGCGGCGCTTTGCTGGATCAGGGTGTTTGAGGTTTGCACCAGTGAACCGCCCTGCAACAGCGGTTTCTCTGGCACCGGCACTGCGGCCGGCAGGTTTACCGAAGGCGACAACTCGATCGAGGGCGATTCGCTGTTGCCCTTGAAAAACGCCGGCGCCAGCTCGCCTTTGCCTTCGGCATTGGTTTTCAGCTGAGCCTGAGTGAAGACATCCACCCGGGCCTTGGCGTCGGCAATCAATTCACCGAAACCACCGTTGAAAAACGCCTTGATCGGGGCGATGGCGTCCTGAAACTTCTGCGCCCACTTTTCAATCCAGGCCGTGACGGGGGCCCAGTTCTCGATGATCTTTTCCAGCGGCGACCAGCCCAGTTGCTCACGAATAATCGCGTAGGTCGCGAGGAACGGCAGCTTGATGTAATCCCAGATCGCCGTGAACACGCTGACCACACCGCCCCAGATTGCCTGAATCACTTCAAGCGGCGACCAGTCGAAGAAGCTCTTGAGAAACGCCTGCACGGGGACCGACACCGCCCTGAGCAAATCCCAGATCGAAGAGAACAGACTGACGATCGGTCCCCAGTTGTTCAGAATCAGCCCTTGTGGCGAATAGTTGAACACGGTCTTGTAGAACTCGATCACCGGCGCCGCAACCGCTTTGAGGCCGTCCCACAACGCCGAGAAAAACGCCATGACCGGCCCCCAGTTGCTGATCAATAGCCCCAACGGCGTGTAGCTGAACATCGTTCTGAAGAACTCGGCCATCGGCACCACCACCGGCGCGATGGTCTGCCAGAGCCCGATGAAAAACGTCGAGAGCGGTTTCCAGTAAGCCACGATCAGACCGGCCGCCAGGGCAATACCGGTAGCGATCAACATGACCGGATTGGCTTTCATCACCAGGCTCATCACGTCGAGCACCTGGGTCGCACCGGTCACGGCGGTTTGCATCGCCGAGAAGGCAATCGCGCCTGCCGCCAGGCCTTGCACCAGTTCAGGGTTGTCATTGAGCAAGTTGCCCACCCCGGTCATCAACGGTTCCAGCCCGACCACCACCGCCCCCACCGCCGGCACCAGCGCGGCATTCACTGCCGTGGACACCTTTTCCATCGACGCACTGAACACGTTCATGTTCTGCGCAGCGACTTTCGGCGCGGCGGGCAGGTCGACGGTTTTCGCCGTCTCGCTGACCTCGGTCAATTTGCCTTGAAAGGCTGCCGCCGATTTGATGCCGTCCACGAACGGCGTGATCACGCTGCCGCCCTTGAACAGCCCGCTGATATCCAGCTTGCCGAGGCCGGTCTGTTCGAGGTTTTTCTTGAAACTCTCGACCCTGGCCCGGAGGGCGCCGAGTTTGGGCGACAGCTCATCAATGCCCGTGATCAGCACCGGCGTTTTCACTTTCTTGTCTTCGTCTGCCATCACTGCACCTGCTGCATCGCATTGATCCGTTGCGCGTGCTCCAGCGATTCGCGGAGCACATCCAGTGGCCTGGCCATCATCTGTTCGGGGTCAACCTTCCAGAACCAGGCCAGGTCATAGGCGACGGCGATCAGGTCGGTGATGGCGCCGACGCCGCACTCATGAAAAAACTCGCGACGGCCCAGCTCAGCGCGTTGAGGTCAGCCAGATCGAGCTGGTTGACCGACGACGGCGGAATGCCGGCGCACACGGCGATGTACTTGGCCGCCACATCCATGTCGAGGCTGACTTCTTCGCTCTTGTCGATCTTGTACGGCAGCGCCTTGATCGCTCGTACTTCCTGCACCGTCGGACGGCGCAGGACGAGTTCGGTCAGGGGCTCGCCGTGAGCTTCGATCGCAACCTGAAGCTTCACGGCGCCGCTCATTGCCAGGTCCCCTTGATGCCTTCGAATTTCAGTTCGATGGTGGCGTCATCGCCCTTGGAAACCGGCTCTTCGACCAGGTAGGCGCCGGCCAGTACGTAGACTTTGCCGTTGCTGAATTCGCAGGTGACGGTGATGTCGGTGCCTTCGATCAGCTTCTTCAGCGGGAAGTCGGCGGTGTGCAGCGCGGTCACTTTGAACGACGGCGCAATGTCGGTTTCCTTGTAGAAGCCGGGTACGACGGTTTCGCGTTTGACCGCCATCAGCGGGGCTTCGCAGCCGCCGTTGATGGTCAGTTGTGCGCCGTCGACTTTGACGTAGCAGGTGCCTGCAATCAGTTGACCCATGGTGTTACTCCCTTCAATAAAAAAGCCCACGCGAGGTGGGCTGAAATCGCACGTTCAGACGCTGTTTTTAAGCGGCGGCGTCGTACTGCAGACGGAATTGGTTGAGCAGTGCGAACACGCGCAGACCGTTGATGTAGTCCGGTGGGAACAGCACGTTCACGCGGCTCGGATCCTGCACGTCGCGCTCGACGATCAGGTGCTCGGCGAACAGCTCAGCGTTCTCCACGTGGCCTTCCAGTTCCAGCTTGGCGTACTGGGCGATCAGCTCGCCGCGAATGGTCGCCGGAGTGACGATCGGCTGGCCGGCGCCGAAACGGGTGCCGTCGGAAGCCAGTTTGTGGCGACCGTATTTGCTGGTGATCACGCTCTGCAGACGACGCACGATGAACGCCGACTGGTGCATGGTTTCGCTGTCCAGATAGGAGTTGTCGGCCTGGCCGTAAGCATTTTTCTGGTAGGTGGTAATCGAACGCTGGATGCGCACGTAACCGCCTTCGTAGTAGGCCGTGGCGATGCCGTAGTTGAGCAGCGACTGACGCTCGGTCAGGGTGAAACGCTCGCTGGCCGGCGCCGGATCAACGCCCGGCAGGCTGCCGCTTTGGGTCGGGCGGCTGGCATCGGCGGAGATGAACACCGCGGTGCGGGCAGCCAGTGCAGCGGCCTGTACCCAGACCGGTTGCGGCACGCCCGGCTCCAGCGCCTGAATGGTCATGTGCTGATCGTTGCGTGCCTGGCCTGCAGCGACCAGGGTCCCCACAGTGCCGCGCTTGGCACTGTAGACGTGACCGAACAGTTGCTTGGCCCAGGACCAGCGACCGGTGCTGTCATCCATGACCGCTTGCCAGGTGTTGAGGGTCGACAGATCGGACCACGGCAGTGCGATGAACTCGAACGGCTCGTCGCCCAGTGCTGCCACAGCAGCGATTTGATCCGGCACGCCAACGCCACCGGTCATCGGGGTAATGGCCGTGACCAGACCCGCCGGCGTTTCTTCGCCGTTGCTCTTGCCCAGACGGTTGAATTGCAGGCTGATGTCGTTACCGCTATCGCCGGTCCATTTGGCGCTCAGGGTCACCACGCCTTCGGCGGCCACGGCACTCACTGGCAAATCCGCCGTGGCATTGACTTTGAGCGCCAGCGCGGTGGCGGCCTGTGCGGCAGTCGCGCCGGTGACGACGCTACTCTGAACGCGCACGCCGCCGACGTACAGATTGAGCACCCCCGCCTGCGTAGCGGCACCGGTCAGGGTCAGTACGCCTTTGGCGATGCTGCCTTCGCTGTTGTGCAGCGGCAGGCACCAGATTTCACCGACCGGATCGGACTTGCGGAAGGTCTCGTACATCGAGGCGAGCATCGAGCCCTGTCCACCGATGCTTTTGGCCAGCGCCACGCTGGAAACCAGCACCAGTTTGCCAGCATCGGCCGGCGCAATATTGTCGTTGACCTGAGCCACGATCAAACGACGCATGCTCGAACTCGCGGTATTGGCGGCCGAGTTGTCCATCTCGGCGTAGAACAGCGGTACACGAATGTCCGCGGGGATGTTGCTGAATCCGATCGCCATTATTTGGCTCCCTGTGGTTTAGCCGCTTTTGCGGTTTTGAGTGTGATGTCGCCGTCGGCCAGACGCCGGCGCCACCAGGCGCTGTCCAGCACTTCACGGCCTTCGAGCGGGAGCAGATCGCCCGCCTCCGGGTCAGGTACGGCACGGCCAATGACCGGCAGCACAGTGATGCGTTTGCTCATGGGGTTACGTCTCCAGAGAAAGTCAGTTCCACGCGCCCATCGGGGCCCGGGCGTTTCAGGTTGGGGTCGGCCGGGTCGATCGCATCGACCCGAACCGTGGCCCCGGTAAAGGACGACAAACCGTCCAGTTCGCGTTCGTGCCAACTCTCCGCAGGCTGACTCGGCAGATTGCGGCCGAGCTGGAACTCGGCAAAAAAGCGCAGCCGGTAGAACCCGCGACTGCTGTTGATCGAGACCATTTCGCCGCCGTCATAGACGATGGCGCCGTAACCGTCGCCCGGCTTGAACCCGACCAGTGCGCGCCACAGCTCGGCGCGCAGGTCATGCAACAGATCCAGCGCTTTTGTAGCGTCGGTTGCGTCAAGCGCGAGGACGATTTCGAAGCGGTCGCGGATTGGTTGGGCGATGAGGTTTTGCGCGGTGCTGTTGCTGGCCACATCGGCGATTGGCAGCACGTGGGCCGAAGGTGTTGGCAGATCGGCGTTGCCTTGCAGCGAGGCCAGATCGACACCAACGGCAATGTGGCTGGCAAGGCCAGGGCATTGCGCACGCAGCTGCGTGAGGATCGGGGTGATCTTCATGGTGGTGTTCCAGAGTTGAGTGAAATGCGGTCTGCAGAACACTGCAAAAACCTGTGAGAGCGAGCTTGCTCGCGAAAGCGGTGTTTCAGTCGATGACTCTTTGAATGTCAGATTGCATTCGCGAGCAAGCTCGCTCCCACAGGGCTATGTGTGGTCAGTCCTTGGCTTCAGCCTTGGGATCGAGACAGCTGGCATCAATCACGCAGCGATAGCTTTCCTCGCGCTTGCCGCTGGCGGTGACCTTTTTGATCGACCAGCGACCGCGCATGAAGTCCGGCCAGGTGTCATCGAGCACCAACAGGCCTTCGGCGGCCAGCAGCGGATCGCCCGGGCAGGTGACCTTCAGCGTGTATTTTTCGCGCAGCATCTTGCGCACTTCGGCTTCGCCGATGGCTTTGGCTTCTTCTTCACTCGCCTGTTTCTGGCGAATGACCTTGTAGGGTGCGGAACCGGTGATCACCTCCTGCAGCTTGCCAAGAGCACCGTCCCAGAAGCTGGTCTTGCAACCCTGATTCTGGGTGCGGGCAGTCTCTTCCAGTGTGGCGCTGATAAAGGCGTGATCACCCGGTCGATTGTTGCTGGTCACCGACAGCCTGACGTCCGGTATCACCTGGCCCGAGAGGTTTTTCAGCTGCGCCGGTTTCGCCAGCACGTAGAGGTTGTTGAACGGTTTGGCCACCGCGTCATACTTCTTTGCCAGTCGCGTGATAAAGCTCATGTCGGTCTCGTTCGACTGGTCGACATGAGCAATCCGGATCAGCGCCAGTTCAGGATCGACGCGCGGCGAAAAACCGTGCCGCGAGACCAGTTCGCGAAACAGTGCGCCAAGGGTGGTGGGGCCATGACTGGCCGTACGCCGTTCCTTGAATCCGGTTTCGTCCTTGCCGCTGAATGGCGCGGCCGTAGCGACCAGCGTCAGGCGCAGCGGGAACAGCGTTGGTGTCAGTCTAGTCACCTTGAACTGGCCCTTTTCGACCAGCCCGGACTCCAGATAACCCACCCGCAGGCCGATGGTTCCGCCCAGGGTCGGCAAGCCTTCGAGGCCTTCCAGGTCGATCACCAGTGTCAGTTGATCGGACTCCATCCCGGCAGCATCAACGTGCTCCCAACTGATCAGACGCTGGTTCAGCAGGTCCTTGTTGGCCCCGTAGATTTCGATCGCCGGGGTAAATCCCTGTGTCATGCAACCTCCTTAGTCCCAGGCCAGAACCGGTTTGATCGCAGCGGGTTTGCTGTCGAGTTCCGGCAGCGTCACCCATACACCTGCCGGGAGAATCGGACCACGTTCGGCCAGGGTCGGGTTGAGTTTCCACAGGGCTTCTTCGGCGCTGTCATCGCTGCGACCGGTTTCGCGGTACAGCAACAGATTCACCGAATCACCGGCCATGCTTCGTACCTTACGCATTGTTGAACTCCGCCAGTTCAAGGGTCCAGTCGACCACCATCGCCGTACCATCATCGATGACGCAGGTCTGGGTTTCCTGAACCATGGTGATTCGCCACAGGCCCCAATTACGGCCGATGCCATCAATCAGCGGTAGCGGCACTCGAAGGGCTTGCAGCGCCCGCAGCTCATCCAGCCGATCCATGGCCACCGCGTACATTGATTTACCGGTGATGGTCAGGGTTTCGGGTTTCTGGCCAATTTGATGGGACTTGGGTTTGCTGGTGAGAATCTGCAGTTCCGTCCAGCCGCCGTCGGACTTGCGCAGAAAACTGCTGTAGGCAAAGCCGCGTGACAGGCCAAAGATGAAACTGCCCAAGGCCATTTGTTGTTTCATGTGGCGACTCCATCGGTCAGGGCTGCGTCACGTCGAGTGGCGAGGGGATTGATCGGCATGATCTGGCCCAATTGCCCCATGGTTGTTTGCACCACCAGATTGGCCAGTGCCTGGGCGCTGGTCTGGTCCTGACCATTGATGTTAATGGTTGAGTTGAACGTGACCGGCTGGCTGGCGGCTGTGGTGGCAGATGCCCCGGGGATCGTGGAAATCGCCGAGGTCGCGATAAGGTCTTTGCTGACCTGTGCAGGTGAGCCGAGACGATCGACTTGTGTCCCTAGCTTGTCGCCCAGGGAATCACCGATCGCGCCCCCCGCCATGCTTCCGAGCCACCCGCCAATTGCCGTGCCCACACCGGGCAAAATCAACGTGCCAAGTGCTGCACCGACGGCGGCCCCAGCAGAAGACCCTGCCAACGAGGCACCGGACGACACGACGGCACGCTTATCGCCCTTCATGACGCCGGTGACCATTTCATATCCGGCACTGAGCAACCGCAGCGGCGGTGCCCGTTTGGCAAGCAGTCTGCCTGCCCTGGCGTAAGAACCGGACAGTGAAGCGGCCGGTGCAGGACTGACGGCTGATGAGCCTGCAAATGCCGTCATGGTTCCCGGCCAGTACGTGCCGGACATGCGGGGCAGAACGGGTGGTGCCAATGGTGCACTGATCCGTGGTGGCCGAGGGGTCACCGTACGGGGGCTTTTCGCACCTTGACCGGTTTGTTCACGTCGGACTCGAGGCTTGATGCTTGACCGGCGAGGCTTGAGTCTGTCACCCGTCCCGCCGCCCAGCGGTTTGCAGCAGCAGTCATGGCCCGCGCCATTTCCGGCAGACGTTTTCTTGGCTTTCGGGTCTTCAATATCGGCAATCAAACCGCCAAGACCGAGCGGCAATTTTGAAGCGACACCCTTGAGCAGTTTGTCGGTGAAGTTGCCGAATGCCTTGGCCATCACCGCCACCACGATGGCCGACAGTCCAACGCCCGCAAGGGCCAACGCCGTCGAGGTCTTGGGATGGGCTTCAGCCATATCGGCCACGCCATTAGTCATATTCGTCAGCGAGTCCAGCGTGCCGGTCGCATCCGGCGCTAACGCCGTGATCAGACGATTGAGACTGGCATCGAACGCATTCCAGCTTCGCTGAGGATCTTTGCCCGCAGGCTCGGCGCTGCGTTCAATCGCGCCGCTGTAAGCCGGTGTCAGTGGATCATTGGGCTTGAGCAATGAAAGCGGCGTCTGTGCCTCGCCGGGTTTGCCCATCCACTGGAGCACGCCCCCCTCACCCTTGAATGGCGATACGAGGCTGCTCCGGGTCGCTTGCGAGGACACAAGCGTCGACGTTCCTTCCAGTGTGGCCGGCGCGACCAGCGAAAACGCTTTTTGCAGGTCTTCGGGTTTCGCCAGCAGTTTGCGTACACCGTCGTCGCCACTGAAAAGTGTCTTGATCAGTGCTGCTTGCTGCTGTGCCGGTTGTTGCTTCAATGCCACCAACGCTTTGACAAGGTTGTCCGGTACGTTTTCGGTCAACTTGCCGGGATCAAGGCCCAACGCCTTCCACGCCGACTGCTCGGCCGCCGAGCCTTGGGTACCTTTGCCCAGGGCTGCGCTGATACTTTTCACCGTCGCGCCGGCACCGGCCTTGTCGACATCAGCGTTGAGCAACGCGGCTGACAGCGCCGCCAACTGCTCGGGCAGGATCCCCACTGCAACGGCCGACTCGCCGGTTTGCTGCACGACCGAGCCGATGTCGGCAGCCGTCGCATTCAGTCCGCTGTTGCCCAGATGCTGAGTCGCATCGGCCAGCTGCTGACCTTGAGTGCGATCCAGTTTCATCGACACTTGCCAGGCCGACAGCATTTCACCGGCCGACTTCAGGCTGATGCCGAATGCCGCCGCATTGACCGCTGCATCCTGGGCAAAGTCCAGCAGCACCTGTTCCTTGTCGGTGCCCTTGAGACCCGCGCCAATCCCGGATCGGCCAGCCGCGACTTCGACCTGCACCAGATCCACGACCGTCGCCCCACTGCCGGCAACTCGTTTGTCGGTGGCCAGTTTGAGGTTGGCTTTCGACATTGTGTCGAGGTCGCCAGTCAGGCCTTGAACCTGCTTGATCTGGGCCATGGCGGTTTCCAGGGCCATGGCCGATTGCAGGTAGGCCGGAGGCGAGCGTTGTTCAATCTCAGCCTTGAGCTTTGACTTGCTCTCGCCGCCAGCCGCCGGCGCGGCAGTTACCATTGGCACCTTGAACGATGCCAGGGCCGTGTTCAGCCCCCGGACAACGGCGCCGAGTTTGATCTGTTCACGCACCAGACTGCGGATGTCCAGGCTGGCCGTGAGCAGCGCCTCTTTCAGTTCGGACAGTGGTTTGATCAGGCTGTCTGTGGCCGATCCCCCTGCCGACAACCCGGAACCCGCGCCGCCCGTTTGCGCGGCGTACATCAGCGAAAACGATGTGTTTGCCATGCCGCTCTACTCCTGTTTCACGCCAAGGCGAGTGATCGCTATGTCGTAGCGGCGCAACGCCTTTTCGGCGTCCCATTCCAGAATCTCCGCTTCACTTACCGGGTAAATGAGCGGGACGATATCGAGGATTACTTCGATGTCGCGTTCCGAAAGTAGGCCGCCGGCTGGTTTAAAAAATCGTCGATGCGCACCTGCAATTGCGTCCAGTCAGGGACGCTCAAGTGGGCCAGATCGGGGATCATCAGACCGGTGCAGTGGGCGGTGATGAACTCGGCGCGTTCCTTGGCCGTTTTCAGTTTTTTCATCACTTTGGTGGCGCGCAGCGCGGGCATTTCCAGCGACAGCGAGGTCACGGTGCGGCCGGTCACGGCAAGCGGTTGCAGCAGTTGCACCTGGTCAGGATCGGCGGACTTTTCCGCGTCCTCGACCTGCTCCAGAAAGTACGACGCCGGACGAGTCGACATCTCGTGCACGTACTGGGCAATGCTCACGTAATCCGGGCGTTTGAGCTGATCGAGTTCCTTGACCGACAGGCCAGTGGCGAGCAGCGCCAGTTCGAAGAACTGATCGTCTTCATCATCGCCGGCGCGTTCCAGTGCTTCTTTTTGTGCGGCGTAGAACAGTGGCTTGAGCTGGATCTGCTCGATCTGCGCGCCGTCATCGCCGGTGATCGGCGACAGCAGGTCATGCTGGGGTGGCATCCACGACATGTATGAATTCCTTGGTGATTCGTAAAGATCCACTGTGGGAGCGAGCTTGCTCGCGAAAGCGGAGTGGCATGCAACATTGCTGTCGACTGACTTGACGCCTTCGCGAGCAAGCTCGCTCCCACAGGGTTTGGTGATTGCCTTCAGCCGTGGCTTACGGCATCAGCACCGCACGACGGGCATCACCGAGGATGTCGACGCCGTTGAGCACGAACTTCTGGGTGCGCACGTCGATGTCGATCACCGGGATGCCGTTTTCCAGGCGGTTGTAGGTACGGCAGGAGAAGTCCAGCGTCGTCAGGGCTTTGCCACCCATTTTGATGGCGTCCTCACCCATGGTTTTGAGCTTGCCGCCGATGGTGTGATAGGTGAACCAGGTGTTGCCGTCCTGATCCTGACCGGCTTCACGCACGTTCAGCAGAATGTCGTCGCCCAATTTCACACCCATGGCGAGCAACACTTCGGCGCCCGTGCCCTGCAGCTTGATCTGAGCATTCAGTGGCTTGGCGCTCTTGGCCATTTCCTCAACGATGAAGCGCCCGCCCGTCATGCTCTCCATGTCGAAGTCGATTTTCGGCGGGGTGAATTCCTCCACGGTCGCCGACAGCGGCAGGCCTTGCAGGGTGGCCGCGATGGCCTGTCTTACGCGGTTGGTAAACATTAGAGAACGTCCTCCAGGAACTGCTCGATGATTTCATCGCGGGCGTTGAGTTGATAAACCATGTGTTCGTTCGGCGCGTAACGGCCGTAGTCGATGACCACGTACCAGGTGCCGTTCTTGTACTTCTCGACGCTGTTGAGTTCCGGGTGCAGATAGACGCGGCCGCCAGGAATGGTTTCGTCGGCGACCAGGGTTTGCAGCCAGTCGTTGATGCGCTTGACCTCTTGATCCATGAAGGACTTGGTCAGGTTCTTGGCCATGGCTTTCTGGCCGGCCTTGACCAGCTTGCGGCTGATCGCATCTTCGAGGCCGACGTAGCTGATGAACTTGCCGGTGATCGAGCGGTTACCCAGCAGCGAGAAGCCGCCAAGCACGGTGCGGGCGTAGTAGCTGACGCCGTAGCGGTTGAGCAGATCGCCTTCGGTGGAGGTGTCGAGGATGTTGTATTCAACGACCCGCGACACGTCTTCGGCGTAGGTCACCTGGTTGCCCGGGCTCTCCCACTGCTTGACCTTGGCCAGCGCGGCAATCGCCAGGCTGGATGGTGCGAGGAAGACATTTTTCTTCGCTGCTTTCGAGTACACGGCCGGCATGTTGTGCACCACCAGGCAACGGTCGAAACCGAGATCCGCACCGCCCAGTTCCTGGCTGTAGGTCACTTGATCGGCGACCGAGGCATCCTTGCCATCCAGCACCACACGGGCCTTGATGCGCTTGCCGAACGAGGCGAACTCGCTGGCCACCGCTTTGGTGCCGGTGAAGCCCGGCGCGCCGATGATGGTCAGGTCTTCCGGGACACTGCCCAGCGCGGCCAGACCGAGCTTGCGGCCGGTGGCTGGATCGACGCCGCCGATCACCGCGTTAACGGTGTCAGCCGGGGTCGCGCCCGCTTCGACAATCACCACGTACACCGGCACCTTGACCACTTTGAGGATCTGGTAAACCGCGTGGTACAGGGTGCCCTCTTCCGAACCGGTCGGATCGAGCAGCGCATGGGTGGTGAAGCTGTTGATGCGGAACGGAGCGTTACGCGGAATCAGCGGATCGGCTTTCGGCGCGGTGCCGACCAGACCGATGACGTTGTCACCCAGGCCACCCATGGCCTCGGGGGATTCGGTGGCATTGACGGTAATGCCGTTGTGCTCGAAGTTCAGAACCTCAGCCATAGTTAGTCAGCCTTCTTGGCAGCGGCCTTTTTGGCCTGGGTGGTGGGGGTTTTCAGTTCCAGTCGACCGGCGCTGTGCAAGGCACTGGCCTCGACGTCGAGCAGATCAAGGTCTTGACCGACGCTCGACCAGTGCCCACCGCCGGTGGGGAATGGGACAAGCACGGTGTAGGTTTGGCGGGTTGCCATTTTTCGTTTCTCCATAAACGGGAAAGCCCCTCGTGGGGAGGGGCTTTGGCGGGTGTTGAGTTGTATTAAGCGGATAAGAAAACGCCCCGGGATTCGGGGCGTTCAACGTACTTGCAAAGCGATCCAATCAGGTTGTTCTGGACGGGCCTGCTCATTCGGAAACTGTTCTGACTGTGGCCAATCACGCAAGTCCTTCAGATAAGTCAGCAACGCCTGATATTGCTCGTTGGTCAGTGTTGTATCGCTGGACATTTCGAGTTCATCGCGATGTCGCTCACGCAGCCACTTCACGTCTTCAATTTCGCCATCACGCCACATGCGTTCTCGGTGGGCTTGGGACTCAAGATCAATCTCGGGTGCCTCAAGCACCGGGTTGCCGTCTGCGTCCGCAACGATTACTAATGACCGGGTCTCGCCCAGCAACAGGTCCGAGCGCATTTGCGCAGTGATTTTTACTACATCATCCGGCATCACGCTGTGTACAGCGTCATCGTAAAAACCACCTGTAGAGGCAGCGTAAAAAAGTGACATAAATTGATCTCCTGATTACCAGCCTATCGAAATCCACGGTCCATTCGGTTGACCACTGTTACCAAGGACTGAAACCGTGAATTTTGTCGCTCCGCCATACATGACGCACAGGGTTGAAGTGACTCCAGTCGAGCTCATCGAAGAGCTGTTGCCTATCAACGTCATGAACGGATTATTTGGAAAAGCAATCGGATAGGTGACGCTCATTTGGGCACCGGCGGCAATGCTACCGATGGTCCCCCATTGAATGACAAAGCCGCCCAGCCAGCTTGGCAGCATTAGATATCCATTCGCGGCCTTGAGGGCGGAAAAACCCCAGCGAAGCTTCTTCGGAGTAACGATGGTTTGATCATCGTTACCCGCATCTGTCTGCGCCTGGGTGGCTATTTTTGCAGTGCCTTGATTCGGTTCCGAAGCTTGTTGTGCGAGAACGGTCAACGCACCGATATCGATGCTTCCCTGATTGACCGGGGCGTTCCAGGCTTTGATGCACCACATGACGGCGATGTTGCGGGGGCGGGTTTCATTTCCCCCCGAGTTTACGGTTGTGGTGGGGGATGTCAGGTTGTTGGAATCAGGTCCGGAAGTTGCCAGAAATCCGCCCCCAGCAGGAGGCGTGACGACCCCGTTCACAATGCCAGTGGCGGTCCCACCAAATGGGTCAAGATTTGCAGCAACGCTGTCAAAATACCTATGACTGTGACTCTTGTATTCATCAGGTTGAAAGCTGCCGACTTGGCGACCCGAGTCCGCGCCGCGCCCATGATCCCAACCACGCAAGAACTCCCCACGCGCCTCAGGCAGCCGAAAATTCCCGACGCCCTCATCACCCTTGTTGAACTTGCCACCCAGATAAGCGCTCAAGTCCGGGTAAGTCGCGCTGCTCTTGACGCTGCTATCCAGCTCCAGAAAACCCGGCGGCGGCGAATCAACCGGGAAGGCAACAATCGAGCCCACCGGCAACGCCGAGGCCTTGGCGATCAGCGCTTCAACTTCGGCCTTGGTGTAGGAATCCTTGATTCCGAACCCGGCCAACGTTTCAGGATTGGCCCCGGCAGTCGCCCGGCCATATTCATCAACCGTCAGACTCTTGTAAGTCCCGGCCGCAATCCCGGTTCGCCCCGCGAGCATCTTGAACGTCAGCACAGTCGTGCCGAGGGTGATCGGCGCATTGGTCGTCAGGTGCCACAGCGAATCACCGTTCGCCGTGCCCTCCTCCACCATGACCGTCAGACCAGGCGTGACCTTGGCGCTGCTGTTGGCATCGGTCGCCCGCACCCAGTCGCCGTTGGCGACGATCCACAGGCCGTTATCCTTGGCCAGGGTCTGGTTCGTCAGCAACACGCGGTCGCCAGCAATCACGGCCACGCCGTCGATCTGCTGCGCACCGTTCAACACGATGTTGGTAGAAGCCGCGACGCGCACCGATTGCTTGCCATCGAGTTTGCCGAGTTCTTCGGCGAGGTAACTCATGACCCAGGCACGAGTGGCCTTTACCACGGTGTCGTCGATCAGCAACGTCACCAGCGACGCATTGCTGGTCTCGAAAATCGAGCGAATGTAGAACTCTTTACCCGAACCGGACGTGGCCAACACCGGTTTGAACGACTCCGGATATTTGACGATGGCGTAAAGAACGCCGGTGTCAGTCCACAGCCCTGCTTCCCGTACATACCAGCCGCCAACATCCGGCGGAATGGTCACTTCAGCGAGCAGCCAGCTCGGATTCTTCTCGTCCTGGAACAGTGCGTTGAGTGGCCCGCGCCAGACTTCGCGTTTCAGCGCGGTGGCGGTCGCGGCCGGGTTGTAGACCGCGCCGCCGCCGTCGCCGACGGACATCTGCGTCAGCTTGATCGGTGTGCCCGCGGCCTTGCACGCCGTTTCGTAGGCAATCCCTGCATTGGTGAGCAGGGTGTAATAGTCAGCCATTCAGGCCCCCTGAGGATAAATTGTGGATGTTTCGACGGTGTACAACGCAGCGGCCATGAACGCCTCGCCAGAGGTTTCAAGCCCTTCGATGAACACCGGATAAACCGTGGTCAGTTCGCCGCAGAAAGTCGCAGCTGCGATGGAATGGCTGCCGAACGCGCTCAAGCCAACGGTTACCGAAAGAATGTCCCGCTCGCTCTTGGCATCCGCCAGGCGGCGGTCGAGACGAGCGTCGATTTCTGCGCTGTAGGGTTGCTCGCTGAAGGCGCGCACGGTGAAGCTGTAAGGCACGCCGGGCGGCGATTGTTCGTACCAGGCGCGGACTTCGGGGCGCAGTTGTAAACCCTTCGCCGCGTTTTCCAGCGCCTTGCGAGTGCCGGCTTGGCGCGCGGTGGGCCAGGCCAGTTCGACGGTCAGGCGTTTTTCCGCTTCCGGTGCGCGGGTGCTCCATTCGGCGACGCCGCGATCCGCCGCCAGATACGGCAGGAACGCCACTGGCGTTTCGCTTGGATTCATCAGTTCAGGGAACGGCGGCGCGATGCGATCAAGCAGTGTGCCGAAGCCCAGATCCAACCCCCGTTCGAGTGCCGAGCTGTTGGCCGGCAGCAGCGTCCGGCGATGCGTTGGCTCACTCATAGCGTCAGCACCTCGACCTCGACCGCCGTGCAGTAAGGCGCCTGAAACGCAGTGGTCACGACCGGCGCCAGCGGTTCGAGAATCTGCAGTTGCACGGCGCCGGCGCTGTGCAGCGTGTAGTCGATCCAGCTCGGATCGACCCGCCCTTCGAGGCGATGGCAACTGTCGGCGTAGGCCTGCAACTGCTGCTGCGCGGCGACTTTGGTCAGGCCTGAATCCGGTCCCGAATTGATCTTGGCGACGACGCGGATCTTGTAGCGCTGAATGTCGGCAGCCTTCACGGTGACGAGGTCGGTTTCCGGTCGTACATCCGGCCGGGCGAAGTGTTGACGCACGCCTTCCAGCAACGCCGCGGAAGGCGTGCCATCGCCGTCTCGCGACAACACGGTGACCTGCACTTCCCCCGGCGCGGTACGACGACCATTACCATCCTTGACCTGTGCAGCGAGGCCGTCGGGGTTGAAGGTGTAAGTGACGTTGACCACTCCCGCATCAGTGGATTCGACCTTCACCGACGGCCGTTCGCCGAGGGTGAATACCTCACGGCGATACTGCATCCGTGAACCCGCCGCCGGGGCATGCGGCGCCAGGTAATAACGCAGGCGTGCATCGTCATCGCTTTCGTAAATCGCGGGCACCGGCGGGAACGCTGTCGGGTCGCCCGGGTCGAGCAACTGCCGCTCCAGGCCCATGTCCGCCAACCGCGCATCGAGGTTGCTGCCGGTCGCCCACCACGCCAGCATCTGCTTGATGCGGGCGTTGTATTTGCGTTCGTGGGTTTGCAGCCGAACGCAGAAGGCTTCGAGCGCCATCGTCAGCAATTCGCTCTCGTTTTCCAGGCTGGTCTTGAGCTTTGCGGCACTCTCGGGCGAACGCGCACCGACGTATTCGACGACGAAGGTCTTGAACTCGGCGAGCAGTTCTTCGAACGCTTCGACAGTGATCAGCGCGGGTTCGGCCAACTGGTTCTGGCCGGGGATCAACATACTCATGTCACGACCTCGAAGGTTTGTTGACGGTTTTTCCAGGTGCCGGCGAAGCGCAGCAGCAAGCCGGCGCCCTGGCGGGTGGCGACGATCACTTGCGGCTGAAAATCGCTGATCCCGTTCTGCGTGTTGTAGAACGCCTGAGCCGCGTGGCTCTGGGCCAGAAGCAGAACGTCGTCACCGAGGTTCTGCCCCAGCAGCGTGGGGATCAGCGAGCCATAAAGGGGCCTTTTTTGCCGGGTGCCCAGCGGCGTGGTCAGGGCCCGGGTCGCGCGCTGCACAAACTGCAGCCAGTCGTCGACCGTGGCCCCGTTGTCTCTATCAATTCCGATCATGTTCAGGCTCTTGAATCAGGGGCTGATGACGCGGCCCTGGTGATCGACCAACGGGCCGCTGAAGTGCACGCCCGAGGCGTCGATGGTCAGGCCGACGGCGCCCAGTTGCAGGCTGATCGCTTGCGGCGTCATCGCCAGTTGCGCCGGGCCGATGCTCAGTTGCAGCGCCTGGCGAGAGCCAGTGAAGGCCGCCGGCCCGTTCTGCCAGTGCAGGGTGTGACTGGCGTCGTCGTAACCGCTTTCGCTGCCGTCGACATGCACCCGTCGCGTCAGCGTCGGTACCGTTGCCGTCGGCGGAAACCGGTCACTGTTCAGGCCGAACAGCGCCACACTTTGCGCGCCGCTTTCACCACTGCCGTAGTTAAACAACAGACACTGTTCGCCGACGCTCGGAATCCGCGATTCGCTCTGGGCGCCGGCACTCGGATTGAAGAATTTGATGGCCGGCGTGAGCAAACCACCGTGGCTGACCTGGCAGGTGTTGCTCGCAGCATCGACGGTCTGGCAAATGCCGATGCGGCAGAAGCTTTCGGCGCGGCGGTGCAGGTCGTCGATCTCCGCTTCCATCTCGGCCAGGCGCTCGATGATCGGGCCGAGTTGCATGCGCAATAGTCCGTCGAACATCTCAGGCCTCCAGCGCGGTGTATTGGTCGGGGTCGTCGATGTTGCTGACTTCCCAGGTACGGGCGAATTTCGGCGTGCCGAGCGGATCGTCGAGCAAGGTCGGGCCGAGGTAGAGGGTCTGATTGAACGACAGCGTCCAGGCTTTGTATTGCTGATCGCCGCGGATGAGCAATGACGGCAGGCCATCAATGTTCATTGGCAGATCGCATTGATCGCCGGGCAAGCTCCAGCGGTTGTCGGTGATCAGGTTTTTCAGCACCGCGATCAAATCGCACGCTGCAAATGCGCTGGCGGCAAGGACCGGGATGACGTGCAGGGACACCGTCATGACATGAGCAATGCGTCCGTCCGCGGCGCGCTCTCCCGGTCCATTCCGCTCGAAGTTGATCAACACCCAGGCCTGATCGCCCGGCGCAGTGAAATCATCGTGATTGCCAACGTTGAGGTTGAGTCCGGCAGTGTTGCGCAGTGTCGTCGCGATGGCTGTGAACAGTTGCGACGGCTGCTGGATCGGTGTGGGCATACATGACCTCCTTTTCAATCGTCCACGCGCAGCCCTGCCGCCAAAATGGCGGCACGGAGAAGTACTAAAGTTAAGGTTGGTCGCGAGGCGGAACTTCGCAGACGCCGATGCGCTTGGCGGCCCAGCGTTCGTACAACCCGATGGCGACGTCGGCGCCGGCCATCGCTGTCAGGCAACCGAATGCGCCGGCGGCCCAGATCGAAAGACCGGCGGCGTACAGCAGCATGATTGCCGAGACGCCGCAGATCATGCAGGCGCCGGAGCGCAAGGCAAGGCGTCGCAGCAGTGACCAGCCACGGGCGCCCTCCTTGTCGGCGCGCCACATTTCGCCGGACACCCCGCCGACGACGGCGAGGAGGATGACCAGCCAGATCGGCATGTCCGCCAACGCTTGTTGCTCGTTTGTCATGTCACGCCTCCGGAAGTATTGGGTGAGTGTTGTGTGTTGGGATCAATCGCGTTCTCTTGAGGCAGGCATTCCAAAAAGCCCGGCGCTGAGGCTGGGCTTTTCAGTAATGCGCTCTCGATAGAGGGTGTGACGGTCATGACCGAATCAGAAAGGAGCGACCGGCCAGTTGACGGTGGATGGATAGCCGGATTGTTTGTTCATGTCGCTGAGACCAACGCAGTACTGTTTGTAAGCGAGCAACAGCGCTTGTTCTTCAGGTGTGGCAACACCAAGGTCGACCTTGTAGTGCAGGGAATTCAACATCAACCACTGCCCTGCCGCAGAAAGAAGCTCCAGAGCTTCCTGCGCTACATCTTTCTCCATTTCTTGAGAGGTGGGTTCACTGAACTCCCAATCAACATAATTTGTCGTCGTCCCCTTCCATCCCACCTGGACTGCCGGGTTTGCTGTGATATCCACCCAAAAACCATTCGACAACTTTGCTTCTACTGGCATGGCCGTAGGCTTCTCGACAGCGTCGACAATCACCAGAACTTTGTTGAAGGGTTTGGAATAGTTGAAGCGAACAAAAGCATAGCGGTTCATTTGTTTCTCCTGCTGGCACTCATTGCGAAGATTGGCTTGAGGCTCTGAGTAAACATCGCAGGCACTGTTGAATCGCCCGGTTATGCACCGGGCTCTTCAGCGTCGCACTGCGGATTTCAAATAGTGATGTTGCGGTGCAAGAAGCGCTGTTTATGGAACTTCAGGCCAGTTGACCGTCAGCGGATAACCAGGCTGTTTGTTGACGTTGCTCAGATCAATGAAGAACTGCTTGTATTCCAGTAGCGCAGCTTTCTCAGCCGGCGTGGCCAGCCCCAGTTCAACCTTTTGCACCAAGGCCGACGTCGCCAGCGTGGTGTTGGCTTTATCGAGACGATTGGTTCTTGCGTTACGCAATTGCATAGCCAGCAAGGACGGCTGGCCCCACATATCGCTGTCGGTAAATGTCCAGACGCCGTTGGTGTTTACCGCGTTCCAGGAGTAATCGATCTTCGGCAGTGCGCTGACATCCACCCAGACTTGATCTGCCGGAAACTCATCGGTGATCGGGTTAGCGGTTTCAAAAATGTTGTCGACCTTGCCAGCAACGACACGTGCGTACTTCTTCATGTTCATCTTCCTTTTTGATTGCCGGCATTGCGGCATTTCAGATCCTGCCCAGGTAGGCAGTCCAAAAAGCCCGGCAATCTGCCGGGCTTTTCAGTAATGTCGTTCCGATGCGTTTTTGAACGGGATGACACTTAGAAGGGAGCAATCGGCCAGATGATCTGGGTCGGATAACCCGCCTGGTTTTTCACTTCGTCGAGCGCAATGACGTACTGTTTGAAAGCAAGCAGCAGGGCCTGATCGGCAGAAGTGGCAACCCCCAAGTCCACTTTGTATTGCAGTGCGTGGCGTGGGGTCCAATCGAGAGCGGCAAGAAGCAGCGCTCTCGTGCGGAAGACGGCGATAGCGATTTGTTCCTCAGCCGTTGGCGCATTAAACGTGGTTCCGGTTGCGCCGTTGTGGGCTATCCAGCCCAGTTGCACGGTTGTATTTTCCGGCACCCACAACCAAAAACCATTGGACCCTTTTGGCACTGCGGGCGCCGAGTAGCTCTCGGTATCAATTACCTGTGCGACATAAGGGAAGGCACCGGTGGATTCAAGCAACACATATCGATTCATTCATTTTTCCCTGATTGACTTCAGCAAACTGTTTCGCGGTTCTGCGCGCCTTTCATCGGCATTGATGAACAAGGCAGGCATTCCAAAAAGCCCGGCAGCAAAGCCGGGCTTTTCAGTAATGCGCTCCTTCGCCTTCCTTCAAATCCTGTGTTCAAGAAGGAAGCTGACTTTTCGGCGCTACTGGCGCGGTACGAGTCCATTCAGATTGTTTTTCCGACCGCGGTCCCTGCCCGCCGGATAACTGCTTCTGGTGCTTTACGCTGCACACCCGGGTCAGTTGCCAACCCTCTGAACCGTTGAGGCCGGTTCATCGCTGCCTGTTCTTGTGGAACTAAAGAGCTGTCTTGCCCAGCCGCTTTGTCGAGCGGCTTGGTGGCAAGGATATGCACTCATGCATATGCAGTCAATGCGTAAATGCATTTATTTATGCGCGAGAAATGCACAGACGCATGAAACCCTCGTCTGGCAAGGCTTCTACGGTTTTCTCGAAGGCGAAAAAAAACCCGCCGATGGGCGGGTTTTGTCTGAGCCGGTGGCTTTATCGGGCGTACATGCCCCACCAGAAGACGTGACCGAGGATGACGATCTGCTCGTCCTGCATATCCTGGAAGCTGTAGTCCTCGTCCGGATGCTCGTCACGGTTGAAGCTGCGCAGACGGATACCGGTCGGCAGACGGTAGAGCTGCTTCACGCGCAACTGACCGTTGTGGTTGATCGCATACAGGTCGCCATCAATGATGTCGCCGATGCCACACTTGCCGGCATTCACACCGACGGTGGCGCCGTCACGCAGCACCGGCAACATGCTGTTGCCGCGGACTGTCACGCATTTGGCCTGGTCGAACTGCACACCGTTATGGCGCAGGCTACGCTTGCCGAAGCGCAGGCTGGAGCGTTCGCTCTCTTCGATGACGAATCTTCCTGATCCAGCAGCCAATTCAACCTCGCGAAGAAAGGGCACCGACACCTCGTCGTCATCGACAGGGGTATCGTCGTCCCACAGGCTTATGTCCTTGAGTTCCGCATGCACGTCATCACGCGCACCACCGGTCGCGGTCGCGACATCGGCGCGGCCGCGCAATTGATCGGTGCTCACATTGAAGTACTCGGCGATCTTCGAGATATGTTTATCCGAGGGATCGACGATCTTCCCGCTGAGAATCCGCGAGAGAGTGGATTGAGGCACGCCGGTGCGACGGTGGAGCTCCGTAGGGGAGATCCCGTGCTGGTCGAGCAGTGCTCTTAAGACGGAGGATACGTTGCGTTTTTGCATAACGCGCATAGTGCTTGAAGTTTTTCGCGAAGACAAATGCTGATTTGCATAAATCGTGCATAATTCTCAATTTTCTGAGAAAACTGCCAGTGAGCCGTCATGCCTGCGTCGAGCGGACTGCCCATGGTAACCTTGCGCCCATCGCGGAAAAGCCTGGGCCTTGCCCCGCTTCTACCCCACATCTTTTAACGAGTTGCCCGACAATCCGATGAATAAAGCCGTCTCCGACCTGTCCTCCCACACTCCGATGATGCAGCAATACTGGCGCCTGAAGAACCAGCACCCGGATCAGCTGATGTTCTATCGCATGGGCGACTTCTACGAGATCTTCTATGAAGATGCGAAGAAGGCCGCCAAGCTGCTCGACATCACGCTGACCGCCCGTGGGCAGTCGGCAGGACAGGCGATTCCGATGTGCGGGATTCCTTATCACGCAGCGGAAGGTTACCTGGCGAAACTGGTCAAGCTCGGCGAGTCGGTGGTGATCTGCGAGCAGGTCGGCGACCCGGCCACCAGCAAAGGGCCGGTGGAACGTCAGGTAGTGCGAATCATCACGCCGGGCACAGTCAGCGATGAAGCGCTGCTGGATGAGCGTCGCGACAACCTGATCGCCGCCGTGCTGGGTGACGAGCGCCTGTTCGGTCTGGCGGTGCTGGACATCACCAGCGGCAACTTCACCGTGCTGGAGATCAAGGGCTGGGAGAACCTGCTGGCGGAGCTGGAGCGGGTCAATCCGGTGGAGCTGTTGATCCCGGATGACTGGCCGAAAGACCTGCCGGCGGAAAAACGCCGTGGGGTACGGCGTCGTGCACCGTGGGATTTCGAGCGCGATTCGGCGCTGAAAAGTCTCTGCCAGCAATTCTCCACTCAGGATCTGAAAGGCTTCGGCTGCGAAACCCTGACGCTGGCCATCGGCGCCGCCGGTTGCCTGCTGGCCTACGCCAAAGAAACCCAGCGCACCGCCCTGCCCCACTTGCGCAGCCTGCGTCACGAACGTCTTGATGACACCGTCGTGCTCGATGGCGCGAGCCGGCGCAATCTGGAGCTGGACACGAACCTTGCCGGTGGCCGCGACAACACCCTGCAATCGGTGGTCGATCGCTGCCAGACCGCGATGGGCAGCCGCTTGCTGACCCGCTGGCTGAACCGTCCGCTGCGCGATCTCAGCGTGCTGCTGGCGCGACAGACTTCGATCACTTGCCTGCTCGACGGCTACCGCTTCGAAAAGCTGCAACCACAGCTCAAGGAAATCGGCGACATCGAGCGGATTCTCGCGCGGATCGGGCTGCGCAATGCCCGTCCCCGTGACCTCGCCCGTCTGCGCGATGCGCTCGGCGCGTTGCCGCAACTGCAAGTGGCGATGACCGATCTGCAAGCGCCACACCTGCAAGGTCTGGCTACCACCACCAGCACCTACCCGGAACTGGCGGCGCTGCTGGAAAAAGCCATCATCGACAACCCGCCTGCGGTGATCCGCGACGGCGGCGTGCTGAAAACCGGTTACGACAGTGAACTCGACGAACTGCAATCGCTGAGCGAGAACGCCGGCCAGTTCCTGATCGACCTGGAAGCCCGGGAAAAGGCCCGTACCGGCCTGGCCAACCTGAAAGTCGGCTACAACCGTATTCACGGCTACTTTATCGAGCTCCCGAGCAAGCAGGCAGAATCCGCTCCGGCGGACTACATTCGTCGCCAGACCCTCAAGGGCGCCGAGCGCTTCATCACGCCGGAACTGAAAGAATTCGAAGACAAGGCGCTGTCCGCCAAGAGCCGTGCCCTCGCCCGCGAGAAGATGCTCTACGAGGCCCTGCTGGAAGACCTGATCAGCCAGTTGCCACCGCTGCAGGACACTGCCGGCGCTCTGGCCGAGCTGGACGTGCTGAGCAACCTCGCCGAGCGTGCGCTGAACCTTGACCTGAACTGCCCGCGCTTCGTCAGCGAGCCGTGCATGCGCATCACCCAGGGCCGTCACCCGGTGGTCGAGCAAGTGCTGACCACGCCGTTCGTGGCCAACGACCTGAGCCTGGATGACAACACGCGGATGCTGGTAATCACCGGCCCGAACATGGGTGGTAAATCCACCTACATGCGCCAAACCGCGTTGATCGTGCTGCTGGCACACATCGGCAGCTTCGTACCGGCGGCCAGTTGCGAATTGTCGCTGGTGGACCGGATCTTCACCCGGATCGGCTCCAGCGATGACCTCGCCGGTGGCCGCTCGACCTTCATGGTCGAGATGAGCGAAACCGCCAATATCCTGCACAACGCCACCGAACGCAGCCTGGTGCTGATGGACGAAGTCGGTCGCGGTACCAGCACCTTCGATGGTCTGTCCCTGGCATGGGCCGCCGCCGAGCGTCTGGCGCATCTGCGTGCCTATACTCTATTTGCCACGCACTATTTCGAACTGACTGTGTTGCCGGAAGCCGAGCCGTTGGTGGCCAACGTGCACCTGAACGCCACCGAGCACAACGAGCGCATCGTGTTCCTGCACCACGTGTTGCCGGGGCCAGCCAGCCAGAGCTACGGCCTGGCGGTGGCGCAACTGGCGGGTGTACCGAGTGAAGTGATCGTGCGTGCCCGTGAGCACCTGAGCCGACTGGAAGACACCGCATTGCCGCACGAAGCGCCAAAGCCTGCCGTCAAAGGCAAGCCGGCCGCTCCGCAGCAAAGCGACATGTTTGCCAGCCTGCCGCATCCGGTGCTCGATGAGTTGGCCAAAGTGGATCTGGATGACCTGACCCCGCGGCAGGCGCTCGAATTGTTATATGCACTTAAGAACCGGATCTAAGCACCAGCGAACCGGATATAACGCAAACGGCTTCAAGCTGTTAGAATCTCGCGCGGTTTGGGATGCTGCTGGCTAATAGCCTGGCCAGCAGACATCGCTCCCGAACCTGGCGACCCCAACCGTGAAGGGGCAACGCTGCCGCCGCCTGAGGAGAAAATTAGAAATGACCTTCGTCGTCACCGACAACTGCATCAAGTGCAAGTACACCGACTGCGTAGAAGTCTGTCCGGTGGACTGCTTTTACGAAGGCCCGAACTTCCTGGTGATTCACCCGGATGAGTGCATCGACTGCGCCCTGTGCGAACCCGAGTGCCCTGCCGTGGCCATTTTCTCCGAGGACGAAGTTCCGGAAGATATGCAGGAGTTCATTCAGTTGAACGTTGAGCTGGCTGAAGTCTGGCCAAACATCACCGAGAAGAAAGAATCGCTGCCGGATGCCGAAGAGTGGGATGGCGTCAAAGGCAAGATCAAAGACCTCGAACGCTGATCTGTCGCGCGTTACCAAAAGGCCCCTTGCGGGCCTTTTTGCTTTTCTGCAGGCATAAAAAAGGGGCGGTTTGACCCGCCCACATTTTTTCCCTATTCCCTGTGTTCCTTTTCATCGTCCTGATGAATCGCGTCCTGCGATGTCCATTCCCCTCATCCTTGAAGGGCGTGTCTGTCCGTCGACACAGTGCTGATACTAAAGAGTTCCCTGCCGAGAGCAATCGGCCCTGAGGGCAGAAAAACGCTGTAATAAGCACTTCACATTAAAAAATAAACATATAAATCATATAGTTAACAAATAACACCGAAGGTAATCGACGTCTGCCGTCTTGCAAAAATAGGGAACACTTACGAAAGAGTAAGCCGAGGCTTACACCGCGAGACTACAAACGATGGAAATGCCGACCGTATGTCTGGTGATGAATGGTGTGGCGAGGCTGCTTGCTCCCTCGCCACAGGACATTCCATTCCGTACTCGAGCAGGCAACAAAAAGCCCCGAACCAGTCGGGGCTTTTTGTGGGCGATCAATCGAAGCGCTTACTGGAACAGCGACTCGCTCGACAGGCCATTCTTCTCGAGGATTTCACGAAGGCGCTTGAGGCCTTCTACCTGAATCTGCCGCACCCGTTCCCGGGTCAGGCCGATCTCCAGGCCTACGTCCTCCAGCGTGCTGCTCTCGTGACCGCGCAGGCCGAAGCGGCGGACGACCACCTCGCGCTGCTTGTCGGTCAGTTCGGACAGCCATTGATCGATGCTCTGTGACAGGTCATCGTCCTGCAGCAGTTCGCAGGGATCGGTCGGACGATCATCAGTGAGGGTGTCGAGCAGGGTTTTATCCGAATCCGGACCCAGCGACACATCGACCGAAGAAACCCGCTCGTTCAGGCCGAGCATGCGCTTGACTTCGCCCACCGGTTTTTCCAGCAGGTTGGCGATCTCTTCGGGTGAAGGTTCATGGTCGAGCTTTTGCGTCAGCTCCCGTGCAGCCCGCAGGTACACGTTGAGCTCCTTGACCACATGGATCGGCAACCGGATGGTCCGGGTCTGATTCATGATCGCGCGCTCGATGGTCTGACGGATCCACCAGGTTGCGTAGGTCGAAAAGCGGAAGCCGCGCTCGGGATCGAACTTTTCCACCGCCCGGATCAGCCCGAGGTTGCCCTCTTCGATGAGATCCAGCAGCGACAGCCCCCGATTGACGTAACGCCGGGCGATTTTGACCACCAGCCGCAGGTTACTTTCAATCATGCGCTTGCGCCCGGCCGGATCACCACTCTGCGACAAACGCGCAAAATGAACCTCTTCTTCCGGGGAGAGCAATGGGGAAAAGCCGATTTCGTTGAGATACAACTGCGTGGCATCAAGTGCACGCGTGTAGTCGATGTACTTATGTTGTTTAAGTGAAGCGGAGTGTTTGGATTTGGAACGAACGGAAGGTGGAGCAGCCCCTTCATCATTCGACATCGAAGATTCCGAATCGATGCCGGCCTCCATAAGGAGAACCTCATCGTCGATGTCAAACTCCGGCACTTCTTTACTGAGAGCCATTGTTATAGTCCTTTGGTGAGTTCGACCCCAAGCTCAAGCGACGCCTTTATCCTTGGCAGCGCTGGAGCCTGTCCCCTCTACGCGACGGAACAGGCTGGCTTACAAATCAACGTCTTGGCAGGAACTGCAGCGGATCTACAGGTTTACCTTGTCGGCGAATCTCAAAATGCAGTTTCACCCGGTCTGTACCCGTTGACCCCATTTCGGCAATTGTCTGTCCGACCTTGACCTGCTGTCCCTCCCGAACCAACAGCCGACGGTTGTGACCGTAAGCACTGACGTAGGTTTCGCTGTGTTTGATGATGACTAATTCGCCGTAGCCCCTTAAGCCACTCCCGGCGTATACCACCGTCCCATCAGACGCAGCTAAAACAGGCTGTCCCAAATCTCCGGCGATATCAATTCCTTTATTCAAACTACCGTTTGAAGAGAATTTTCCAATGAGAATGCCATTAGATGGCCATCCCCAGCCGGTCGGGGCCGGACCCGGCGGAGGCAGTGGAGTCGGGGCCGATTTGCTGGCGACGGACGGTGCAGCCCCCGTAGAACCGGCACCGGACCCGGTCACGGTCGTGGTCGTCGTGCCATTCGCCTGGCGCCGGATTACCGTGGTTTTGCTCGACGATGAAGGCGAAGAACTGCTGTTGCTGACCACTGCCGTCGGCGTTGAACCTGTGCGCCCATCGAAGCGAATTGTCTGACCCGGGTGGATCGTATAGGGCGTAGGAATATTGTTCCGCGCCGCGAGGGCTTTGTAGTCCCAGCCGTAGCGAAAGGCGATGGAGAACATCGTATCGCCTGGACGAACTACGTACTGTCCGGTCGTCACTGTAGGACGCTGCGCAACCGCATTGTTACGATCGACCACCCGCACGTTGCTCGATTTGGTGCTGGAGCAACCCACCAGCAAGGTGCTCAAGACAAGGCCAGTCACCAGGCGCTGAAAGCTCGTGTTACCCATACGCTGCGCAATGACTGTGAGACTCACCCGCCGCTCCCTTTTGTGGTGGCTGAAAAAGTTGGCATGCCGGATTCGGCACGAAGTGTCGCAAGTATAACGGGCCGCACCGGCTTTACCTTTAATGAAGCGAAATCACTGCGCGCACACGTTTGCAAGTGACCAGTCTGCTGCGTTTAATCTCTCGTCGCTGGAGTAAGACCGAGGCGAACGAAAGGAATTCAGCACCCGTGAATAAATGCTCAGGCCAGCGGACCATTGAGCAAAGGCACGAAACGCACGGCCCCCAGAACGTGTCGCGAAAAGCCGTGCTCTTCACGCACGATCAGCATCAGTTGCTGCACTTCACCCGAGCCCACCGGAATCACCATGCGCCCGCCCGGTGCCAGTTGATCAAGCAGCGCCTGCGGGACATCGGTGGCCACGGCGGTGACGATAATGCCGTTATAAGGCGCCAGTGCAGGCCAGCCCTCCCAGCCATCGCCCCAGCGAAATACCACATTGCGCAGGTTCAACTCGACCAGGCGTTCCTTGGCCCGATCCTGCAAAACCTTGATGCGCTCCACCGAGAATACCCGCTCGACCAGTTGCGACAGCACCGCTGTCTGATAGCCAGAGCCGGTACCGATCTCCAGCACCTTGTCCAGCGGGCCGGCCTCCAGCAGCAGCTCGCTCATGCGCGCCACCATATAAGGCTGGGAAATGGTCTGGTTGTGGCCGATCGGCAGCGCCGTGTCTTCGTAGGCGCGATGTGCCAGCGCTTCGTCGACGAACAGGTGACGTGGCGTACGGCGGATCACTTCCAGCACCTTGGCGTTGGACAAGCCTTCTTCATATAGACGCTGGATCAGACGCTCGCGCGTGCGCTGCGACGTCATCCCGATGCCGCTGCGCATTCTGTCTTCGTGTTCACGAGCCATCAGCGCAGTCCCTCCAGCCAGCCGTCGAGACTTCTGAAGGCATCGTTGAAGGTGCGATCAAGCTGCAACGGGGTGATGGAAACGTAACCCTGCATCACCGCATGAAAGTCGGTGCCCGGCCCGCCGTCTTCGGCATCGCCGGCAGCCGCAATCCAGTAACCGGCCTTGCCACGCGGATCGACCACTTTCATCGGCGCCGCCGCCCGGGCGCGATGGCCGAGACGGGTCAGTTGAATACCGCGAATGTGGTCGATCGGCAGATTCGGAATGTTCACGTTGAGTACCGTGCGCGGCGGCAGATCGAGCCCGGCATGGGCCTCGACCAGTTTGCGCGCAAACCAGGCCGCTGTCGGCAGATTATCCACCTGGCGCGAGACCAGCGAGAAGGCGAACGACGGACGCTCGAGGAAGCGCCCTTCGAGAGCAGCCGCCACGGTGCCGGAGTACAGCACGTCATCACCCAGGTTGGCGCCGAGATTGATGCCGGACACCACCATGTCCGCCTCGCGCTCCAGCAGGCCGTTGAGGCCCAGATGCACGCAGTCGGTCGGGGTGCCGTTGAGGCTGATAAAACCGTTGGCCAGATATTGCGGGTGCAATGGACGGTCGAGCGTCAGCGAACTGCTGGCGCCGCTTTTGTCCTGCTCCGGGGCGATAACCACGCATTCGGTGTAATCCGCCAGCGCAGCATAAAGCGCGGCGAGACCGGGTGCAGTTACCCCATCGTCGTTAGAAATCAGAATACGCATGGGCTGTCCGTCTGCCCCACCGGCACCAGATCAACGAGTTCGCGCACCAATACGGTGGCGAAGCATCCGGCCGGAAGGACGAATTCCAGTTGCAGAATGTCAGGCTGGGGATAATGCCACGACAACCCGCCAATGGGCAGTCGCAGGATGCGACGTTCGTGGCTCATGCCGGCGTGAATCAACCAATCGCGCAGATCCGCCTCACGGGCGGCGATCCCCTGTTCGAGTTCATGGACAGCGCCTGCGGTCGGAGAGTCACCTTCGCCCCATTGCGGCCCGGTCGGGTGCAGGTCGAGAATCGCCAGACGCGGGTCACTGCACTCGGCTTCACCGGCCGGGAAAAAACTGCGGCTGTCGGTGAACGCCAACAGATCGCCGACCTGGGCTGTTTGCCAGGTGCCATCGGCGACCCGTGCTGCGAGCAGCTGATTGAACAGAAAACTGCGCGCCGTCGACAACAGTCGCGAACGCACATTGCGCTGTTCCGGCAAGGCTTTGCGCGCCGCCCAGGCACGAGCATCGACGACGTTGCCGCCGTCATGGCCGAAACGCTGGGCGCCGAAATAATTGGGAATGCCCTGCCTGGCGATCAGTTGCAGCCGCTGCTCGATCGCCGCCTTGTCGCCGGCGAACTGGGTCAGGCGCAGGGTAAAACCGTTGGCCGAATGCGCGCCGCGTTGCAGCTTGCGCTTGTGGCGCGTGGTCTTGAGGATCTTCAGCGTGTCGTTTTCCGCCGCCGACAGATCCGGGTCAGCCTTGCCCGGCAGTTGCACGCTGAACCACTGACGGGTCAACGCCTGCCGATCCTTGAGCCCGGCATAGCTGACGGTACGCAATGGCACACCCGCCGCCTTGGCAAGACGCCGCGCCGCTTCCTCGGTGTTCAGGCCACGTTTTTCGACCCAGATCCACAGGTGTTCGCCATCGCCGCTGAACGGGATGTCGAGCACTTCATCGACCTGAAAATCTTCGGCGATGGCTTTCAGTACCGCGGTGCCGAGCGGTTCGCCCCAGGCCCGCGGGCCGAGCAATTGCAGTTCGTTCATGCGCGCAGCAACAAGGCAACGGAATGCACGGCAATGCCTTCTTCGCGACCGACAAAGCCGAGCTTTTCGGTGGTAGTAGCTTTCACGTTCACTTGATCCAACTCAACTTGAAGATCGGCGGCGATCAACGCGCGCATGGATTCGATATGCGGAGCCATTTTCGGCGCCTGAGCGACGATGGTGTTGTCGACGTTGGCGACTTTCCAGCCTTTGGCGTGGATCAGCGCGACCACATGACGCAGCAGCACACGGCTGTCGGCGCCCTTGAATTGCGGGTCGGTGTCCGGAAAGTGCTTGCCGATATCACCCAGCGCGGCCGCGCCGAGCAAGGCATCGCTCAAGGCGTGCAGCAGGACGTCACCGTCGGAATGAGCGAGCAGCCCGAAGCCGTGTGCAATGCGCACGCCGCCCAGAGTAATGAAATCGCCTTCAGCGAAACGGTGCACATCATAGCCGTGGCCAATACGCATAAAAAAACGCCCCGATTTTTGTCAGGGCGTGATTCTACCTGCATTAGGCCCGAAGGGCGCGTGCGTGATGCTGCAAGTGGTCGTCAATGAAGCTTGAGATAAAGAAATAGCTATGGTCGTAGCCCGGCTGCAGACGCAGGGTCAGCGGATGACCCGCTTGTTTTGCCGCCTGTTGCAGGGCTTCGGGTTTGAGCTGAGTGGCGAGGAAGTCATCCCGATCACCCTGATCGACCAGCAACGGCAGCTTTTCAGTGGCCTCGGCGATCAGTGCACAGGCATCCCACTCTTTCCACTTCGAACGGTCTTCACCCAGATAGCGCGAGAACGCCTTCTGGCCCCACGGGCAATCCATCGGATTGTTGATCGGCGAAAACGCCGACACCGATTGGTAACGTCCCGGATTGCGCAGTGCACAGACCAGCGCCCCGTGGCCGCCCATGGAATGGCCGCTGATGCTGCGTTTTGCCGATGCCGGGAAATGCGCTTCAACCAGTGCTGGCAATTCCTGCACGACATAGTCATGCATCCGATAGTGCCGCGCCCACGGTTCCTGCGTGGCGTTCAGGTAAAACCCGGCACCGAGGCCGAAGTCCCAGGCGCCATCCGGATCACCCGGCACGTCCGGGCCACGCGGACTGGTGTCCGGCGCCACAATGATCAACCCCAGCTCAGCCGCCATGCGCATCGCGCCAGCCTTTTGCATGAAATTCTCGTCGGTACAGGTCAGGCCCGACAACCAATACAGCACCGGCAGCTTGCCGCCCTGCTCCGCTTGCGGTGGCAGATACACGGCAAACACCATGTCACAGCCGAGCACCTCGGAGCGATGGCGATAGCGCTTGTGCCAACCGCCGAAACTCTTCTGACAGGAGATGTTTTCCAGACTCATGGGGATTCTCCCAGCTGCAAGCGGCAAGCTTCGAGCTTCAAGAAAAGGCAAAAGCGCCCGGACTTGCAGCTTGAAGCTTGTAACTTGAGGCTGCTTTTAGAAATGAATGACGGTACGGATGCTCTTGCCTTCGTGCATCAGGTCGAAGGCCTTGTTGATGTCTTCCAGGCCCATGGTGTGGGTGATGAAAGTATCCAGCGGGATCTCGCCGCTCTGCGCCATGTCGACGTAGCTTGGCAGCTCGGTACGACCACGCACGCCGCCGAACGCCGAACCGCGCCAGACACGCCCGGTCACCAGTTGGAACGGACGGGTGGAGATTTCCTGACCGGCCCCGGCCACGCCGATGATCACCGACTCGCCCCAGCCTTTGTGGCAGCACTCAAGGGCTGCACGCATCAGTTGCACGTTGCCGATGCACTCGAAAGAGAAATCGACGCCACCGTCGGTCATGTCGACGATGACTTCCTGGATCGGGCGATCGAAATCCTTCGGGTTCACACAGTCGGTGGCGCCGAGCTGTCTGGCGATCTCGAACTTGGCCGGGTTGATGTCGATGGCAATGATCCGCGAGGCCTTGGCCTTCACGGCGCCGATCACGGCGGACAAACCGATGCCGCCCAGGCCGAAAATCGCCACGGTGTCACCTGGCTTGACCTTGGCGGTGTTGAGCACTGCACCGATACCGGTGGTCACGCCGCAACCGAGCAGGCAGACCTTTTCCAGCGGCGCATCCTTGGCGATTTTTGCCACGGAGATTTCGGGAAGCACGGTGTACTCGGAGAAAGTCGAGGTGCCCATATAGTGGAAAATCGTTTCGCCCTTGTAGGAAAAGCGCGAAGTACCGTCCGGCATCAGGCCTTTACCCTGAGTCGAGCGAATCGCCTGACACAGGTTGGTCTTGCCCGACTTACAGAATTTGCACTGGCCGCATTCCGGGGTGTACAGCGGGATCACGTGATCACCGACAGCTACCGAGGTCACGCCCTCGCCAATGGCTTCAACGATGGCACCGCCCTCGTGGCCAAGGATAGACGGGAAGATCCCTTCCGGGTCAGCGCCGGACAGGGTGTAGGCGTCAGTGTGGCAAACCCCGGACGCGACCACACGCAGCAACACTTCACCGGCCTTGGGCATGGCGACATCGACTTCTACGATTTCCAGCGGCTTCTTGGCCTCGAAGGCTACGGCGGCGCGCGACTTGATCATGCTGACTCTCCAGTGAATCCATTGAATAAAAAACCAGACAGCCAGTGTAGTTCAGCGCCAGGTGATGAATAATCGGGTCAAAAGCAAAACATTATTGCCATACAGGGATAATCCCGATGTCCGAAAACCGCTGGGAAGGCATTGACGAGTTCGTCGCCGTCGCCGAATGCAGCCAGTTCACCGCCGCCGCCGAACGCCTGGGTGTTTCTTCCTCGCACATCAGTCGCCAAATCGTACGGCTCGAAGAGCGTTTGCAGACACGCCTGCTCTACCGCAGTACCCGCCGCGTGACATTAACCGAGGCCGGACAAACGTTTCTGCAACATTGCCAACGCTTGCAGGACGGTCGCGAAGAAGCGCTGCGCGCGGTCGGCGACCTGACCAGCGAACCGAAAGGCATGCTGCGCATGACTTGCGCCGTGGCTTACGGCGAGCGTTTCATCGTGCCGTTGGTCACTCGATTCATGGGGTTGTACCCGCAGTTGCGCATTGATATTGAACTGTCCAACCGCCCACTCGATCTGGTTCATGAAGGCCTGGATCTGGCGGTCCGCCTGGGCCGATTGCAAGATTCACGATTAGTGGCCACGCGACTGGCGCCTCGGCGCATGTATCTGTGCGCGTCGCCGTCCTACCTCGAACGGTATGGACGCCCGCACAGCCTGTCGGAACTGAGTCGGCACAATTGCCTGATTGGCAGTTCGGATATCTGGCAGCTGGAACAGAACGGGCGGGAATTTTCCCAGCGGGTGCAGGGAAACTGGCGTTGCAACAGTGGGCAAGCGGTGCTGGATGCAGCGCTGCAAGGGGTCGGGTTGTGTCAGTTGCCGGATTATTACGTGCTGGAGCATTTGCACAGTGGCGCGTTGATTTCCCTGCTGGAGGCGCATCAGCCGCCGAATACGGCAGTGTGGGCGCTGTACCCGCAGCAACGGCATTTGTCGCCGAAGGTGCGCAAGTTGGTGGATTTTTTGAAGGAAGGGTTGGCTGAGCGGCCGGAGTATCAGGAATGAGTGTTGCGTTGGCTGTAAATGCGCTATCGCGAGCAGGCTCACGCCTACAGGCGAACGCATTTCAAAATGTAGGAGTGAGCCTGCTCGCGATGGCGATTCAACAGGCACCACAAAAATTCAGCGGCGGTTAGCCCAACGCTGACGCAACCACTCCAGGTCTTCCGGCCGGGTGACCTTGAGGTTATCCGCCCGCCCTTCGATCATACGTGGCGCCAGACCGGCCCACTCCATTGCCGAGGCTTCATCGGTAATCAGTGCATCCGCCACCAGACTGTCCGCCAGCGCTCGATGCAGCGCACCGAGGCGGAACATCTGCGGCGTGTAGGCCTGCCAGATCACGCTGCGATCGACCGTTTCGACCACACGGCCATGCTTGTCGACCCGCTTCAGCGTGTCGCGTGCCGGCACCGCCAGCAAACCACCCACCGGGTCATGCGCCAGCTCAGCCAGCAGCTTGTCGAGGTCATCACGGCCCAGGTTCGGTCGCGCGGCGTCATGCACCAGCACCCAATCCTCATCATCGGCACCTTGCGCATGCAGATGCAGCAAGGCATTGAGCACCGAGCCTGAACGCTCGGATCCGCCCTCGACACGCTGAATTCGCGAGTCGGTAGCGCACGCCAGGTTCGGCCAATAAGGATCGTCAACCGCCAGACTGACCACCAGGCCCTTCAGACTCGGGTGATCAAGGAAACAGCCAAGGCTGTGTTCGAGAATTGTACGTCCGCCCAGTTGCAGGTACTGCTTGGGACGGTCCGCGGCCATTCGGGCACCGACGCCCGCGGCAGGAATCACGGCCCAGAAGGCCGGCAGAGAAGCGATCATTGGGCCAGCTGGTAAAGGGTTTCACCGTCCTTGACCATGCCCAGTTCGTGACGAGCCCGCTCTTCCACGGTCTCCATGCCTTTCTTCAGCTCGCTGACTTCAGCGTCCATCACCCGGTTGCGCTCCAGCAGGCCTTCGTTCTCGGCGTGCTGATCAGCAATCTGCTGTTTCAGTTCGGCGACCTGCGCCAGACTGCCATTGCCCACCCACAGGCGGTACTGCAGACCGGCCAGCAGCAAGAGCAAAACGAGAAACAACCAGTAAGGACTGCGCATCGAATATCAGGTATCCAGTGAAAAAAGACAGCCACGCCAAAACTTTGAAACGTCTGATAGCACGAAGCCTGGAAGATCCAGGCTTGTGCATGTAAGGCATCAGATTAGTGGCAAATCCATCGCTGTCACGACTTTTCCGACACAATCCGGTGTCCTTCCATCAGTTTGTACTTAGCCGCGGAACTCGCTGCGACCGTTGTACTTGGCTTTGCCATTCAACTGCTCTTCGATACGCAGCAGTTGGTTGTACTTGGAAACGCGGTCGGAACGGCACAGCGAACCGGTCTTGATCTGGCCAGCCGAGGTGCCCACTGCCAGGTCGGCGATGGTCGAATCTTCGGTTTCGCCCGAACGGTGCGAGATCACTGCGGTGTAACCGGCGGCCTTGGCCATCTGGATGGCTTCCAGGGTTTCGGTCAGGGTGCCGATCTGGTTGAACTTGATCAGGATCGAGTTGGCGATCTTTTTATCGATGCCTTCTTTCAGGATCTTGGTGTTGGTCACGAACAGGTCATCGCCAACCAGTTGGGTCTTCTCGCCGATCTTGTCGGTGAGGATCTTCCAGCCAGCCCAGTCGGACTCGTCCAGACCGTCTTCGATCGAGATGATCGGATAACGTTCAGTCAGGCCTTTCAGGTAATCGGCGAAACCTTCAGCGGTGAACACCTGGCCTTCGCCGGACAGGTTGTACTTGCCGTCTTCGTAGAATTCGCTCGCCGCGCAGTCCAGCGCCAGGGTCACGTCGGTGCCCAGCTTGTAACCGGCGTTGGCCACTGCTTCGGAGATCACTTTCAGCGCGTCTTCGTTGGACGCCAGGTTCGGTGCGAAACCGCCTTCGTCGCCAACTGCAGTGCTCAGGCCACGAGCCTTCAGCACAGCTTTGAGGTGATGGAAAATCTCGGTGCCCATGCGCAGACCTTCCGAGAAAGTCTTGGCGCCAACCGGCTGCACCATGAATTCCTGGATGTCGACGTTGTTATCGGCGTGCTCGCCACCGTTGATGATGTTCATCATCGGTACCGGCATCGAGTAGACACCCGGGGTGCCGTTCAGGTTGGCGATGTGTGCGTACAGTGGCAGATCCTGATCCTGTGCAGCAGCCTTGGCCGCAGCCAGGGACACCGCGAGGATGGCGTTGGCGCCCAGGGTTGCCTTGTTTTCGGTACCGTCGAGCTTGATCATCGCGTGATCCAGGGCTTTCTGGTCGCTCGGGTCAGTGCCCAGCAGCAGATCGCGGATCGGACCGTTGATGTTGGCTACCGCTTTGAGCACGCCCTTGCCCAGGTAACGGCTCTTGTCGCCATCACGCAGCTCGAGCGCTTCACGCGAGCCAGTGGATGCACCGGACGGCGCGCAAGCGCTGCCGATGATGCCGTTGTCGAGAAGCACGTCCGCTTCCACGGTGGGATTGCCACGGGAGTCGAGAACTTCACGACCTTTGATGTCGACGATTTTTGCCATTGTTGTAAACACTCCAAAGTTGACGAAAACGACGCAGCTAGAGGAAATCTTTTTACCGTCGGCAAGGGGTGTGCAGCGGGCAGACTTGCAGACGATAACGCTCATGCCCGAGGGCATGAGCGACAAATCGTGCGGTACTTTACCGGAGAATTGAGGTTTACGCGGTTTCTACCGTCGGAAAACTCTTCACCAGTTCGTCCAAAGCTTTGAGCTGGGCCAGGAATGGCTCCAGTTTGTCCAGACGCAAGGCACAAGGGCCGTCGCATTTGGCGTTGTCCGGATCCGGATGGGCTTCGAGGAACAGACCGGCCAGCGACTGGCTCATGCCGGCCTTGGCCAGATCGGTGACTTGTGCACGGCGACCGCCGGCGGAGTCGGAACGACCGCCAGGCATTTGCAGCGAGTGGGTCACGTCGAAGAATACCGGGTACTCGAATTGCTTCATGATGCCGAAGCCGAGCATGTCGACCACGAGGTTGTTGTAGCCGAAGCTCGAACCACGCTCGCAGAGAATCAGTTGATCGTTACCCGCTTCCACGCACTTGTTCAGGATGTGCTTCATTTCCTGAGGCGCGAGGAACTGAGCTTTCTTGATGTTGATCACCGCGCCGGTCTTGGCCATCGCGACGACCAGATCGGTCTGGCGCGACAGGAAGGCCGGCAACTGGATGATGTCGCAGACTTCAGCGACGGCCTGAGCCTGATCAGGCTCGTGGACGTCGGTGATGATCGGCACGCCGAAGGCTTGTTTGATGTCCTGGAAGATACGCATGCCCTCTTCCAGGCCAGGACCACGATAAGAGGTCACAGAAGAACGGTTGGCCTTGTCGAAACTGGCCTTGAACACGTAAGGGATGCCGAGCTTTTCGGTGACCTTCACGTACTCCTCGCAAACCTGCATGGCCATGTCACGGCTTTCCAGCACGTTCATGCCGCCGAACAGCACCATGGGTTTGTCGTTGGCAATCTCGATGTCGCCGACGCGGATGATCTTCTGTGCCATCGGGGTTACGCCTTCTTCTGGTGTTGAGCCAATGCTGCTTTGACAAAACCGCTGAACAGCGGATGGCCATCACGTGGTGTCGAGGTGAACTCAGGGTGGAACTGGCAAGCGACGAACCATGGATGATCCGGTGCTTCGACCACTTCAACCAGCGCGGCGTCAGCGGAGCGACCGGAGATTTTCAGGCCGGCCTCGATGATTTGTGGCAGCAGGTTGTTGTTCACTTCGTAGCGGTGACGGTGACGCTCGACAATCACATCCTTGCCGTAGCAATCGTGCACCTTGGAGCCGGCCTCGAGCAGGCATTCCTGAGCGCCCAGGCGCATGGTGCCGCCCAGATCGGACGCTTCGGTACGCACTTCAACCGCGCCGGTGGCGTCTTCCCACTCGGTGATCAGACCCACGACCGGATGGCCGCTGGCGCGATCGAACTCGGTGGAGTTGGCGTCTTTCCAGCCCAGCACGTTACGGGCGAACTCGATCACCGCCACTTGCATGCCGAGGCAGATGCCCAGGTACGGAACCTTGTTTTCGCGAGCGTACTGAACGGCAGTGATCTTGCCTTCCACGCCGCGCAGACCGAAGCCACCCGGTACGAGGATCGCATCGACACCTTCGAGCAGCGCAGTGCCCTGGTTTTCGATGTCTTCGGAGTCGATGTAGCGCAGGTTGACCTTGGTACGGTTGCTGATGCCGGCATGACTCATCGCTTCGATCAGCGACTTGTAGGCGTCCAGCAGTTCCATGTACTTGCCGACCATCGCGATGGTCACTTCGTGTTCCGGGTTCAGCTTGGCATCAACCACAGCTTCCCACTCGGACAGGTCAGCGCTGCCGCACTGCAGGCCAAAACGCTCGACGACAAAATCGTCCAGACCCTGCGAGTGCAGGATGCCCGGGATCTTGTAGATGGTGTCGGCGTCTTCCAGCGCGATGACCGCACGTTCTTCAACGTTGGTGAACTGAGCGATCTTGCGACGCGACGAAACGTCGATCGGGTGATCGGAACGGCACACCAGCACGTCTGGCTGCAGGCCGATCGAACGCAGTTCCTTCACGGAGTGCTGGGTCGGCTTGGTTTTGGTCTCGCCAGCGGTGGCGATGTACGGCACCAGTGTCAGGTGCATCAACATCGCGCGCTTGGCGCCGACTTCGAAACGCAACTGACGGATGGCTTCAAGGAACGGTTGCGACTCGATGTCACCGACGGTGCCACCGATTTCGACCATTGCCACGTCAGCGTCACCGGCACCTTTGATGATGCGACGCTTGATTTCGTCGGTGATGTGCGGAATCACCTGAATGGTTGCACCCAGGTAGTCACCACGGCGCTCTTTGCGCAGCACGTGCTCGTAGACACGGCCGGTGGTGAAGTTGTTGTTCTGGGTCATGGTCGTGCGGATGAACCGCTCGTAGTGGCCCAGGTCCAGGTCGGTCTCGGCGCCGTCGTGGGTGACGAACACTTCACCGTGCTGGAACGGGCTCATGGTGCCCGGGTCGACGTTGATGTACGGATCCAGCTTAAGCATGGTGACCTTAAGCCCCCGCGCCTCCAGGATGGCCGCCAATGAAGCCGAGGCAATGCCTTTCCCCAATGAAGAAACAACACCGCCCGTGACGAATATGTAGCGCGTCATGAAAAACCCTAGAAGTCTGCGTTAAAGCGGTACGAGCCGCCGGGGAAAGCGAAGGAAGGCCGAAGCCCCCGATCACCTGCATTAATCACAGTGCACCTTTCAAAAAAACCGCCGCGTTGGGACAGACCGGCAGATGAAACACCGGTACGTTGCTCGCTACACATTTTTTGGAATCGCCCAGCAAAGACTGCTTGGTAATCGGCAACTCCTGCAATTCAGGCGAATCCACAGAAGTTGTATCAAGAAGGGAGCGTAGTCTACCGGAATGCTCCTTTCAGCTCAAACCTTGATCTTCGTCTGTTGGCTGCCAATGCAATTTCCAGCCATCGCGCCCATCGCCATCAAGCCCCGGCAGGTTCGCCACCGCGAGCAATTCTGCGCCACGAAACAGCAGCGGCAATCTGCCACGCACGAAGGCCGGCACTGCGCGCTCATTAAGCAGGCGTTTGAGATCGCGGTGGCCGCGATCGGCCAGACGCATCACTTCGCCGCCCTGCCGATAGGCAATGCGCAGCGGCCCGGCAGGCGCCTGCCCCATGAGCATGACACGGCCGTTATCGGGCAAGCGTAGCGCTGACGTCGGGGCTTGCCACTCGCCACCGATCACCGGCGTGCGCAGCCAGTTGCCACTGAGCCACCACAATCGACCGGCGCTGCGATGCAACTCGCCATCGGCCAGACGCCAGTTCGGTGAAGCATCGCTGGCGGCATGGCACAGATCGTCCCAACCCGACCAATGGTCAGTGTCGGGCAGTCGCGTCAGCGGTTCGAGCCAGTGCCTCAGCGCGTTTCGTTGACGGGCGGCAGACAGCCCGGACAGCGGGGCCAATGTCAGCGACGGCAGGCCCAGCCACTCGAAATCGTGGGCAGTGCCGGCCTGAGCCAGATCCATCTGCGCCAGCTCATCGAGCAAGCCTTGTGCGTCACGCAGATGCGCGGCGCTGCGGGCCATGTTCGCCTGCGCTTGCGGCCAGCGCTCGCTCAGCGCCGGCATGACCTGATGGCGCAGGTAATTGCGCGAGAACTGCCGATGCTGATTCGACGGATCTTCGATCCAGCTTAACGAGTGAGCCTGTGCATAACGTTCCAGCTCGGCGCGAGTGACAGCCAGCAACGGGCGAATCAACGTGCCCTGCCCCACAGGCCTTTGCTGCGGCATTCCCGACAATCCACGCACTCCCGCGCCACGCAGCAGCCGAAACAGCAACGTTTCCGCCTGATCATCACGGTGCTGGCCGGTGAGCAATACGTCATTGGCTAGTGTCTGGGCACTGAATACCGCGTAACGCGCATCCCGCGCCGCCCGCTCCAGACTCGCACCTGGCTGCACCTTCACCCGCTCGATCAGCAACGGCACCCCCAGCGCATCACACACGGCCTGGCAATGTTGCGGCCACGCATCAGCCGCAGTCTGAAGACCGTGATGGATATGGATGGCGCTCAGTGCAGGCAGTGATTCGGTTTTTGCCAGATCGGCAAGCAGGTGCAGGAGGACGGTGGAATCGAGACCACCGGAAAACGCGATGCGCCAATGCGCGGCGTTGCGCCACTGCTCAAGGTTGCGCAAAAGCCGTGAAGGCAAATCAATCGAAAGCGGACTCATTTTTTACCTTCACGGAAAGCCAATGTGGGAGCGAGCTTGCTCGCGAAAGCGGTTCAACATTCAACATTTTCGTTGTTTGTTATAACGCCTTCGCGAGCAAGCTCGCTCCCACAGTGTTTTGCATTGTCAGCCGAATCGGCTTTCGATTAGAGACCGTAGCTCATCAGTCGATCGTAACGGCGCTTCAACAGCGCTTCGTTGTCGAACTTCTTCAGCATCGCCAGTTGCGAGCTCAGCTCGGCGCGGATCGACGCAGCGGCAGCTGCCGGATCACGGTGGGCGCCACCCAGTGGCTCGCTGATCACCTTGTCGACAATGCCCAAGCCTTTCAGGCGCTCGGCGGTGATGCCCATCGCTTCAGCGGCATCCGGCGCTTTTTCGGCGGTTTTCCACAGAATCGAAGCGCAACCTTCCGGCGAGATCACCGCGTAGGTCGAGTACTGCAGCATGTTCAACTGGTCGCAGACACCGATCGCCAGTGCACCGCCGGAACCACCCTCACCGATCACGGTGGCGATGATCGGGGTTTTCAGGCGCGACATCACGCGCAGGTTCCAGGCAATCGCTTCGCTCTGGTTACGCTCTTCGGCGTCGATACCTGGATAAGCACCCGGGGTGTCGATGAAGGTCAGGATCGGCATTTTGAAACGCTCGGCCATCTCCATCAGACGGCACGCCTTGCGGTAGCCTTCCGGACGCGGCATGCCGAAGTTGCGGCGTACCTTCTCGCGCACTTCACGGCCCTTCTGGTGGCCGATGATCATCACCGGCTGGTCTTCCAGACGTGCCACGCCGCCAACGATTGCCGCGTCGTCGGAGAAGTGACGGTCGCCGTGCAGTTCGTCGAACTCGGTGAAGATGTGCTCGATGTAGTCCAGGGTGTACGGGCGTTTCGGGTGACGCGCCAGGCGTGCGATCTGCCAGCTGGTCAGCTTGCCGAAGATGTCTTCGGTCAGCGTTTTGCTCTTGTCCTGCAGGCGGGAGATCTCATCGCCGATATTCAGCGAATTGTCATTACCGACCAAGCGCAACTCTTCGATCTTGGCTTGCAGGTCGGCGATCGGCTGTTCGAAATCTAGAAAATTCGGGTTCATAGGCGTCCGTCTTGGGTCGTGTCCCAAATGAGCTTGGGCCGGCCGGTTGTCTATTCGCGCCCTACCTTAAGGGAGAGGCGCGCTCAGGTCGAGATTAAAAATTCAGGTTTCAGGCAAGCGCAATGATGGCACCTGCCGGTCAACGGTATTGGAGGAAGACGTTGTCTCGCCCGAACTGGTCACGCAGGGCTTGAATCAAGGCATCCGCCGGGTCGATCCGCCAGGTCTCGCCGAACTGCAGCAAGGTCTTCGCATCGGGACTGGTGTATTCCATGGTGATCGGGCACGCCCCGCGATGACGCTTGAGCAAATCCCCCAACCAGCGTAGCTGATCGCCTTTCAGATCCTGAGTCTGCAGCTTCAAACGCAGACTCTCGGCCAGGTTGGTGCGCGCATCTTCCATGCTCATCACGCGCTTGACCCGCAGGCGCAGGCCGCCGGAGAAGTCGTCGTTGCTGACCTCGCCTTCGACCACCACCATTGCATCGGTCTGCAACAGCGACTGTGCGGAGTGGAACGCATCGGCGAACAGCGACGCCTCGATCCGCCCCGAGCGGTCGTCGAGGGTAATGAAGCCCATCTTGTCGCCCTTCTTGTTCTTCATCACCCGCAGGGCAATGATCATCCCGGCCACGGTTTGCGTGTCGCGGGCCGGCTTCAGGTCGATGATGCGCTGCCGGGCGAAACGGCGGATCTCGCCTTCGTATTCGTCGATCGGGTGACCGGTCAGGTACAGGCCCAGGGTGTCTTTCTCACCTTTGAGACGTTCCTTGAGGGTCAGCTCCTTGGCCTTGCGATGCGACGCATAAACGTCGGCGTCTTCCTCGACGAACAGCCCGCCAAACAGATCGGCGTGACCGCTGTCGTGGGTACGCGCGGTTTGTTCGGCGGCCTTGATCGCCTCTTCCATCGCCGCCAGCAGCACGGCGCGGTTACGGTCGATGTTGGCCTGATAAGCCTTTTGTTCGTCGTGAAAGTACGGTCCGAGGCGATCCAGTGCACCGCTGCGGATCAAACCGTCCAGCGTGCGCTTGTTGATGCGTTTGAGATCGACCCGGGCGCAGAAATCGAACAGATCCTTGAACGGACCTTCCTGACGCGCTTCGGTAATTGCCTCAACCGGACCTTCGCCGACGCCTTTGATCGCCCCGAGGCCATACACGATGCGGCCGTCGTCGTTCACCGTGAACTTGAACTCGGAAGTGTTCACGTCCGGCGCGTCGAGGCGCAGCTTCATGGTGCGCACTTCCTCGATCAAGGTCACGACCTTGTCGGTGTTGTGCATATCCGCCGAGAGTACCGCGGCCATGAACGGCGCCGGGTAGTGGGCTTTCAGCCAGGCGGTCTGGTACGAAACCAGGCCGTAAGCGGCGGAGTGGGATTTGTTGAAGCCGTAACCGGCGAATTTCTCTACGAGATCGAAGATGTTACCGGCAAGGTCGGCGTCGATATTATTGGTCGCGCAACCTTCAATGAAACCGCCGCGCTGCTTGGCCATTTCTTCCGGTTTTTTCTTACCCATCGCCCGACGCAGCATGTCCGCACCACCGAGGGTGTAACCGGCCATGACCTGGGCAATCTGCATCACCTGTTCCTGATACAGGATGATGCCGTACGTCGGCGCCAATACCGGCTTGAGGCCTTCGTACTGGTAGTCCGAGTGCGGGTACGCCAGTTCGGCGCGACCGTGCTTACGGTTGATGAAGTCGTCCACCATGCCGGACTGCAGCGGGCCCGGACGGAACAACGCCACCAGTGCGATCAAGTCTTCCAGGCAGTCGGGCTTGAGCTTTTTGATCAGCTCCTTCATGCCGCGGGATTCAAGCTGGAACACTGCTGTAGTTTCAGCTTTCTGCAACAGCGTGTAGGTCGGTTTGTCGTCCAGCGGGATAAACGCGATATCCAGCGGCGGCTCGTTGACCTTGGCGCGGTCGCGGTTAATGGTTTTCAGCGCCCAGTCGATGATCGTCAGGGTCCGCAGACCGAGGAAGTCGAACTTCACCAGACCGGCGGCTTCAACGTCGTCCTTGTCGAATTGGGTTACCAGACCGTCGCCGGCCTCGTCGCAATAGATCGGCGAGAAGTCGGTCAGTTTGGTCGGCGCGATAACCACGCCACCCGCGTGCTTACCAACGTTACGCACCACACCTTCGAGCTTACGCGCCATCTCCCAGATTTCAGCCGCTTCTTCATCGACCTTGATGAAGTCACGCAGGATCTCTTCCTGCTCGTAGGCTTTTTCCAGGGTCATGCCGACTTCGAACGGAATCATCTTCGACAGACGATCCGCCAGGCCGTAGGACTTGCCCTGCACCCGCGCCACGTCGCGCACCACAGCCTTGGCGGCCATGGAACCGAAGGTGATGATCTGGCTCACCGCGTTGCGGCCGTATTTCTCGGCCACGTAGTCGATCACCCGGTCACGACCGTCCATGCAGAAGTCGACGTCGAAGTCGGGCATCGAAACCCGTTCCGGGTTAAGGAAACGTTCGAACAGCAGGTCGTATTCCAGCGGATCGAGGTCGGTGATCTTCTGCACATAAGCCACCAGCGAGCCGGCACCCGACCCCCGGCCAGGACCTACTGGCACGCCGTTGTTCTTGGCCCACTGGATAAAGTCCATCACGATCAGGAAGTAACCGGGGAAGCCCATCTGGATGATGATATCCAGCTCGAAATTCAAGCGATCGACGTAGACCTGACGCTTGGCTTCGTAGTCTTCGGTGGTGTCCTTGGGCAGCAGCACCGCGAGACGCTCTTCGAGACCGTCGAAGGACACCTTGCGGAAGTATTCGTCGATGGTCATGCCATCGGGGATCGGGAAGTTGGGCAGGAAGTGCGTGCCCAGCTTCACCTCAATGTTGCAGCGCTTGGCAATCTCGACGGTGTTTTCGATGGCGTCGGGAATGTCGCTGAACAGCTCGGCCATTTCCTCGGCGCTTTTGAGGTATTGCTGATCGCTGTAATTCTTCGAACGCCGCGGATCGTCGAGGGCACGGCCCTCACCGATGCATACACGGGTTTCGTGGGCCGCGAAGTCTTCCTGCTTGATGAAGCGCACATCGTTGGTCGCCACCAGCGGCGCGCCGAGCTTGTCGGCCAAGGCCACGGCGCCGTGCAGTTGTTCTTCGTCATTGGGACGGTTGGTGCGCTGGATTTCCAGGTAGAAACGATCCGGGAACACCGCCATCCATTCACGCGCCAGCGCTTCGGCTTCCGCGGGGTTGCCGCCGATCATGGCCATGCCGATCTCGCCTTCTTTGGCGGCGGACAGCATGATCAGGCCCTCGTTGGCCTCGGCGACCCACTCGCGCTCGACGATGATCATGCCGTTGCGCTGGCCTTCGATGAAGCCGCGCGAGATCAACTCGGTGAGGTTGCGATAGCCCTTGGCGTTCATCACCAACAGACTGATCCGGCTCAGCGGCGCATCCGGATCCTTGTTCGACAGCCACAGGTCGGCGCCGCAGATCGGCTTGATGCCTGCGCCCATGGCGTTTTTATAGAATTTGACCAGGGAACACATGTTGTTCTGGTCGGTGACTGCCACCGCGGGCATGTTCATGCCGGTCAGGGCCTTGACCAGTGGCTTGATCCGCACCAGCCCGTCGACCAGGGAGTATTCAGTGTGCAGGCGTAGATGAACGAATGAAGCCGGCATAGTGATCCTGTCCAGTTACATAGAGACAACAAGGCCCGGATTGTACCGGGCCTCGAACAAAACATCAGCCTTGCGACTAAACCTGCGTCAGGCCTTCCAGCGCCTCGTAAGCCTGACGCACCGGGGCAAACGAGCGCCGGTGAATCGGCGTCGGCCCGAGCCGGGCCAACGCTTCCAGATGAACGGGCGTCGGATAGCCTTTATGGCCGCCGATGCCGTAACCCGGGTAGATCAGTTCGAACGCGGCCATTTCACGGTCGCGGCTGACCTTGGCCAGGATCGACGCCGCCGCAATCGCGGGAACCTTGCCATCACCCTGCACCACCGCTTCGGCGCGCATCGGCAGTTTCGGGCAGCGATTGCCGTCGATCATCGCCAGTTTCGGCTGCACATGCAGGCCAGCCACAGCGCGCTGCATGGCCAGCATGGTGGCGTGGAGGATGTTGAGCTCGTCGATTTCCTCGACTTCGGCGCGGGCGATGCACCAGCTCAGGGACTTCTCGATGATCTCGTCGTAGAGCTTTTCGCGTTTGGCTTCGGTGAGTTTCTTCGAGTCGTTGAGACCAAGGATCGGCCGGTTCGGGTCGAGAATCACTGCTGCCGTGACCACCGCACCGCATAACGGGCCACGACCGACTTCATCGACACCGGCGACCAGTTCCTCGACTTCGGCGACCAGGGTGAAATCCAGGCCCATCTGCATAGTTTTCTTGCTCATCGTGATTGACCGATCAGGTTGAGGACGGCGTCCGCCGCCTGATTGGAAGCGTCCCGCCTCAGCGTGCGATGAATCTCGTCAAAGCCGCGGGTCTGCTCCTCGCCACCGTCGATCAAGGGCGACAGGGTCTGCGCCAACGCCTCGACTGTCGCATCATCCTGCAACAGTTCTGGTACCAGCAGCCGCTGAGCCAACAGGTTTGGCAGCGACACATAAGGGCTCTTGACCATGCGCTTGAGAATCCAGAACGTCAGCGGCGCCAGGCGATAAGCCACCACCATTGGCCGCTTGTACAGCAGCGCCTCAAGCGTGGCCGTGCCGGAAGCGATCAGTACGGCATTGCACGCCGCCAGGGCCAGATGGGATTTGCCGTCGAGCAGGGTCACCGGCAGGTCGCGGCCAACCAGCAGCGCTTCGATCTGCGCACGACGCTCGGCATTGGCGCACGGCAGGACGAAACGCAACCCCGGGTGCATGGCACGCAGGCGCTCGGCCGTATCGAGGAAAAGTGCACCGAGACGGCCGACTTCGCCACCCCGACTGCCCGGCATCAACGCGACCAGCGGACCGTCGGGCAGGCCCAGTTCGGCGCGCGCCGCAGCGCGATCGGCTTCCAGCGGGATGGTATCGGCCAGCGTGTGACCGACGAAGCGGACCGGCACGCCCTTCTCTTCGTAAAACCTGGCTTCGAACGGCAACAGCGTCAGCATCAGGTCGCAGCCTTCGCGAATCTTCAGCACGCGCTTCTGCCGCCACGCCCATACCGACGGGCTGACGTAGTGCACGGTTTTGATTCCGGCCTGACGCAGCTTGAGTTCGATATTGAGGTTGAAGTCCGGGGCATCGATACCGATGAATACGTCCGGTTTCGCCGCGATCAGCGTGGCGATCAGATCCTTGCGACGCTTGAGCAATTCGCGCAACCGCCCAAGGACTTCCACCAGGCCCATGACCGACAGGCGCTCCATGGGAAAGCAGGACGTCAGCCCCTCGGCCTGCATCAAGGGCCCGCCGACACCGATGAACTCGACCGCCGGGTGTTGTGCCTTGAGGGCGCGCATGAGACCGGCGCCCAAAATGTCACCGGAAGCCTCACCCGCTACCAGCGCAATACGCAGATTGGCCATGATCAGCGGGTGATGCCGCGAGTCGACGACAGGATGGAGTCACGGAACATTGCGACTTCCGGGAACTGGGCAGCAGGTTCGGCCAGTTCCGCCAAAGCCTGTTCAACCGTCAGCCCCTGGCGATAAACAGTCTTGTAGGCGCGACGCAAGGCGTGAATCGCCTCTTCGCTGAAACCGCGACGGCGCATGCCTTCGAAGTTCATGCTGCGGGCTTCGGCCGGGTTGCCGAACACGGTGACAAACGCAGGCACATCCTTGCCGATCGCCGTGCCCATGCCGGAAAAGCTGTGGGCGCCGATGTGGCAATACTGGTGAACCAGGGTGAAGCCGGAGAGGATCGCCCAGTCATCAACATGAACATGGCCGGCCAGCGCGGTGTTGTTGACGAGGATGCAGTGATTGCCAATGACGCTGTCGTGACCGATGTGGGCATAGGCCATGATCAGGTTGTGATCGCCCAGGGTGGTTTCGGAACGATCCTGTACCGTGCCGCGGTGAATCGTGACGCCTTCACGGATGACGTTGTGGTCACCGATCACCAGGCGGGTTTCTTCACCCTTGTATTTCAGATCAGGCGTGTCTTCGCCTACCGAGGAAAACTGGTAGATACGATTGTGCTTGCCGATGCGGGTCGGGCCTTTGAGGATCACATGCGGCCCGATCACGGTACCCTCGCCGATTTCCACACCTGCGCCGATGATCGACCACGGGCCGACCTCGACGCCGTCAGCCAGAACGGCCGACGGATCGATGATTGCGCGAGGGTCAATCAAACTCATAGCTTGCGTTCCGCACAGATGATTTCAGCCGAGCAGACCGGCTTGCCATCAACCGACGCCTGGCATTCGAACTTCCAGATCTGACGCTTGCAGCTGATGAATTTCGCTTCCAGGATCAGTTGGTCGCCGGGCAGCACTGGCTGGCGGAAACGCAGTTTGTCGGAACCGACGAAGTAGTAAAGCGTGCCATCGGCCGGCTTCACATCAAGCATTTTGAAACCGAGGATCCCGGCAGCCTGAGCCATCGCTTCGATGATCAGCACGCCCGGCATGATTGGATGCGCCGGGAAGTGACCATTGAAGAACGGTTCATTGATGCTGACATTCTTGTAGGCGCGAATGCGCTTGCCTTCAGTGTCCAGTTCCACCACCCGGTCCACCAGCAGGAACGGGTAACGGTGAGGCAGGTATTCGCGAATCTCGTTGATGTCCATCATTTCGGGGGGAAGCCTATGTAAAGATTGGGAGCGCGACTGACGCGCACTCCTCTAGCAAATCAAGGAGGCAGTCTAGAGGCTGTGCACACTTGATATGGAAATGGTATCAGCCATCTGATGAAGCATTACCGTCAGGGGTCACTTCCCCTACGCGCTTTTCCAGCTGTTTCAACCGTCGCGCGATATCGTCGAGCTGACGGATGCGGGCCGCGCTTTTGCGCCATTCGGCCGCCGGTTGCATGGCTGTTCCAGATGAATAGGCACCCGGCTCGGTAATCGAGTGGGTCACCATGGTCATCCCGGTCAGGAAAACGTTGTCGCAGATATCAATGTGCCCAACCAGGCCGACACCACCGGCGAGCATGCAGTGCTTACCGATTTTGGTGCTGCCGGAGATCCCCACGCACGCGGCCATGGCGGTGTGATCACCGACCTGGACGTTGTGGGCAATCTGGATCTGATTGTCGAGCTTCACGCCATTACCGATCACGGTATCGGCCAACGCACCGCGGTCGATGGCGGTATTCACGCCAATCTCCACATCGTCGCCGATGGTCACGCCACCGATCTGGGCGATTTTCTGCCAGATACCCTTCTCGTTGGCAAAGCCGAAGCCTTCACCACCGAGCACCGCACCGGACTGGATCACCACGCGCTTGCCGATGCGCACGTCGTGATACAGCGTCACTCGCGGAGCAAGCCAGCCGCCTTCGCCGATTTCGCTGCGCGCGCCAACTACGCAATGCGCACTCAGCGTCACGTGGGCAGCAATCCGCGCCCCCGCCTCGATCACCACGAACGGACCGATGCTGGCGGTTGGATCAACCACGGCATCCGCCGCAATCACCGCTGTCGGGTGGACACCCGCTACGGCTTTTGGCTTGGGATCGAACAGATGAGAAATGCGTGCGTAAGCCAGATAAGGATCCGGCACCACCAATGCATTACCGGCAAAGCCTTCGGCGTCGGCCGCTTTGAGCAACAGAGCTGCCGCCTGCGAGCCCGCCAGGTATTTGCGATATTGAGGGTTTGCCAGAAAGCTCAACTGAGCTGGGCCAGCCTCTTGCAAAGTGGCTAGCCCAGTAATTTGCGTCTCAGGGTCGCCACGCAAGGTGGCGCCGAGGAACTCGGCCAACTGGCCGAGCTTGATAGTCACGGTCATGGGTTACTTCAGCTGATTCATGCGCTCGATGACCTGGCGCGTGATGTCGTACTGAGGTTTGACATCAATCACTGCGCCACGCTCGAACACCAGGTCAAAACCACCTTTCTTGATGACTTCTTCCACTGCGCTATCCAGTTTCGGCTTCAGTTGCTTGAGCATTTCGCGGTCGGCAACGGCTTTGGCTTCGTTCAGTTCCTTGGACTGGAACTGGAAGTCACGGGCCTTTTGCTTGAATTCAAGCTCCAGACGCTCACGCTCGCCTTGCTGCATTTTGTCGCCACCGGCCATCAGACGGTCCTGAATGCCCTTGGCGCTGCTTTCCAGCGTCTTCAGCTTGGTCAGTTGCGGACCGAACTTCTTCTCGGCATCCACGGCGTATTTCTTGGCCGCGTCCGATTCCAGCAAGGCCATCTGATAGTTCAGAACGGCAATTTTCATGTCGGCAAATGCCGGGCCTGCCACCATCAAGGAGGCCAGGAGAACCAATTGAGTCAACTTACGCACGATGCACTCCTACAAAATCCATTGTCGTTATCTTGGGTCAGACGCTTAGAACGTCTGGCCGAGGGAGAATTGGAACACTTGGGTTTCAGCGTTATCCGGTTTCTTGACAGGCATCGCCAGGGCAAAACTCAGAGGACCCAGTGCGGTGACCCAGGTCACACCCACACCAACGGAACTGGCCATGTTGCTCAGGCTGATGTCGTTGCACTGCGTGGATGACGTGGAGCCTGCGGTCGCGTTGGTGGTCTTCTGGCATTTGGAATCGAATACGTTACCCACATCCCAGAATACCGAAGTACGCAGGGAGCGCTGATCCTTCACGAATGGCAGCGGGAACAGAACCTCTGCACCACCCTGAATCAGCACGTTACCACCGAATGGCAATGGATCCTGATCCGGGTCGGCAATCGTACCGGCGTTACCGGTAACCCCCTGACCACGACTCGGCGTACTGCGAGGACCCAAGGTGCTGTCCTTAAAGCCACGTACCGAGTTGAAACCACCAGCATAGTAGTTTTCATAGAAAGGCAAGCCATCGGTCGAACCGTAACCGTCGCCATAACCCAGCTCGGTGTGCAGACGCAGGGTGTAGTTCTCGGTGATCGGCTGGAACAGCTGGCCACGGTAGTCGAGTTTGTAGAACGACAGGTCGCTGCCCGGAATCGTGGTTTCCAGCGTCAGGCTCTGCGAACGGCCACGGGTCGGCAATACGCCCTTGTTCAGGGTCGACTCGGACCAGCCGGCCGAAGCCTTGAAGTTCAGATACTGATCGCCTTCCTTGTTAACGAAGTCGAAGATCTCGTCAACGGTGTACTGACCGGTCTTGATCTTGTCCTGTTGAGCGGACAGACCGAAGGTCAGGCGCGAAGTCTCGCTGATCGGGTAGCCAACGTTGACACCGGCACCCAGGCTGTCTACCGCATAGCTGGCTACGTCGATGTTGAGATCTTTGTAGTCGGTGGTGCGATAGAACGCGTTGTAGCCCAGGCTCACGCCATCGGCGGTCCAGTACGGGTCAACGTAGCCGAAGTTGTAGCGGCTCTGGTATTCGCTTCGGGTCAGGCCGACGCTGACGCGGTTACCGGTACCGAGGAAGTTGTTCTGGGTGATCGAACCACCGAGGATCAAACCGGCGCTCTGGGCGAAACCGACGCTGGCGGTAATCGAACCGGAAGCCTGTTCTTCAACGGCGTAATTCACGTCAACCTGATCGTCGACACCCGGAACGGCCGGCGTCTCGACGTTCACTTCTTTGAAGAAGCCCAGACGCTCAAGACGGGTCTTGGACTGGTCGATCAGGTAGGTCGAAGCCCAGCCACCTTCCATCTGACGCATTTCGCGACGCAGCACTTCGTCTTCGGACTTGGTGTTGCCACGGAAGTTGATGCGGTTGACATAGGCACGCTTGCCCGGATCGACAGCAAACAGGATGTCCACCGTGTGATCGTCGTCATGCGGCTGAGGCACACCATTGACGTTGGCGAAGGTGTAGCCCTCGTTACCCAGGCGACGGGTGATCAGTTCGGAGGTGGTGGTCATCAGCTTGCGCGAGAACACCTGGCCCTTCTGCACCAGCAACAGGGACTTGACCTGGTCTTCAGGGACTTTCAGGTCACCGCTGAGCTTGACGTCACGAACGGTGTACTTTTCACCTTCGGTCACGTTGACGGTGATGTAGACGTGTTTCTTGTCCGGGGTGATGGACACCTGGGTCGAAGCGATATCCATGTTGATATAGCCGCGGTCCAGGTAGTAGGAACGCAGACGCTCCAGGTCACCGGAAAGCTTTTCACGGGCGTACTTGTCGTCGTTCTTGAAAAACGACAACCAGTTGGTGGTTTTCAGTTCGAACAGGTCGGTCAGGTCTTCTTCAGGGAAAACCGTGTTGCCCACCACGTTGATGTGCTGAATGGCGGCAACGGTGCCTTCGTTGATCTTCACTTTCAGACCGACGCGGTTACGCGGCTGCGACACCACTTCGGTATCGACGGTAGCCGAGTAACGACCTTGCGCGACGTACTGGCGCTGCAGCTCGTTACGCACGCCTTCGAGGGTGGCACGCTGGAAGATCTCGCCTTCGGCCAGACCGGATTGCTTGAGGCCTTTCATCAGGTCTTCGGTAGAGATCGCCTTGTTACCTTCGATCTCGATACTTGCGACGGATGGACGCTCGACAACCGTGATTACCAGAACGTTGCCTTCGCGGCCCAGCTGGATATCTTGAAAGAAACCGGTTTTGAACAACGCACGAGTGGACTCCACCAGGCGACGATCATCCGCCTGCTCGCCGACGTTCAACGGCAAGGCACCAAAGACACTACCCGCGGAGACCCGCTGGAGGCCGTTGACGCGAATATCAGAGATAGTGAAGGACTCGGCGTGAACTTCGGCGATCATCAATACGGTGAGAACCGCAGTTAGCAGCAGACGTTTCATGAAGTCCTTTCTTATTCCAACTGGCAATAAACAAACTGCCGCAAAATGCGGCAGATTCGCAATTCAGCGAAGCGTTACAGTCGACCCAGATCGTTGACCAGAGCAAGCAACATCACCCCGACCACCAAACTGATACCGATCTGTATCCCCCAACCTTGCACCCGATCCGACAAGGGACGACCACGCGCCCACTCGATCAGATAAAACAACAAATGCCCCCCATCCAGTACAGGGATGGGCAGCAAATTCAGAACCCCCAGGCTAATACTCAGATAAGCAAGGAAATTCAGGAAATCAGCGACGCCCGACTGGGCAGAAGCGCCCGCCACTTTAGCAATGGTTATCGGTCCACTCAAGTTTTTTACCGAGAGCTCGCCGAACAGCATTTTCTTCAGCGAATCCAGCGTCAGAATGCTCATGGTCCAAGTGCGACGGGCACCCTCGCCAATAGCGGCCAACGGCCCGTAACTGACCTCGCGGATCATCTCCGGCGGCCAGTCGACCGCTTTCACGCCAGCACCCAGATAGCCGCTTGGCGACTTGCTTTCACCACGCGCTGCCAAAGTCACCGGGACGTCGATTTGAGCACTGTCGCGCTCGATGCGCAGCATGATTTTGGTATCAGGACGCGTACGAACCGTATCAACCACTTGCTGCCAGTCATTGAGCGCCTGCCCATCAAGGGCCAGCAACCGGTCACCGGTCTTGAGCCCGGCAGCCTGAGCCGGCCCCTTCGGGTCAAGCTCGGCCAGCACCGGCGGCAGGGCCGGACGCCATGGACGAATACCCAACGAACGAATCGGGTCGGGCTCATCAGCACCCTTGAGCCAGTTATCCAGAGCCAGCGTTCGCGGCGAATCGGCGCTCGAGCCTTGTTCGCGCACCAGCAATTGCAGGGAACCACTCTCACCGAGGCGGCGCACCAGTTGTAGATTCACGGCAGCCCAACCGGAAGTCGGCTCACCATCAATCGCGACGATTTCCTCGCCCGCGCTCAAACCGGCCTTTGCCGCAATGCTGCCGGACTCGACTGCACCAATGACCGGACGCACCTGCTCGCTGCCCAGCATGGCCAGCACCCAGAAAAACACCAGTGCCAGGAGGAAGTTGGCAATCGGGCCGGCAGCGACGATGGCGATGCGCTGACGCACGGACTTGCGATTGAACGACTGATGGAGCTGATCGGGTGGAACCTCGCCCTCACGCTCGTCGAGCATCTTGACGTAGCCACCCAGCGGAATCGCGGCAACCACGAACTCGGTGCCCTGCCTGTCGTGCCAGCGCAACAACGGCATGCCAAAGCCCACGGAAAAACGCAGAACCTTGACGCCACAGCGACGCGCGACCCAGAAATGGCCGAATTCGTGAAAGGTGACCAGCACACCCAAGGCGATCAGGGTGCCGGCAATCATATAGAGCGCGCTCATCTATTTTCTCCGCAATCCCGTTCAGTGCCGCGTGTAGCCATTTTGTAGCAAAATCTATCGACCGTGACGCTGCAACCATTGCCCGGCCAGAACCCGCGCCTTCGCATCCGCAGTAAACACGGCTTCGAGATCGTCCAGGGCCACCACCGGCTCCAGACTCAAGACTTCCTCGATGATACTCGCGATTTCCAGGTAACGTACCCGTCCGTCGAGAAACGCCGCCACCGCTACTTCGTTGGCCGCGTTAAGCATCGCCGGCGCGCTGTCACCCGCTTCGGCAGCTTGCCGCGCCAGACGCAGGCAAGGGAAACGCTGCTCATCCGGAGCTTCGAAGTCCAGACGTGCGATTGCAAACAGATCCAGCGGTGCCACGCCCGAATCGATGCGCTCCGGCCAGGCCAGGGCGTTGGCGATCGGCGTACGCATATCGGGATTGCCCAATTGCGCCAGCACCGAACCGTCCACATAGTCGACCAGCGAATGGATCACGCTCTGCGGATGAATCACGACCTCGACTTGCGACGGCCTTGCATCGAACAACCAGCAGGCTTCGATCAATTCGAGCCCCTTGTTCATCATGCTGGCCGAATCCACGGAGATCTTGCGCCCCATGGACCAGTTCGGATGGGCGCAAGCCTGGTCAGGCGAAACATGCGCCAGCTCGGCCATCGGTGTCTGCCGGAAGGGACCGCCGGAGGCTGTCAGTAAAATCCGACGCACGCCCACTGAGCTCAACCCACGAGCAAAATCCTGAGGCATGCACTGGAAAATCGCATTGTGTTCGCTGTCGATCGGCAACAGCACCGAGCCGCTCTTGCGTACCGCCTGCATGAACAAGGCGCCGGACATCACCAGCGCCTCTTTGTTGGCCAGAAGGATTTTCTTGCCGGCCTCGACCGCCGCCAGCGTCGGGCGCAACCCCGCCGCACCGACAATCGCCGCCATGACCGCATCGACCTCAGGGGCTGCAGCCACCTGACACAAGCCCTCCTCCCCGACCAACACACGGGTCGGCAGACCGGCCGCACGCAAGTCGTCCTGCAGACCGCGCGCGGCAGCGACTTCCGGCACCACGGCGAACTGCGGCACATGGCGCACACACAGGGCGAACAGCTCACTCAGGCGAGTGAAGCCGCTCAGTGCGAACACCTGATAGCGCTCAGGGTGACGAGCAATGACATCGAGGGTGCTCAGACCGATCGAGCCGGTCGCCCCAAGGACGGTAATCTGCTGTGGGCGACTCACGGTGCAGCCATCCACAACAGCACGGCAAATACCGGAATCGCCGCCGTGAGGCTGTCGATACGATCAAGCACGCCACCATGACCCGGAAGCAGATTACTGCTGTCCTTGATGCCGGATGAGCGTTTGAACATGCTTTCGGTGAGATCACCGACAACCGAAATGAACACGATCAGCGCAGCGCCGATCAGGCCTTTAAGCAGCTCGGCAACCGTCCAGTCGCGCACCAGACCGACAATGGCGGTAATCACCAGACTCAGCGCCAGACCGCCATAGACACCTTCCCAGCTCTTGCCCGGACTGACCTGCGGTGCAAGCTTGCGCTTGCCGAAAGCTCGACCGGAGAAGTAAGCGCCAATATCTGCGCCCCAGACCAGCACCATCACCGCCATGATCAACCAGTTGCCCAGTGGGTACTGCTTGATCTGCACCAGGCCTTGCCAGGCCGGCAACAGGATCAACAGACCGATCACCAGCCTGGTCGCCGCACTGGACCAGTGCTCGCTCGACTGCGGATAGGTCAGTACCAGCCAGGTCGCCACCATCCACCACAGTACTGCCGCGCCCAGCACCCACGGCGCGAGGCCGGGCAAGATGTACATGACGAACAGCATCAGCGCGACCGCGGCGGCATAACCGACACGGAACGTCTGGCCATTGAAACCGGCAAGCCGCGCCCACTCCCACGCGCCCAGACTGACCACCAGCCCGATGAACAGCGCAAAGCCGGAACCTTCGAGCAGGAAAAAACCGCACAAGGCTATCGGCAACAGGATCAGCGCAGTGATGATTCGTTGTTTAAGCATTAAACCCGGGCTCCAGCTTCAATCTGCTCACTCGTTTTACCGAAGCGACGCTGACGCGAAGCGAAATCGGCCAGCGCATTGCGCATGGCATCGTGTTTGAAGTCCGGCCAGAACAGGTCGGAGAAGTACAGCTCGGCGTAGGCCAGCTGCCACAGCAGGAAATTGCTGATGCGGTGCTCACCACCCGTGCGGATACACAGATCCGGCAACGGCAGGTCGCCGGTGGCAAGACAAGTCTGCAGCAGATCCGGCGTGATGTCCTCCGGACGCAGGTGTCCGGCCTGGACTTCCCTTGCCAGACGCTGCGCAGCTTGTGCGATATCCCACTGACCGCCGTAGTTGGCTGCGATCTGCAGAATGAAGCGGTTGGCACCGGCGGTCATGGCTTCGGCCTCGCGCATCGCCGCCTGAAGCTCAGGGTGAAAGCGCGAACGATCGCCAATGATCCGCAAGCTGATGTTGTTGTCGTTGAGGCGCTTGGCCTCACGACGCAACGCCTTGAAGAACAGATCCATCAAGGCGCTGACCTCATCGGCCGGGCGCTGCCAGTTCTCACTGGAAAACGCGAACAGGGTGAGCACTTCGACCTTGGCCTCAGCGCACACCTCGATCACTGCCCGCACAGCATCCACGCCCGCTTTATGCCCGGCGACACCCGGCATAAAGCGTTTTTTCGCCCAGCGATTGTTGCCATCCATGATGATCGCGACATGGCGCGGCACCGCGGACGGCGCAGTCTGCTTGGTCTTGTCCATTAAAACTCGACCCTTATACGGCCATCAGGTCTTTTTCTTTCTCAGCCAGTTTCGCGTCGATCTCGGCCACGTACTTCTTGGTCAGATCGTCGATTTCGCCAGTGGCGCGACGCTCTTCGTCTTCGCTGATTTCCTTTTCCTTGACCAGATCCTTCAGCGAGCTGTTGGCATCGCGACGGATGTTGCGCACGGCAACACGGGCGTCTTCGGCCACATCACGCGCCTGCTTGGTGAAACCACGACGGGTTTCTTCGGTCAGGGCCGGCATGCTGATCAGCAGCAATTCACCCAGGTTGGTCGGGTTCAGGTTCAGACCTGCACTGCCGATCGCCTTGTCGACAGCACCGAGCATGTTGCGCTCGAACGCAACCACTTGCAGGGTACGGGCGTCTTTGACGGTGATGTTGGCGACTTGCTTGATCGGGGTGTCCGCGCCGTAGTACGGCACCATCACGCCTTCCAGAATGCTTGGGTGCGCCTGGCCGGTACGGATACGGCCGAAGTTGTGAGCCAGAGACTCAACGGACTTCGTCATGCGCTCTTTGGCGTCTTTCTTGATTTCGTTGATCATTGTTGAACTTCCTCGATCAGGGTTCCTTCAGCGCCGCCGTGTACGATGTTCAGCAGGGCGCCGGGCTTGTTCATGTTGAATACGCGCAGCGGCATCTTGTGATCGCGGCACAGGCAAATAGCTGTCAGATCCATTACACCCAGCTTGCGATCCAGTACTTCATCATAAGTCAGATGATCGAACTTCTCGGCATGCGGGTCCTTGAATGGGTCAGCGGTGTAAACGCCATCGACCTTGGTTGCCTTGAGCACGACATCGGCGTCGATTTCAATGGCGCGCAGGCAGGCTGCCGAATCCGTTGTGAAGAACGGGTTGCCGGTACCGGCCGCGAAAATCACCACGTCCTTGGAGTTCAAGTGGCGCATGGCTTTGCGACGATCATAGTGATCGGTTACGCCCACCATGGAAATGGCCGACATCACGATGGCCGAGATATTGGCACGTTCCAGCGCGTCGCGCATGGCCAGGGCATTCATCACAGTGGCCAGCATGCCCATGTGATCGCCTGTCACCCGATCCATGCCAGCCTTGCTCAAGGCTTCGCCACGGAACAGGTTACCACCGCCGATCACCAGACCGACCTGAACGCCGATACCGACCAGTTGGCCGACTTCCAGCGCCATGCGATCCAGAACCTTCGGATCGATCCCGAACTCTTCCGAGCCCATCAGGGCCTCGCCGCTAAGCTTGAGTAGAATGCGTTTATAGCGAGCCTGATAACCACTGCCCTGCTGAGCCATTGCGAATCTCTCCTGCGGCGTATTTAAAAATTCTTTGCGAGCTGTTTACAGCTGGCGTTCACTCTAGCTTGGCGCTGCTTCAGCGCCATCGGAACATGGCTTTGTAAGTCAGTTCCAAGTGGAAACCAATTAAAAATTGGTAACCCCATCTGAAAAGAGGCTGCGCGCGTGAGCGGGCAGCCTCTTTCGGGCGACAGTTGAAAAACCGTCTTATTGCTTGGCTGCAGCCAGCTGGGCAGCAACTTCTTCAGCGAAGTTGTCGACCGGCTTCTCGATGCCTTCGCCTACTTTGAAGTAGGTGAAGGAAACGATTTCTGCGCCGCCTTTCTTGGCCAGCTCGCCAACCTTGATTTCAGGGTTCTTGACGAACGCCTGCTCAACCAGGCTCGCTTCTGCCAGGAACTTGCTGATACGGCCTTTGACCATGTTCTCAACAATGTTTTCTGGCTTGCCTTTGATCTTCTCTTCGTTCAGCTGCAGGAACACAGCTTTTTCACGCTCGATCGCTTCAGCCGAAACTTGCGAAGGCAGCAGGAACTCAGGGTTGCTGGCAGCTACGTGCATCGCGATGTCTTTGGCCAGCTCGACGTCACCGCCTTTCAGAGCCACGACAACACCGATCTTGTTGCCGTGCAGATACGAACCTACAACGTCACCTTCGATACGGGTCAGACGACGGATGTTGACGTTCTCGCCTACTTTGGCAACCAGTGCTTCGCGAGCGGCTTCTTGAGCAGCGATCAGCGGAGCAGCGTCGGTCAGCTTGTCAGCGAAGGCTTTTTCAACGCTGGCAGCAACAAAGTTTTTGAAGTCGTCTTGCAGGGCCAGGAAGTCGGTCTGCGAGTTCACTTCCAGGATAACGGCAGCTTTACCGTCGTCCTTGATTGCGATTGCGCCTTCAGCGGCAACGTTGCCAGCCTTTTTCGCAGCCTTGATCGCGCCCGAAGCACGCATGTCATCAATGGCTTTTTCGATGTCGCCGTCAGCCTTTTCCAGGGCTTTCTTGCAGTCCATCATGCCTTCGCCGGTACGCTCGCGCAGTTCTTTAACCAACGCTGCAGTAATTGCTGCCATTTTCAAATTCCTCTTGGATAGGTTTTCAACCATTCCACCCGATCGAACGGGCGTTCAATTCTTCCCGAACCAGCTTGTAGCCGCTGCAAGTTACAGATGCTGTAGCTGCGCCGCCGACAAATGGTTTTCGAGGTGGCAAAAAGGGGGCCAAGCCCCCTTTTTGCTTACTGAGTCAACGCCAAGGCGTCAATTACTCAGCTGCAGCCTGAGTTTCTTCAGCTGCGAATTCTACAGTGCCGCCAGCAACGTTGTTGCGACCACGGATAACAGCGTCAGCCATCGAACCCATGTACAGCTGGATAGCGCGGATGGCGTCATCGTTACCTGGGATGATGTAGTCAACGCCTTCCGGGCTGCTGTTGGTATCGACAACGCCGATGACCGGGATGCCCAGCTTGTTGGCTTCGGTGATCGCGATGCGCTCGTGGTCAACGTCGATCACGAACAGTGCGTCAGGCAGACCGCCCATGTCCTTGATGCCGCCCAGGGAGCGATCCAGCTTTTCCAGGTCACGGGAGCGCATCAGCGCTTCTTTCTTGGTCAGCTTGGCGAAAGTACCGTCTTCGGCTTGAACTTCAAGATCACGCAGACGCTTGATGGAAGCACGAATGGTTTTGAAGTTGGTCAGCATGCCGCCCAACCAGCGGTGATCGACGTACGGCGAACCGCAACGTGCTGCTTCTTCAGCAACGATCTTGCCAGCGGAACGCTTGGTGCCGACGAACAGAATCTTGTTTTTGCCCTGGGCCAGACGCTCTACGAAAGTCAGAGCTTCGTTGAACATTGGCAGGGTTTTTTCAAGGTTGATGATGTGAATCTTGTTACGCGCGCCGAAAATGTACTTACCCATTTTCGGATTCCAGTAACGGGTTTGGTGACCGAAGTGCACACCGGCCTTCAGCATATCGCGCATGTTGACTTGGGACATGATAGTTCCTTAATAAGTCGGGTTTGGCCTCCACGTATCCCAATGACCAACCAGTGGCATAAAGCCAAAAGCACCCAGGTCATCGTGTCGACACGTGTGTGGATTTAAGCTTTTCGGGGTATCCCCGGAAAGCGGCGCATTTTATACCACAGGGTGCGCAGAAACGGAACCCGGAATCTGTAATCGCACCCGGGACATGGACGCAGCCCCCTTGGAATCGCCTTCAAGCGCACCATTGTATAGAGAGACACGATGCACGCAGGCGCGGATTTGCTCCTTTCGTCTGTTAGAATCGGGTTTTTCAGGGTCGCAAAACGCACATGTGCCACCCAATACGTATCAACAAGCGCCGCCGAGCGTAGAGAGAGCCTGTATGACCGTCAACCTCAAAACCCCCGAGGACATCGCTGGCATGCGTGTCGCCGGCAAACTGGCCGCCGATGTGCTGGAAATGATTGCCGAACACGTCAAACCGGGCGTTACCACCGATCAACTGAACCAGATCTGCCACGACTACATCGTCAACGTGCAGCAGGCCATCCCCGCCCCACTGAATTACAAGGGTTACCCGAAGTCGATCTGCACTTCGATCAACCATGTGGTCTGCCATGGTATTCCGAACGACAAGCCGCTGAAAAACGGCGACACCCTGAACATCGACGTGACCGTGATCAAGGACGGCTACCACGGTGATACCAGCCGCATGTTCCACGTCGGCGAAGTACCGGTCTGGGCCGAGCGCCTGTCGCAAGTCACTCAGGAATGCATGTACAAGGCCATCGAGATCGTCAAACCTGGCTGCCGCCTCGGCGATATCGGCGAAATCATCCAGAAGCACGCGGAAAAGAATGGCTTCTCGGTGGTTCGCGAATTCTGCGGCCACGGCATCGGCAAGGTGTTCCACGAAGAACCGCAGATCCTGCACTACGGTCGCGCCGGCACCGGCATGGAACTGAAGGCCGGCATGACCTTCACCATCGAACCGATGATCAACCAGGGCAAGGCCGACACCAAGGTGCTGGGTGACGGCTGGACCGCGATCACCAAGGACCGCAAACTCTCGGCGCAGTGGGAACACACCTTGCTGGTCACCGACACCGGCTATGAGATCTTCACCCTGCGCGCCGACGACACCATCCCGCGCGTATCGGCCTGATCCGCAACGCTCCCAGCCTTATATAGAAGGAAAGCCAACCGATGCCGCAGGTGGATCCCGAACTCTTCGACCGCGGCCAGTTCCAGGCAGAACTGGCTCTGAAAGCGAGTCCTATTGCGGCGTTCAAAAAGGCGATCCGCCAGGCTCGCGAAGTGCTCGACGCGCGTTTTCGCAGTGGCCGCGATATCCGCAGGCTGATCGAAGACCGCGCCTGGTTCGTCGACAATATCCTGCAAAAGGCCTGGGAGCAGTTCAACTGGAGCGAGGACGCCGACATCGCGCTGGTTGCGGTCGGCGGTTATGGCCGGGGGGAGTTGCATCCCTATTCCGACATCGACTTGCTGATCCTGCTGGACAGCGCCGATCACGAAGTTTTCCGTGATTCCATTGAGCGCTTTCTGACCTTGCTGTGGGACATCGGCCTGGAAGTAGGTCAGAGCGTTCGCTCGGTCGACGAGTGCGCCGAAGAGGCCCGTGCCGACCTGACGGTGGTCACCAACCTCATGGAAAGCCGCACCATCTGCGGCCCCGAGCATCTGCGCCAGCGCATGCTCGACGTCACCAGCACTGCGCACATGTGGCCGGCCAAGGAGTTCTTCCTGGCCAAGCGCGCCGAACAGAAGGCCCGTCACCACAAATACAACGACACCGAGTACAACCTGGAACCCAACGTCAAAGGCTCGCCGGGCGGCCTGCGGGATATCCAGACGATTCTGTGGGTGGCCCGTCGTCAATACGGCACCCTCAACCTGCGCGCCCTGGCCGGCGAAGGCTTTCTGGTCGAGAGTGAAAACGCACTGCTGGCCTCCTCCCAGGAATTTCTCTGGAAGGTGCGCTACGCCCTGCACATGCTCGCCGGTCGCGCCGAAGACCGCCTGCTGTTCGATCATCAGCGCACCATCGCCGGTTTGCTGGGGTTTGAAGGTGACGACGCCAAGCAGGCCGTCGAAAACTTCATGCAACAGTATTTCCGCGTCGTGATGAGCATCGCTCAACTCAGCGACCTGATCATCCAGCATTTCGAGGAAGTCATCCTCGCCCCCGAAGATGAAGCACCGCCGCAGCCAATCAATTCGCGCTTCCAACTGCATGACGGCTATATCGAAGCACGCAACGACAACGTGTTCCGCCGCACGCCGTTCGCCATGCTCGAGATTTTCGTGCTGATGGCCCAGCAGCCGGAAATCAAAGGCGTACGGGCAGACACCATTCGTCTGCTGCGGGAGAACCGTCACCTCATCGACGACAATTTCCGCAACGACATCCGCAATACCAGCCTGTTCATCGAGCTGTTCAAGTGCAAGATCGGCATCCACCGCAATCTGCGGCGGATGAATCGCTACGGCATTCTCGGGCGTTACCTGCCGGAGTTCGGCTTTATCGTCGGGCAGATGCAGCACGACCTGTTCCACATCTACACGGTTGATGCGCACACCCTGAACCTGATCAAACATCTGCGTAAGTTGCAGTACACCCAGGTGTCGGAAAAATTCCCGCTGGCCGCCAAGCTCATGGCCAAGCTGCCCAAGCCCGAACTCATTTACATGGCGGGGCTGTACCACGACATCGGCAAGGGCCGGCATGGTGATCACTCGGAAATCGGCGCGGTCGATGCCGAAGCGTTCTGCCAGCGCCATCAATTGCCGGTGTGGGACAGCCGCCTGATCGTCTGGCTGGTGCAAAACCATCTGGTGATGTCGACCACTGCCCAGCGCAAGGATTTGTCCGACCCGCAGGTGATCCACGATTTCGCTCAGGCCGTCGGCGACGAAACCCGCCTCGACTACCTGTACGTGCTGACCGTGGCCGACATCAACGCGACCAACCCGACCCTGTGGAATTCATGGCGCGCCAGCCTGTTGCGCCAGCTCTACACCGAGACCAAGCGCGCCTTGCGTCGCGGCCTGGAGAACCCGGTGGATCGTGAAGAACAGATCCGCCAGACCCAAAGCGCTGCGCTGGATATTCTGGTGCGCGGCGGCACCGATCCGGACGACGTCGAGCAATTGTGGGCGCAGTTGGGCGATGACTATTTCCTGCGGCACACCGCCGGCGACGTGGCCTGGCACAGCGATGCGATCCTGCAGCAGCCGGCCGATGGCGGGCCGCTGGTACTGATCAAGGAAACCACCCAGCGCGAATTCGAGGGCGGTACGCAGATCTTCATTTATGCCCCGGACCAACACGACTTCTTCGCCGTGACCGTGGCGGCAATGGACCAGCTCAACCTGAACATTCACGACGCCCGGGTCATCACGTCCAGCAGCCAGTTCACCCTCGATACCTACATTGTGCTCGACAACGACGGGGAATCCATCGGTGACAACCCGGCACGGATCAAGCAGATACGCGAAGGCCTCACCGAAGCCCTGCGTAACCCGGACGACTACCCGACGATCATTCAGCGCCGGGTCCCGCGCCAGCTCAAGCATTTCGCCTTTGCACCGCAGGTGACGATCCATAACGACGCCCAGCGTCCGGTGACCGTGCTGGAACTGACCGCGCCTGACCGGCCAGGTTTGCTGGCACGCATCGGCGGGATTTTCCTCGAGTTCGACCTGTCGCTGCAGAACGCCAAGATTGCGACCCTGGGCGAGCGGGTGGAAGACGTGTTCTTCATCACCGACGCGCACAACCAGCCGCTGTCCGACCCGTTGCTGTGCAGCCGTTTGCAGGATGCGATCGTTGAGCAACTGAGCGTCAATCAGGAACCCGATATCAAATTGTCGCGCATCAGTATCTGATGGCGCCCCGGATTCAAATGGCTTTGCGAGAGACCCTGCCCCAATGAACAACGCTCTGAACCAGCTCCAGCCGTACCCGTTCGAAAAGCTCCGCGCCCTGCTCGGCAGCGTAACGCCAAATCCGGACAAACGCCCGATCGCCCTGTCGATCGGCGAGCCGAAACATCGCTCGCCAAGTTTTGTCGCCGAAGCGCTGGCCAACAGTCTGGATCAGATGGCGGTATACCCGACCACCCTCGGCATCCCGGCCCTGCGCGAAGCCATCGCTGGCTGGTGCGAGCGTCGTTTCGGCGTGCCGAGCGGCTGGATTGACCCGGCGCGCAATGTGCTGCCGGTCAACGGTACCCGTGAAGCGTTGTTCGCCTTCACCCAGACCGTGGTCAACCGTGGCGATGACGCCCTGGTGGTCAGCCCGAACCCGTTCTATCAGATCTACGAGGGCGCGGCGTTTCTCGCCGGCGCCAAGCCGCACTACCTGCCATGCCTGGACGAGAATGGCTTCAACCCGGACTTCGACGCGGTATCGCCAGAGATCTGGAAACGCTGCCAGATCCTGTTCCTGTGCTCGCCGGGCAACCCGACCGGCGCACTGATCCCGGTCGATGTGCTGAAAAAACTGATCGCCCTGGCCGACGAATACGACTTCGTCATCGCCGCCGACGAGTGCTACAGCGAACTGTACTTCGACGAACAGACGCCACCGCCGGGCCTGCTCAGCGCCTGCGTCGAACTGGGCCGCAAGGATTTCAAGCGCTGCGTGGTGTTCCACAGCCTGTCCAAGCGCTCCAACCTGCCGGGCCTGCGCTCGGGATTTGTTGCCGGTGATGCCGACATCCTCAAGGGCTTCCTGCTGTATCGCACCTACCACGGCTGTGCGATGCCGGTGCAAACGCAACTGGCCAGCGTGGCCGCGTGGAACGACGAAGTGCACGTGCGCGCCAACCGTGCGCTGTACCGCGAGAAGTTCGACGCGGTCCTGGCAATCCTCAGCCCGGTGATGGATGTGCAGCGTCCGGATGGCAGTTTCTACCTGTGGCCAAACGTGCAAGGTGATGACGCGGCGTTTTGCCGGGAGCTGTTTGCTGAAGAACACGTGACCGTGGTGCCCGGCTCCTACCTGTCCCGCGATGTAGATGGTGTCAACCCGGGTGCCGGTCGCGTGCGCATGGCACTGGTTGCGCCACTGGCTGAATGCGTCGAAGCGGCGGAACGTATTCGCGCCTTCATCACACGGCACAAGTAAGCATCCGATTGCCCGCGCCAGACGCTCTGGCGCGGGCAACTCCGCAGGCTATTTGACCTGTCCCAGATTCGCCTCACTCAAATCCAGCTCACCCAAGACCTCCCGCAACACGTCATCGCCAATCTGATGCTGCCGACTGAGGCTATACAGTTCGAGGCGCTGCGCCCGTAGGGCCTTCAAACGCAGCCGGCGCTCCAGCAGATCCATCTGAAACGCCAACGCCTGGGCTTCGGCGGAATCGTTGAAGACCTCAAGTTGATGGCGATACTCGGACATGATCCGCGCTTTCAGTTCCGCCGAGAGTGCCGCCTGAGCGGCGTCCTGCGGGGCGACCTCTTCGGTTTCCAGCGCATGGATCGCCGCCTCGGCAGTCTTGCGCCAGGCATCGCGCACTTCCTGACGGCGCTTGTCATCCGGGCTTTTTTCGATGCCCCGCAGCAACAGTGGCAGCGCGATACATGCCGAGATCAGCGACAGCAGAATTACCCCGGCGGCGATGAAGATCAGCAGGTCACGCTCGGGGAAAGCCTCGCTACCCATCAGCATCGGCACCGACATCACACCGGCCAGCGTCACCGCACCTCGCACCCCACCGACAGTCAACAGCCAGCAGGAACGCGCCGTCGGCACTTGCGTCAGCTCGCCCTTGCCGCGCAAACGTCGCAGCAGCACCGACAAGCGCCAGATACTCTGCACCCAGATAAACCGCAGCAGTACCAGCGCGAGGAAAATCGCCACGACATCAAGGCAGCGATAGAACAGCGTCGGCCACAACGTCGGCTCGTGGCTGACCACGGCTTTGATGATGTCCGGCAATTGCAGGCCGAGCAGCAGGAAGATCAAACCATTGAAGGCAAACTCCAGCAATGACCAGACGCTGCGATTGAGCAAGCGGGTGCTGGTCTGACGTGGCAACAGATCGAGCCAGCTCTGCATCATCCCCGCCGCCACCGCCGAAAGAATGCCGGAAGCGCCCAACCGCTCGGCCAGCACATACGCCGCGAAAGGCAGCAGTAACATGAACACCACGTGGGTGGCCGGATCATCCCAGCCGCGAGCGATCATCCACGCACGCAAGCGCCCGACCAGCCAGCTCAGCGCGACGCCCACCGCCAGGCCACCAACCGCCACCAGTACAAACGTCAGACTGGCATTGGCCAGCGAAAATACTCCGGTCACTGCGGCAGCGAGGGCGAACTTGAATGTCACCAGGCCTGAAGCGTCGTTCATCAGCGCCTCGCCCTGCAACATGTGCATCAGTGGCGTCGGCAAGCGGTTCTGCGAAATCGCCGAGACGGCCACCGCATCCGTCGGCGACAGCACGGCGGCCAGGGCGAAAGCCACCGGCAGCGGAATCGTCGGCAGCAGCCAGTGAATGAAGTAACCCGCTCCGACCACGGTGAACAGAACGAGTCCGACCGCCAGGGTCAGAATCGGCCCGCGCAACTGCCAGAACTCGCGCTTGGGCATGCGCCAGCCATCGGAAAACAGCAACGGTGGCAGGAATAGAAACAGGAACAATTCGGGATCAAGGGCCACATGCAGACCGAGGGTCGGCCAGGCGAGCAAGGCGCCAGCGGCGATTTGCACCAGAGGAAGCGGCAGCGGGATGACCCGTCCGACCAGCCGCGAGACGCTGACCAGCATCAGCAGGATCAGGACGGTATAAGCGGTTTGCATAAAGCGGAAATCTCAGACGATCGACAGCGTTGAACTGCCATATTAGCCGCTTAGGATGCGTCTGGCGTTTGCACCTATGTCGCACGCGTACACGCCGCACCAGTGTGGGAGCGAGCTTGCTCGCGAAGGGGCCGTGTCAGTCAAAATCTCTGTTAATGACACACCGTATTCGCGAGCAAGCTCGCTCCCACAGGGTTTTGCATTGCCAAATCGACCTGAGGCGCCGCGAACCGGTTTGGTCATGGCATAATCCGACACCATTTTTCTCCAGCACCTGTAAAGGGGGCGATTCCTTGACCGTTTCAAGTAAAACGTTGCACCTTTTCGGCATCAAAGCCTGCGACACCATGAAGAAGGCGCGCACCTGGCTCGATGAACACGCTGTCAGCTACGACTTTCATGATTACAAAACCGCCGGTATCGACCGTGAGCACCTGACTCAATGGTGTGACGAGCACGGCTGGCAAACGGTGTTGAACCGTGCAGGCACGACCTTTCGCAAACTCGACGACGAACGTAAAGCCGATCTCGACCAGTCGAAAGCCATCGAACTGATGCTCGCTCAACCCTCGATGATCAAGCGCCCGGTGCTCGATCTCGGTGACCGAACCCTGATTGGCTTCAAGCCAGACATCTACGCGGCTGCACTCCAGTAAGCAGCCCGTCACTTATTGCTAGAGGTATTCACATGTCCAAATCCCTGTTCAGCATCGCCTTTGGTGTCGGCACTCAGAACCGTCAAGGCGCGTGGCTGGAAGTGTTTTACGCCCAGCCACTGCTCAACCCGTCGGCCGAACTGGTCGCCGCTGTTGCGCCGATCCTCGGCTACACCGAAGGCAACCAGGCCATCGCCTTCACCACCGCGCAGGCTGCGCAACTGGCTGAAGCGGTCAAAGTCATCGACGCCGTGCAAGGCAAGCTGCTGACCCGTCTGGCCGAGAGCCACAAGCCGCTGGTCGCCACCCTGCTGGCGGAAGACGCACAGCTGACCTCGACACCTGAGGCCTACCTCAAGCTGCACCTGCTGTCCCACCGTCTGGTCAAGCCGCACGGCGTGAGCCTGGCCGGGATCTTCCCGCTGCTGCCGAACGTGGCCTGGACCAGCCAGGGCGCGATCGACCTGAGCGAACTGGCCGAGATGCAACTCGAAGCCCGCCTGCGCGGCGAGCTGCTGGAAGTGTTCTCGGTGGACAAGTTCCCGAAAATGACCGACTACGTGGTTCCGGCCGGCGTGCGCATCGCTGACGCTGCGCGTCTGCGTCTGGGTGCCTACGTGGGCGAAGGCACCACCGTGATGCACGAAGGCTTCATCAACTTCAACGCCGGCACCGAAGGCCCGGGCATGATCGAAGGCCGCGTGTCCGCTGGCGTGTTCGTCGGCAAGGGCTCGGATCTGGGCGGCGGCTGCTCGACCATGGGCACCCTGTCGGGTGGCGGCAACATCGTGATCAAGGTCGGCGAAGGCTGCCTGATCGGTGCCAACGCCGGTATCGGTATCCCGTTGGGCGACCGCAACACCGTCGAGTCGGGCCTGTACGTGACCGCCGGCACCAAGGTGGCACTGCTGGACGAGCACAACAACCTGGTCAAGGTGGTGAAGGCGCGTGAGCTGGCCGGTCAGACTGACCTGCTGTTCCGTCGCAACTCGGAAACCGGTGCCGTGGAGTGCAAAACCCACAAATCGGCAATCGAGCTGAACGAAGCGCTGCACGCTCACAACTAAGCAGCACATCGACCTCCTGTGGGAGCAAGCTTGCTCGCGAAGCTTTTGGCGTATTCAAGAACGCCTTCGCGAGCAGGCTCGCTCCCACAGTGTCTTGTGTACATCCCGCCCAAGTTCACAGGGCTGAACAAATGATGATTCCCTCCCCCTGGCGCGCCGACTTTCCGGCCATCGCCGCCCTGCAACGGCAAGACCAGACCTATCTGGACAACGCCGCCACCACGCAAAAACCGCAAGCCCTGCTTGACGCACTGACGCATTACTACGCCAACGGCGCGGCCAATGTGCATCGTGCGCAGCACCTGCCCGGCGCTCACGCGACGCAGGCGTTCGAAGACAGTCGGCTCAAGGCGGCCCAGTGGCTGAATGCCGGTGACAGCGGGCAGATCATCTTCACTCACGGCGCCACCAGTGCGCTGAATCTCCTGGCCTATGGCCTGGAACATCTTTTCCACCCGGGCGATGAAATTGTCATCAGCGCCCTGGAGCATCACGCCAACCTGCTGCCGTGGCAGCAACTGGCGCAGCGGCGCGACCTGAAACTGGTGATCCTGCCGCTGAATGACGCCGGTTTGATCGACCTCGCGGCCGCCGTGCAACTGATCGGCCCGCGTACACGTTTGCTGGCGGTCAGTCAGTTATCCAATGTGCTCGGTGCCTGGCAGCCATTGCCAGCGCTATTGGGCATGGCCAAGGCACAGAACGCCCTGACCGTGGTCGATGGCGCGCAAGGTGTGGTGCACGGTCGCCACGACGTGCAGGCGCTGGGTTGTGACTTCTATGTGTTTTCCAGCCACAAGCTGTACGGCCCCGATGGCCTCGGCGTGCTGTTCGGGCGCAACAAGGCGCTTGAGCAACTGAAGCCCTGGCAGTTCGGCGGCGAAATGGTGCTGGAAGCCAATTATCACGATTCACGTTTTCGCCCTGCTCCGCTGGGTTTCGAGGCGGGTACGCCGCCGATCGCCAGCGTGATCGGCCTCGGTGCGACCCTCGACTATCTGGCCGGCCTGGACCAGGACGCAGTGTCCGCGCACGAAGCGGCGCTGCATGACTATCTGCTCAAGGGCCTGCACGCTCGCAATGGCATCCGTCTGCTGGGCAAGCCGCAACTGGCGTTGGCCAGTTTTGTCGTCGAAGGCGTGCACAACGCCGATCTGGCGCACCTGCTGACCGAGCAAGGCATCGCCGTGCGCGCCGGGCATCACTGCGCCATGCCGTTGCTGAAAAGCCTGGAGCTGGCCGGGGCGATTCGTGTTTCGCTGGCGTTGTACAACGATTCCGAGGATCTGGAACGCTTCTTCGAAGCGCTGGATCAGGCACTGGAGTTGTTGCGATGAGTCTGCCGCCCGCCGCTGCCGAAGCGCTGCACACTTTTCAGAATGCCGCCGGTTGGGAACAGCGTGCGCGGTTGCTGATGCAGTTTGGCGATCGCCTGCCACCGCTGGACGATGCAGATAAAAACGACGCCAACCGCGTGCATGGTTGTGAAAGCCAGGTGTGGTTGGTGGGCTCGCTGAATGACGGCCACTGGCAGTTTTCGGCAAGTAGTGATGCGCGGATGATTCGCGGGTTGGTGGCGTTGTTGCTGTTGCGGGTCAATGGTCTGAGCGCTGCTGAATTGCAGCAAGTGGATCTGCCGGACTGGTTCAACGAACTGGGGCTTTCGCGGCAACTCTCGCCTTCGCGCAGTAATGGTCTCAATGCCGTACTTCAGCGGATGAATGAGTTGGCCGGTTAATCGCCATCGCTGGCAAGCCAGCTGCCACAGGGTTCTATGGTCTTCACAAATGCAGTGAACCAACCAAATACCTGTGGGAGCTGGCTTGCCAGCGATGAGGCCATAAGCCCCGACATCAAACCTGAGGCTTGAGCCGATCCACCGGGCGCCGGACACCCGCCACAATCTTGTCCACCGCCTTGGTCGCCGCGACCATGCCGAATGTCGCCGTCACCATCATCACCGCGCCAAACCCGCCGGCGCAGTCGAGCTTCACGCCATCGCCGACAAAACTCTTCTGCAAACAGATACTGCCGTCCGGTTTCGGATAGCGCAGCTGTTCGGTGGAGAACACGCACGGCACGCTGTAATGGCGGGTCACGGTGCGCGAGAAGCCGTAGTCGCGACGCAAGGTCGAACGCACTTTTGAAGCCAGTGGATCGTTGAACGTACGGTTCAGGTCGCACACCTGAATCAACGTCGGATCAATCTGCCCGCCCGCACCGCCGGTGGTGATGATCTGGATCTTGCGCCGCTTGCACCAGGCAATCAGCGCAGCCTTGGCGTTGACCGCGTCGATGCAGTCGATCACGCAGTCAATGTTCGGCGTGATGTATTCGGCCATGGTCTCGCGGGTGACGAAATCGGCCACGGCGTGCACCGTGCAGTCCGGGTTGATCCCGCGCAGGCGCTCGGCCATCACTTCGACCTTGGGTTTGCCAACGGTGCTGTCCAGCGCATGCAACTGCCGGTTGGCGTTGCTGACGCAGACGTCGTCGAGGTCGAACAGCGAAATCTCGCCGACACCACAGCGGGCCATGGCTTCCGCCGCCCAGGAGCCGACGCCACCGACGCCAACGATCGCCACATGGGCCGCGCGCAGGCGCTCGAGACCCTCGATGCCATACAAACGGGCGATGCCTGCAAACCGTGGATCTTCTGTACTCATGACCATTACCCCAAAAACCGGCGCGCATTATAGGGCTACGCAGCGACAAGTTTTAACCTTCGAGCTAAAAGTGTAAGAACTTAAGTCAAAGTCGGATGCCCAATATCCGGCATTTCCTTGTCTGGTGTACGACTAGTGGAGTGCCGGTGTAGGATTCGCGCCCTTTTGGCGTAAGCCGATCCGTTCCTTCGTTCCACAGCCTTTGGAACCCGAAATAGCTATGTCATCGCGTAAATTTGGTCTCAACCTGGTGGTGGTTCTGGCAATCGCCGCCCTGTTCACCGGTTTCTGGGCGCTGATCAACCGCCCGGTCTCCGCGCCCAACTGGCCGGAGCAGATTTCCGGTTTCTCCTATTCGCCATTCCAACAGGGACAATTCCCACAGAAGGATCAGTATCCGACTGACGATGAAATGCGCCGCGACCTGGAGATCATGAGCAAGCTGACGGACAACATCCGCATCTACTCGGTCGACGGTTCGCTGCAGGACATCCCGAAACTGGCGGAAGAATTCGGTCTGCGCGTGACGCTGGGGATCTGGATCAGCCCTGACCAGGAACGCAACGAGCGGGAAATCCAGCGCGCCATCGAACTGGCGAACACTTCGCGCAGCGTGGTTCGCGTGGTGGTCGGCAACGAAGCGATCTTCCGCAAGGAAATCACCGCCGAACAACTGAGCGTGCTGCTTGATCGCGTGCGGGCGGCCGTCAAGGTGCCGGTGACCACCTCCGAGCAATGGCACGTCTGGGAAGAACACCCGGAGCTGGCCAAGCACGTCGACCTGATCGCGGCGCACGTCCTGCCCTACTGGGAATTCATTCCCGTGGACAAGGCCGGGCAGTTCGTCTTCGACCGCGCCCGCGACCTGAAAAAGCTGTTCCCGAAAAAACCGCTGCTGCTGTCCGAGGTCGGCTGGCCGAGCAACGGTCGCATGCGCGGTGGCGCCGATGCGTCGCCGGCGGATCAGGCGATTTACCTGCGCACGCTGGTCAACAAACTTAACCGTCAGGGCTTCAACTACTTCGTGATCGAAGCCTTCGACCAGCCGTGGAAGGCCAGTGACGAAGGTTCGGTGGGCGCCTACTGGGGCGTATTCAATGCCGCGCGTCAGCAGAAGTTCAACTTCGAAGGCCCGGTGGTGGCGATCCCGCAATGGCGCGTACTGGCCATCGGTTCGGTGGTGCTGGCGCTGCTGTCGCTGACCCTGCTGATGATCGACGGTTCGGCCCTGCGTCAGCGCGGCCGTACCTTCCTGACCTTTATCGCGTTCCTCTGCGGTTCGGTGCTGGTGTGGATCGGCTACGACTACAGCCAGCAATACAGCACCTGGTTCAGTCTGACCGTGGGTTTCCTCTTGGCGCTGGGTGCGCTCGGGGTATTTATCGTGCTGCTCACCGAGGCCCATGAACTGGCCGAAGCGGTGTGGATTCACAAGCGGCGACGCGAATTCCTGCCGGTGATCGGTGATTCGGACTATCGACCGAAAGTCTCGATTCACGTGCCCTGCTACAACGAGCCGCCAGACATGGTCAAACAGACCCTCGATGCCTTGGCTGCCCTCGATTATCCGGACTATGAAGTCCTGATCATCGACAACAACACCAAAGACCCCGCGGTCTGGGAGCCGGTGCGCGACTACTGTGAAACCCTGGGGCCGCGCTTCAAGTTCTTCCACGTCTCGCCCTTGGCCGGGTTCAAGGGCGGCGCGCTGAACTACCTGATTCCGCACACCGCCAAGGACGCCGAAGTGATCGCGGTGATCGACTCCGACTACTGCGTGCACCCGAACTGGCTCAAGCACATGGTGCCGCACTTCGCCGATCCGAAAATCGCCGTGGTGCAGTCGCCGCAGGATTACCGCGACCAGAACGAAAGCACCTTCAAGAAGCTCTGCTACGCCGAATACAAAGGCTTCTTCCACATCGGCATGGTCACCCGCAACGACCGCGACGCGATCATCCAGCACGGCACCATGACCATGACCCGCCGCTCGGTTCTGGAAGAACTGGGCTGGGCCGACTGGTGTATCTGTGAGGACGCCGAACTGGGTCTGCGCGTGTTCGAAAAAGGCCTGTCGGCGGCGTATTACCACGACAGTTACGGCAAGGGCCTGATGCCGGATACCTTCATCGACTTCAAGAAACAGCGTTTCCGCTGGGCTTACGGCGCGATCCAGATCATCAAACGCCACACCGGCAGCCTGTTGCGCGGCAAGGACACCGAGCTGACCCGCGGTCAGCGTTACCACTTCCTTGCGGGCTGGTTGCCGTGGGTCGCGGACGGCATGAACATCTTCTTCACCGTCGGCGCGCTGTTGTGGTCGGCGGCGATGATCATCGTGCCGCAACGGGTCGATCCGCCGCTGCTGATTTTCGCGATCCCGCCGTTGGCGCTGTTCGTGTTCAAGGTCGGCAAGATCATCTTCCTGTACCGTCGCGCCGTCGGCGTGAACCTCAAGGATGCGTTCTGCGCGGCGCTGGCCGGGCTGGCGTTGTCGCACACCATCGCCAAAGCGGTGCTGTACGGCTTTTTCACCAGCAGCATTCCGTTCTTCCGCACACCGAAAAACGCCGACAACCATGGCTTCTGGGTGGCGATTTCCGAAGCACGGGAAGAGCTGTTCATCATGTTGCTGCTGTGGGGCGCGGCGCTGGGGATCTACCTGGTGCAAGGCATTCCGAGCAACGACATGCGCTTCTGGGTGGCGATGCTGCTGGTGCAGTCGCTGCCTTACGTCGCGGCACTGATCATGGCGTTCCTCTCGTCGCTGCCGAAACCTTCGGCGGCCCCTGAGCCGGCGCCTGTCGTCTAATTCCTCGACGAAGCACTAAACGGCGGCCAATGGCCGCCGTTTTGCTTTAAGATAACCGCCATTTTGCGGGGCTTGGCGTGATACGCGGTGTAACTGACCGAACCCAATCCCTGTGGGAGCGAGCTTGCTCGCGAAGGCTTTGTAACATTCAACCCTTATGTTGCCTGATACACCGCTTTCGCGAGCAAGCTCGCTCCCACATTGGCCCTCGCTCGAATTCATGATCCCGGAGTTTTCCATGACGGCCCACGCCGACCTTTCGCCGACCCTCCAACTCGCCATCGACCTGATCCGCCGCCCGTCCGTGACGCCAGTCGACGCCGATTGCCAGAAGCAGATGATGCAGCGCCTGGGCGATGCCGGTTTCACCCTGGAGCCGATGCGCATCGAGGATGTGGATAACTTCTGGGCCACCCACGGCAATGACGAAGGCCCGGTGCTGTGCTTCGCCGGCCACACCGACGTGGTGCCGACCGGTCCGGTGAGCGCCTGGCAGATCGACCCGTTCAACGCCGTCATTGATGAACACGGCATGCTCTGCGGCCGTGGCGCAGCGGACATGAAAGGCAGCCTGGCGTCGATGACCGTGGCCGCCGAGCGCTTCGTCGCCGACTACCCGAACCACAAGGGCAAGGTCGCGTTCCTGATCACCAGCGACGAGGAAGGCCCGGCGCACCACGGCACCAAGGCTGTGGTGGAACGTCTGGCAGCGCGCAACGAACGTCTGGACTGGTGCATCGTCGGCGAACCGTCGAGCACTACCCTGGTCGGCGACGTGGTGAAAAACGGTCGGCGCGGCTCCCTCGGTGCCAAGCTCACTGTTCGAGGTGTTCAGGGCCATGTGGCCTACCCGCATCTGGCGAAGAACCCGATCCACCTCGCCGCCCCGGCGCTGGCCGAACTGGCTGCCGAGCACTGGGATCACGGCAACGATTTCTTCCCGCCGACCAGCTTCCAGATTTCCAACGTCAACTCCGGCACCGGCGCGACCAACGTGATCCCGGGCGATCTGGTGGCGGTGTTCAACTTCCGCTTTTCCACCGAATCGACCGTCGAAGGCCTGCAGAAGCGCGTGGCCGACATCCTCGACAAACACGGTCTGGACTGGCACATCGACTGGGCGCTGTCCGGCCTGCCGTTCCTCACCGAGCCGGGCGCGCTGCTCGACGCGGTGTCGTCGAGCATCCGCGACATCACTGGCCGCGAGACCAAGGCGTCCACCAGTGGCGGTACGTCCGATGGCCGTTTCATCGCGACCATGGGCACCCAGGTGGTTGAACTGGGCCCGGTCAACGCGACCATCCACCAGGTCAACGAGCGCGTGCTGGCAGCCGATCTCGACGTACTGACCGAGATCTACTACCAGACCCTGATCAAGTTGCTCGCCTGATGCTCGCGTGCCCGATCTGCAGTGAACCGCTTAACAGCGTGGACAACGGCGTGGTCTGCCCTGCCGGCCACCGCTTCGACCGTGCGCGTCAGGGTTACCTGAACCTGTTGCCGGTGCAGCACAAAAACAGCCGCGATCCCGGCGACAACCAGGCCATGGTCGAAGCGCGCCGCGACTTCTTGAATGCCGGGCATTATGCGCCGGTGGCCAAACGCCTGGCCGAACTGGCGGCGAGTTACGCCCCGGATCGCTGGGTCGATATCGGTTGTGGCGAGGGTTACTACACCGCACAGATCGCCGAGGCTTTGCCAAACGCAGATGGCTACGCGCTGGACATCTCCCGCGAAGCCGTCAAACGCGCCTGCAAGCGCAACCCGGCCCTGACCTGGTTGATCGCCAGCATGGCTCGCGTGCCGTTGGCGTCGGGCAGTTGCCAGTTTCTCGCCAGCGTTTTCAGCCCGCTGGACTGGGAAGAGGCCAAGCGCCTGCTCAGTGTCGGCGGCGGCCTGATGAAGGTCGGCCCGACCAGCGGCCATCTGATGGAACTGCGCGAACGGCTGTACGACGAAGTGCGCGAATACACCGACGACAAGCATCTGGCCCTGGTGCCCGAAGGCATGGCGCTGGCGCACAGCGAAACCCTGGAATTCAAACTGACGCTGGACAAGCCCGAGGATCGCGCCAACCTGCTGGCAATGACACCCCACGGCTGGCGCGCCAGTGCCGAGCGTCGTGCAGCGGTGATCGAACAGGCCGAGCCGTTCGTGACCACCGTGTCGATGCGCTACGATTATTTCGTTCTTCAATAACTTTTGGTCTCGGGCGAGTGCCCGGGGCCGGCTAAATCCGCGAATGGATTTTTCAGACCCGCAGTGAGGACATCCATGCGCCAACCGGATATCGAGATTTACCTGAAAGACGCCGACGTCGACCACAAGGCCATTTCCGCCTGGCTCGGCGCCGCGCTGGGCCCGTGCAGCGACTGGGTACAGAAAGGCCAGACTTACAAATGCAAGGCCGGCAACATCCCGGTGACCTGGCTGCCGAAAGCCGTGGGCAAGTGGAACAGCCTGTACCTGGAAAGCGATGCGACCCCATGGGACGACGACATCGCCTGCGCCCGCGCCGCCTTCGCCGCGTTGAACGTGGAGGTGCGTTGCGCGCCAGGGACGTGGGTTGAAGAAGAAGGTGAAGAGACGGCGGATCGCTGGATTCGCATCAGCGCCGATGGTGAAGAAGAGATCACCTGGAAAACTGCTTAACAGCAGCTGCAGGTTACGAGCTGCAAGCTGCAAGTCTCAAGCTGAACGGCTTGTAGCTTGTGGCTTGCAGCTTGAAACCGCTGTTACAAGCCGACTACATCCTCAGCCTGCAAACCCTTCTCGCCAGTAATCACTGCGTATTCAACCTGCTGGCCTTCAGTCAGCGACCGGTGCCCTTCGCCGCGAATCGCGCGGTAGTGCACGAACACGTCCACCCCGTCTTCGCGCTGAATAAAGCCGTAGCCCTTGGCGTCGTTGAACCACTTCACATTGCCGGTTTCACGTGTTGCCATCTGTTCATACTCCTTTTTTATTATTGAACAGGCTTTTCGCAGGAAAGCCTTCGCGGAACGTCAGCCTGCGTCCGACGTCCATAAAAGGGCCCCGGCGACAGACCGCCGAGTATATGACAGGTGCGAAAAGTCTCAACAGGAGATTACTTCGCCGCTTTTTTGCCGATTTTCGGTGAATACGGCAAACTGTCGACCTCCCGAGCAAACGCTCGGTTTATCAACTCACGCAGAAGCCGTATGACCCGTTCCCCGTTCCGCCGTCTTGTGTTTGGCACCTTGCGCCGACTGTTGTATCTCTGGGTGCGATCCGAGACGATCAACCAGTCGTCGTTCACCCTCAACCTCGACCGCAGTCGTCCGGTGTTCTACGTCCTGCAAAACCCTTCACTGACCGATCTGGCCGTGGTCGACACCGAGTGCACCAAGGCTGGCCTGCCGCGTCCGGTGCTGCCGGTGTCGGTCGGTTCGCTGATCGAGCCGGCGGCGTTTTTCTATCTGACGCCGGACCCCGACTGGCTCGGTCGCCAGGATAAACGCGGCGCACCGCCAACCCTGACCCGTCTGGTCAGCGCCCTGACCCAGAACGCCGCCGAAGACGCACAGATCATTCCGGTCAGCGTGTTCTGGGGCCAGTCGCCGGACAGCGAAAACAGTCCGTGGAAGTTGCTGTTTGCCGACAGCTGGGCCGTGACCGGGCGCCTGCGTCGCCTGCTGAGCATCATCGTCCTCGGCCGCAAGACCCGCGTGCAGTTCTCGGCGCCGATCCACCTGCGCGAACTGATCGAGCATAACAAGGGCCACGAACGCACGGTGCGCATGGCCCAGCGCATCCTGCGCGTGCACTTCCGCAATCTGAAAGCCGCCGTCATCGGCCCGGACATTTCCCACCGCCGTAACCTCGTCAAAGGCCTGCTCAACCAGCCACTGGTCAGGCAAGCGATCGTCGAAGAGGCCGAGCGCGAGAACATCTCCCTGGAAAAAGCCAAGGCCCAGGCCCTGCGCTACGGCAACGAGATCGCTTCGGACTACACCTACACCGCGATCCGCTTCCTCGAAGTGGTGCTGAGCTGGTTCTGGAACAAGATCTACGACGGCATCAAGGTCAACCACATCGAAGGCGTGCAGAAGGTCGCCCAGGGTCACGAAGTGATCTACGTGCCGTGCCACCGCAGCCACATCGACTATCTGCTGCTGTCGTACTTGCTGTTCCGCAACGGCTTGACCCCACCACACATCGCCGCCGGGATCAACCTCAACATGCCGGTGATCGGCAGCCTGCTGCGCCGTGGCGGCGCGTTCTTCATGCGCCGCACGTTCAAGGGCAATCCGCTGTACACCTCGGTGTTCAACGAATACCTGCACACCCTGTTCACCAAAGGTTTCCCGGTCGAGTACTTCGTCGAAGGTGGCCGCTCACGCACCGGGCGCATGTTGCAACCGAAGACCGGCATGCTCGCCATCACGATGCGCAGCTTCCTGCGTTCGTCGCGGATGCCGATCGTCTTCGTGCCGGTGTACATCGGTTACGAGCGCGTGCTGGAAGGTCGTACCTACCTCGGAGAATTGCGAGGCGCGAGCAAGAAGAAAGAATCGATCTTCGACATCTTCAAAGTCATCGGCGCGCTCAAGCAGCGCTTCGGCCAGGTAGCGGTGAACTTCGGCGAACCGATCAAACTCGCGGAATTCCTCGACAGCGAACAGCCGGGCTGGCGCCAGCAGGAACTCGGTCCACAGTACAAACCGGCATGGCTTAACGAAACCACCAACCGCCTCGGCGACAAAGTCGCGCAACACTTGAACGAAGCGGCGGCGATCAACCCGGTCAATCTGGTGGCGCTGGCATTGTTGTCGACCACCCGCCTGGCGCTGGATGATCGCGCGATGGCGCGGGTGCTGGATCTGTACCTGGCCCTGTTGCGCAAGGTGCCGTACTCGCCACACACGACCTTGCCGGAAGGCGATGGCCGCGCATTGATCGAGCACGTGAAGGACATGGATCTGCTGTCCGAGCAGAACGACGCCCTGGGCAAAATTCTCTACCTGGACGAGCAGAACGCCGTCCTGATGACCTACTACCGCAACAACGTGCTGCACATCTTCGCCCTGCCGGCACTGCTGGCGAGCTTTTTCCAAAGCACGTCGCGCATGAGTCGCGAACAGATCCTGCGCTACACCCGCGCACTGTATCCGTACCTGCAATCGGAGCTGTTCATTCGCTGGACGCTGGACGAGCTCGACGGGGTCGTCGATCAGTGGCTGGAAGCGTTCGTCGAACAGGGGCTGCTGCGCTTCGAGAAAGAGCTGTACTTGCGACCGGCACCGAGTTCGCGGCATTTCGTGCTGCTGACCTTGCTGTCGAAAAGCATCGCGCAGACGTTGCAACGCTTCTACATGACGGTGTCGTTGCTGCTCAACGCCGGCCAGAACAGCATCAGTGCCGAAGAGCTGGAAGACCTCTGCACGGTCATGGCCCAGCGCCTGTCGATCCTGCACGGCCTCAATGCCCCGGAATTCTTCGACAAGAGCCTGTTCCGCCACTTCATCCAGACCCTGCTCGACCTCGACGTTCTTCGTCGCGACGAAGCCGGCAAACTGAGCTATCACGAACTGCTCGGCGAACTGGCCGAAGGCGCGGCCAAACGCGTGCTGCCCGCGGAGATTCGCTTGTCGATCCGCCAGGTGGCGTTGCACCGCAGTGAAGATGCAGCAGACCAACCGACCAGCCAGTCCGAAGCCTGATGCAATACCTGTAGGAGAGAGCCGGCTCGCGGTGGGGCAGACAACAGGGATGTTGAACCGCCATCGCGAGCAAGCCCACTCCCACATTGAAAGGAGATTTACCATGAAAAAACTCACCGTTCTCGCTGCCGCTGCCCTGCTCAGCGCCTGCCAGTCGACCACCCCCGCCGGCAAAGTCGGCCTCGACGGCGAAGTGTTCTACCTGCAACGCATCGCCCTGCCACCGAGCGCGACCCTGAGCGTGAGCCTGCAAGACGTGTCGCTGGCCGATGCACCGGCGGTGGTCCTCGATGAACAGAAAGGCCCGGTCAAAGGCCAGGTTCCGTTGCCGTTCCACTTGAGCTACGATCCGGCCCAGGTCAAACCCGGCCACCGTTACTCAGTCAGCGCGCGCATTGAAGTCAACGGCGAGCTGATGTTCATCACCACCGAAAACCACGCCGTGCAACTCGACGGCAACGACCCGCAACCGCTGAAAATCCGCGTCGACGCTGTTCGTTAATTCATTTTCTGCAACAAGGAAGCCGCCATGCTCCGCCCTACCCTTCGCTTCGCCGGCCTGTGCGCAGGCCTGATGATCTGCGCCAACGCGATGGCACTGTCGCTTACCGACCTGTCGCAACAAGACGCCGCCGGCGGCCTCAAGGATGCGCTGGCTCAAGGCGCGCAAATCGCCGTCAAACAACTCGGCACCCCGGGTGGGTTCAGCAATAACCCGGACGTGAAGATCGAATTGCCGGGCAAACTCGGCAAAGCCGCCAGCAAAATGAAAGCCTTCGGCATGGGTGCCCAGGTCGAAGAACTGGAAACCGCCATGAACAAGGCCGCCGAATCCGCCGTGACCCAGGCTCAGCCCATCCTGATCGACGCCGTGAAAAAAATGAGCGTGGCTGACGCCAAAGGCATCCTCAGCGGCGGCAAAGATTCGGCCACTCAATACCTGGACAAATCCAGTCGCGAACAGATCCGCGCCAAGTTCCTGCCGATCGTCAAACAAGCCACTGACAAAGTCGGCGTGGCCCAGAAATACAACGCCTTCGCCGGCCAGGCCGCCACCTTCGGCGTCGTCGACGCCAAGAGCGCCAACGTTGAAAACTACGTCACCGAACAAGCGCTCAATGGCCTGTTCGAAATGATCGGCAAACAGGAAGAAACCATCCGCCAGAACCCGGCCGCTGCCGCGACCAGCCTGGCGAAGAAAGTGTTCGGGACGCTGTAAATCCCGAACGACAAAAAGCCCGCTGACCTCCACCGGCTCAGCGGGCTTTTTTGTGGGCGCCAATGTTGCGAATCGACTTGATCGAGGCTCACTCCTACAGTTGGATCGTGAGCAATCCGTTAGAGACTGGTCGGCTGGGGGGCCGTCATCGCTGGCAAGCCAGCTCCCACACAAGCGCACGAGCAAAACACGCACACCTCGTCCCGCCTCGCTCCTCACCACTCAACAGGATGAGCGTTAGCTCGGCTGCAGCTTTTGATCTTCATCTCCCAAAGGTTGGAAAGAGTCCATGCAGAGAGAGATTGGGAGGCTGTGCGGGCCTCATCGCCAGCAGGCTGGCTCCTAAAGTTGATTGCGTACATCTAAAAAAAACAGGTCGGCTATCAGGCCGCCATCGCTGGCAAGCCAGCTCCCACAGAAGCGCACGAGCACAACGCGCACACCTCATCCCGCCTCGCTTCTCACCACTCAACAGGATGAGCGTTAGCTCGGCTGCAGCTTTTGATCTTGATCCACAGGCCCCGTCGGCAGGCTGAGTGGAGGGATTGATCCGGGGGTGGGAGCGCAGCGACCGTTTGGCGAAGCCAAACACATCGAGAGGAGGTGCAGCGAAGCAAACCGGAGGCGATGCGCCCGGAACAATCCCGGAGCGAAGGAACCCCGAGCCCCAGCGAGCGGGCCGAACGTTGGGGCAAAGACCTTTGGTTCCTTTGGGGCGTTTGCCAAAGGGACTCGCCGTAAGGGCGAAACCGCCAGCCGCAACCCCCAAACCAACGGATATTCACCCAAAACCCCAAGAACCTGGCCGGCCCGAAGGCCGCCACGTCAAACCAAAGATCAACCCTCGCGACGAACCCTGAACCAAGCCGCATACAACGCCGGCAAAAACAACAACGTCAGCGCCGTCGCCACAATCAACCCACCCATGATTGCCACCGCCATAGGCCCGAAAAACACACTCCGAGACAAAGGAATCATCGCCAGAACCGCCGCCAGCGCCGTCAACACAATCGGCCTGAAGCGTCGTACGGTCGCCTCGATAATCGCCTGCCACGGCCTGAGCCCGGAGGCAATATCCTGCTCGATCTGATCCACCAGAATCACCGAGTTGCGCATGATCATCCCCGACAGCGCGATCGTCCCCAGCATCGCCACAAAGCCGAACGGCTGACGGAACACCATCAAAAACAACGTCACCCCGATCAACCCCAACGGCGCCGTCAAAAACACCATCACCGTGCGCGAGAAGCTACGCAGTTGCACCATCAGCAAGGTCAGCACCACAACGATGAACATCGGCACCCCGGCGTTCACCGACTTCTGCCCACGCGCCGAGTCCTCCACCGTACCGCCGACATCCAACAGATAACCATCCGGCAATTCAGCACGAATCGAATCCAGCGTCGGCATGATCTGTTTGACCAGTGTCGCTGGCTGCTCCTTGCCATAAATATCGGCACGCACGGTCACGTTCGGCAGGCGATTGCGGTGCCAGATAATGCCCTCCTCGAAGCCATATTCCAGCGTGGCGATCTGCGACAACGCCACACTGCGGCCGTTGTCCGTCGGCACCGCCAGACTCGGCAACAACGACAATTCAGTGCGCTCATGCACCGTGCCGCGCAGCAGAATCTCGATCAACTCGTTGTCTTCGCGGTACTGACTGACACTTGAGCCGGTCAACGAACTCTGCAGGAATTTCGCCAGATTGGCGGTGCTCACCCCGAGTGCCCGAGCGCGGTCCTGATCGATATTCAGATACACGACCTTGCTCGGTTCTTCCCAATCCAGATGCACATTGACCACATGCGGATTCTCGCGAACCTTCGCCGCCACCTTGCGCGCCAGCGCGCGGACTTCCTCGATGTGTTCACCGGTGACGCGGAACTGCACCGGGTAACCCACCGGCGGCCCGTTCTCCAGACGCGTCACCCGCGAGCGCAGGGCCGGGAACTGCTCGTTGAGCGTGTCGATCAGCCAGGTGCGCAGCACCTCGCGCTCCTCGATGGTTTTCGCCAACACCACAAACTGGGCGAAGCTCGCTGCCGGCAATTGTTGATCCAGCGGCAGGTAGAAACGCGGCGAACCGGTGCCGACATACGCCACGTAGTTGTCGATGCCGGCGTGATCCTTGAGCAGCGCTTCCAGGCGCTTGACCTCGCCGGCGGTGTTGGCCAAAGACGCGCCTTCGGCGAGTTTCAGATCGACCATCAATTCCAGCCGGTTGGAGGCTGGAAAGAACTGCTGCGGCACGAACCGGAACAACATCACCGAGGCGATGAACAGCCCCAGCGTCATCACGATCACGGTTTTGCGATGCACCACGCACCACTCCACCAGCCGCCGCACCCGCTGATAGAACGGCGTGCCGTAAGGGTCTGACTGGCCATCAGCCGTTCCGTGTTTGGCCGCATGAATCTTCGCCAGATCCGGCAGCAGTTTTTCCCCCAGATACGGCACGAACATCACCGCCGCCACCCACGAGGCGAGCAACGCGATGGTCACCACCTGGAAGATCGAGCGGGTGTATTCGCCGGTGCCGGACTGCGCCGTGGCAATCGGCAGAAAACCTGCGGCAGTGATCAACGTGCCAGTGAGCATCGGGAATGCGGTGCTGGTCCAGGCATAGCTCGCCGCGCGAATACGGTCGAAGCCCTGCTCCATTTTGATCGCCATCATTTCCACGGCAATGATCGCGTCGTCTACCAGCAAGCCCAGCGCCAGCACCAACGCGCCGAGGGAAATCTTGTGCAGGCCGATGCCCAGGTAATACATGCAGGCGAAGGTCATCGCCAGCACCAGCGGAATGGTCAGCGCCACCACCATGCCGGTGCGCACGCCAAGGGAAAAGAAGCTCACCAGCAACACAATCGCCAGCGCTTCCACCAACACCTGAACGAACTCGCCGACCCCGGTTTTCACCGCTGCCGGCTGGTCGGAGACCTTGCGCAACTGCATGCCGGCCGGAAGGTTTTTCTGGATCCGCGAGAACTCGCCTTCCAGTGCTTTGCCGAGCACCAGAATGTCGCCGCCATCTTTCATCGCCACGGCCAGCCCGATCGCGTCCTCACCCATGAAGCGCATGCGCGGCGCCGGTGGATCGTTGAAACCCCGGCGGACATCAGCGACGTCGGAGATGCGGAACGTGCGATCGCCGACGCGGATCGGGAAGTTCTTTATCTCATCGACGGTCTTGAAATTCCCCGTAACCCTTAGCTGCAAACGCTCGCTGCCGGTCTCGAAGAAGCCGGCGGTGGACACCGCGTTCTGTTCTTCCAATGCCTGCTGCACGGCTGCCAGCGGCAAGCCGAGGGTGGCGAGTTTGACGTTGGACAGTTCGACCCAGATCTTCTCGTCCTGCAAACCGAGCAGGTCGACCTTGCCGACGTCCTTGACCCGTTGCAGCTGGATCTGAATGCGGTCGGCGTAATCCTTGAGCACGGCGTAGTCGAAACCATTGCCGGTCAGCGCATAGATATTGCCGAACGTGGTACCGAATTCATCGTTGAAAAACGGCCCCTGAATCCCCGGCGGCAAGGTCTGCCGGATGTCGCTGACCTTCTTGCGCACCTGATACCAGAGGTCAGGAATCTGGTTGGAATGCATGGAGTCGCGGGCGATGAAGGTGACCTGCGACTCACCCGGGCGAGAGAACGAGACGATGCGTTCGTACTCACCGGTTTCCATGAGTTTCTTTTCAATGCGCTCGGTGACCTGACGCGAGACTTCCTGCGCGGTCGCCCCCGGCCAACGGGTCTGGATGACCATGGCCTTGAAGGTGAACGGCGGGTCTTCACTCTGGCCCAGTTTGGTGTAAGACAAGGCGCCGACGACGGCCAGCAACAGCATCAGGAACAGGACGATCTGGCGATTACGCAGCGCCCATTCGGAAAGGTTGAAGCGCATCGGGACTTACTCCTTGTCCGCCAGATGGACCACACGGTTGGAGCGATCCACGGGGCGCACCTGCTGACCTTCGAGCAGCACATGCACGCCAGCGGCGACCACCCAGTCGTTGGCGTTGAGGCCTTCGAGCACCGGCACGGTTTTTTCGCCGAACGGACCGACGCGTACCGGGGTTTTCTTCAGCGTGTTGTTGGCGCTGACGACCCAGACATAGGTCGCGCCGTTTTCGGCGGTCAGTGCCGAGAGTGGCACCGACAACGGCACGGCATCGGCCGACTGCACGAACACCCGGGCGCTCTGGCCCAGCTCGGCCGGGACCTTGCCGCTGGTGAAGGCAATGCGCGCGGCGAAGGTGCGGGACTTTGGATCGGCTGCAGGCGACAGTTCGCGGATCTGCCCGGCGAAGCGCTGGTTCTGTTGCGTCCACAGTTCAACGGTCACCGGCTGACCGACCTTGAACCGGCCAAAACTTTGTTCCGGCAGGCTGATGAGCACTTCGCGCTCGCCGTCGGTGGCGAGGGTGAACACGGTTTGCCCGGCCGCGACCACCTGACCGACTTCCACCGAACGCTTGGCCACTACGCCGTCCTGCGGCGCGCGCAGTACCGCGTAACTGGCCTGGTTGGTCGAGACGTTGAATTCGGCTTTGATTTGTTTGAGGCGGGCTTCACCGGAGCGGTAAAGGTTTTCGGCGTTGTCGTAAGCCGAGCGGCTGACCATCTGCCGGTCCATCAGGGTCTTGTAGCGGTCGCGTTCGGCGCGCACCAGATTGAGGTTGGCTTCGGCAGCAGCGACCTGGGCGCGGGTGGCCTCCAGTTGCAGGCGGACATCCTGCGGATCGAGCTCGGCCAGCGGTTGATCGGCCTTGACGCGTTGGCCCTCATCAACCAGTCGTCGGCTGACTTTGCCGCCGATGCGGAACGCCAGATCGGGCTCGTAGCGCGCGCGCACCTCGCCCGGGAAACTTTCCATCGCCTGCGTCGAAGGCTCTGGCTGCACCACCATGGCCGGTCGCACGGTCACTTGCACCGCCTCCTCCTGACCACACGCCGACAACAAAAACGCCAGACTGGCTGGCAACGCAAAGGACAACGCATGGCGGAACATGGTGACGGACCTTTCGCTAATGGTGCTTGGAATATTTATACTGGCCGGTATGGTATTAATAGCAAACTCACCAGTCCAGTATTAAAAGCGAAGAATGTCGAACAATCTTTCAGCTCCAAACGGCCCGGGCCGTCCGAAGGATCCGGCCAAGCGCCGGGCGATCCTCGATGCGGCGAAAATCCTGTTTCTGAGTCAAGGCTACGCCAACACCAGCATGGACGCGGTCGCCGCCGAGGCTGGCGTGTCGAAGTTGACGGTTTACAGCCACTTCAACGACAAGGAGACGCTGTTCTCCTCCGCCGTGATGGCCAAATGCGAGGAGCAGTTACCGCCGCTGTTCTTCGAATTGCCTGCCGGCATCGCCGTGGAAAATGTGTTGCTGAACATTGCGCGAGGCTTTCATCAGCTGATCAACAGCGAAGAGTCGGTGAATTTGCACCGTTTGATGATGGCGCTGGGCACACAGGATCCGAAGCTCTCGCTGATCTTCTTTGAGGCCGGCCCCGAACGCATGGTGCAAGGCATGGAGCGGCTGCTGAAGCGCATCCACGAGACCGGCGCGTTGAGCATCGACCAACCGCGTAACGCGGCCGAGCACTTCTTCTGCCTGATCAAGGGCGCGGGGAATTTTCGCTTGCTGTATTGCTGCGGTGAGCCGCTGAGTGAAGAGGCGGCGGAGATCCATGTACAGGAGGTGGTGGGGTTGTTCATGCGGGCGTATCGGCCCTGATTATTCAGGGTCTGTGCTGACGCCATCGCTGACACGCCAGCTGCCACAGGGGTTGTGGTAAACACCCATCGTGCGAACGACACAAAAACCTGTGGAGCTGGCTTGCCAGCGATTGGAGCGACTCGGTTTTACGGCTTGAGCGCTTTCTTCGGGTAAATATCGTATCGGCTGGACTTGCCATCCAGCGCATGACTCGGCTTCGGCCCTTCGATACACGGCGCCTTGCGCGGACGCTTGACCACCACCCGGTGCGTCGCCAGTGCCAGCGCTGCTTCAAGCAAGGCCGGGGCATCCGGATCATCCCCGACCAACGGCCGGAACAGGCGCATTTCCTTCTTCACCAACGCGGTTTTCTCGCGATGCGGGAACATCGGGTCGAGATAGATCACCTGCGGCGGCTCGCCTTCCCAGTTACGCATGACCTCGATGGAGTTGCCCTTGAGCAGCTTCATCCGCGCCACGATCGGCGCCACCTCGAAATCTTCCGCCGCCCGCGCCAGACCGTCCTCCAGCAGCGCACCGATCAGTGGCTGGCGCTCGATCAGGCTCATCTCGCAACCGAGGCTGGCCAGCACGAACGCATCCTTGCCCAGCCCCGCCGTGGCATCCAGCACCCGTGGTCGCACGCCCTGGGCGATGCCGACGGCCTTGGCGATCATCTGCCCGCTGCCGCCACCGTACAACCGCCGATGCGCCGCGCCGCCCTCGACAAAATCGACGCGTACCGGCCCCGGTGCATCCGGGCCCAACTGCTGCAGTTGCAAACCCTGCTCGCCGACCTGCAAGGCGAACTCACCGTCGGCCACTGCCAGCGGCAGGCCCAGACGCTCGGCCCACTGCTCGGCTTGCGCTTCAAACGCCGGGCCGAGGGCCTGGACATGGATGCGGCAGGCCGCGGGTTGCTCAATCATGAAAACACGCTCAAAAAAGTTAAGGATCGGCAAAAAGTGGCCGATAAACCAATCAACGCGCATTTTGCCAGAGCTGAGCGTCAACCGAAAAAAATGTCAGGCATTCTTCCCACATCGATTGGCTACATTTCGCCCCATGGCGACTTCAGCCGTCAAAACACTCAAGCACTGAGCGGCGTCAGTCACCTGTGGCAGGATTTCTTTGCCCAGGCGCTGGCCGAACAGACGAGTGAAGTGGTACCCGCCTGCGGCACATTCCCCCCGGTTGACCTGAGCAGCCCTGAAGAACCGACCCTGGGCAGCGAACTGCACGCGCACATCATCAGCCAGCGCGAATGCGATGTGGTCGAAACCGAAGTGCGTCCGCCGGAGCCGCTGTTCCTGCCGATCGCCGAATTCGAAATGGAATTGCTGGACAAGCCGTTCCCGCCGTTCCCGCCTGAAGAGCTCAAGGCTCAGCAAGAGCAGCAGGATTTCGACAGCAGCTGGGTACGCCCGATCGTGATCAACAACGGCCAGCCAACACCAGAGCCTGGCCCGGCCCCGCAGAAGAAGCCGCTGTACCTGCCGATTGCCGAGTTCGATCTGGATCTGCTGCAAAAGCCTTGTCCGCCATTCCCGCCAGAAGAAATCGCCGAGCAACAGAAGGCGCTGGACTTCGATAACGGCTGGGCCCGCCCGATCGTTCTGCAGAACCTGCGCCTCGCCGCCTGACCCTCAGCGACACACGCTCCAGCGCCCGACATCGACATGAAAGTGATTACGGTGAGCGGCGTTGTAATCCGGGCTCAATACCACACTGAACGCCTCACAGGCGCCGTCACGCACCTGGCGTAGGAACTGCGCGTCGCGAGTTTGCCCTGGCCAGTCCTTGAGGACGCTGATGCTGCGCCCGCTGGCCAGACGAAATCCGGCGATATCCAGCGCATCGGCACTGGCATGCCGGCTGAGTGCGCCGCTCTCACGGTTATAGACATTGCGGCAGGCGAAGCTGCCAAGGTGATCGAGACGGCTGACTTTCTCGCCGTAAACGGCTTGAGCGACGGGTTGCAGGGTGTGGCGCTCAAACAAGGCGTAGGCCACCGCCAGCGGACAACTGGCGAGGAAACCGCTGCTCAGCGCGACCTCGCCGCCCTGCACGCGTAAGGTGCCGATCAGCGGACACTTGGCATCGGGGCTGTCGGATTGCCGTGTGACACGCAGTCCAGAGCTGCTCAGCGCCTGTGCACAGAGTTCGGGATCGCTGCGCAAGCGCATCAGTTTGTAGCCGGTCAGCCAGTTGGGGACTGCCTTCACATCCAGCGGCGCCCACGGATTCCACTCGGCTGGCACATCCAGCCAGCCACGCCAGACACTGACCATCGCACCGCCAATCAGCAGCAGCACACTCAGCGCAAACCAGCGTCCCACGTTCAGCCTTTGAAAAACTGATTGGCCTGGGCGTAGGGCATCGACTGCGAAGTAAACCCGAAGGTGCCCGTTTGCTGGATCTCTTCAGCGGCGCGCAAGAATCCGCCGAACGCGGCCAGTGCCAGTGCCGAACCGGTGCTGATGCGCCGCACGCCCATTTCTTCGAGTTCCTGCAACGTCAACTTCAAACCGCCGGACATCAACACGTTGACCGGCTTCGGCGCCACCGCACGCACCACTGCCAACACTTCTTCGGCACTGCGCAAACCCGGCGCATACAGCACGTCGGCACCGGCTTCGGCGAACGCCTGCAAGCGGCGGATGGTGTCGTTGATATCGGGATGGCCGTGCAAGTAGTTTTCCGCACGGGCGGTCAGGGTGAAGGGAAAAGGCAGCGTACGCACAGCGGCGACGGCGGCTTCGATGCGCGCCACCGCGTGTTCGAAGCAATAGATGGGCGCGTCGACGCGGCCTGTGGCGTCTTCGATTGAACCACCCACTGCGCCCGCCTCGGCGGCACGCAACAGGCTGTTGGCGGATTCGAGCGGGTCATCGGCGAAGCCGTTTTCCAGATCCACCGCCACCGGCAGATCCGTGGCCGCGACAATCGCCCGGACGTTGGCCAGGGTCTCATCGAGCGTCAACGCACCATCGGCCTTGCCTTGGGAAAACGCGTAACCGGCGCTGGTCGTGGCCAAGGCCTGATAGCCGAGACTGGCGAGCATCTTCGCCGAGCCAGCATCCCATGGGTTGGGGATGACGAAAATGCCCGGCCGTTCATGCAGGGCTTTGAAAGCGTGGGCTTTACGGGCTTGTTCTTCGCGGGCTTGGGCGTCCATCGGCAGGCTCCTGGGCAGAAAAAACCGCCTCAGAGCAGGCCAAGTTGCTCGGCGGCGGGTTCTCTGTATAGCTCAGGCAGCGATGGCAGGCCAGGCAAACGTTGCATCAATTGCGTGTGAAAACGTTGCGCCAGTTTCGCCGCCAGCAGGTTGTCGGCGGTGTGCAGAAAGATATAAGGCGTGCGGCCCTCTTCGATCCACTCGGCGATTTTTGTTACCCACGGCACGAGGAAGGGATCGTTGGCTTCGAGTTCGGGATGCCCGATGAAGCGTACTTGCGGGGACTGCGTGAAGGCCGCCGGGCGCGTCGGCACACGGGGCTTTTTGGACTGCGCGTGAATCACCGAAGATTCGGTCGACAGGCAACTGAACAGCGCCCGCGGATCGAGGCAGATGCGTTCGACGCCACGGTCGAGCAGCAGACGATTGAGCAGGCGCTCACTCTCGCCCTTGGCGAAGAACTGCTCGTGACGCACTTCCACCGCCAGCGGGCAATCCAGCGCATCAATGAACCCCGCCAGTTCCGGCAGGCGCTGCGGCGTGAAGCTTTTCGACAGTTGCAGCCAGAACGGCGCGACGCGTCCGCCCAGCGGCTGCATCAACTGCAAAAAGGTTTCGGCGGCGGTCAGTTGCTCGCGCAGGTCACCGCTGTGGCTGATGTCGCCGGGGAACTTGGCGGTGAAGCGAAAGTGCTCGGGCATGACCTCGGCCCAGCGCTGCACGGTGGCCGGCGACGGGCTGGCGTAGAAGGTCGTATTGCCTTCCACGGCGTTGAACACTTGGGAATAGAGACCGAGAAAGTCGGAGGTTTTCGCGTCTACCGGGTACAGATACTCGCGCCAGGCATTTTCGCTCCAGGACGGGCAACCGAGGTAGTAAGGCAGCGCCATCAGATGTACAAATCGAGGCCCAGCACGTCTGCATCCCAATCGACAAAACCGGCGGTGCTCAGGTAACTGGCCAAGGCCATCGCTACGCTCTTTTTCATCGCACGGTGATAAATCATGTCTTGCTGACGGGCAGGCAGATTGCTCAGGCGTTGTGCCGAGGCTTTGGCAGCACGGGCGGCCAGTTGCTCTTCAGTCGGGAACTCCAGCTCGCCGTCGATATCGTCGACGGATTCATCCAGCGCCACATTGCCTTTGCGAGGCTTGCGCTTGATGGGATAGGACTGAGAGGAAACGCCGTCTATACGCATAAATTCATGCTCGGTATCAATGATGGCAATTTAGCGGCACCTGACCGACTTAGCAAATCGCCGAGTGATAACTAGAACACATAAAGCGCAAAAGGTTTAAAGCGCGGGGTTGGAAACTGACGATTGGCAGGATTTGGAATAAGGCACTGAATTGCGGCTGAGTGTTTTTGTCGCGAAGGAGCAAGCTCCCTCGCCACAATGGACCTCGCCGTTTTGATTGATCAGCGAGCCTTGGGGGTGGCGACTTTGTCGCGCAGGTAAACCGGTTGCGCGTCATCGGCCGGGATCGACTCACCGCGCTCCCAGGCGAAGCGCGCCAGGGTCAGCAAGTCTTCGGCATGGGGCAACATGCCCGCATCGGAACCGCTCGGTTTGACGGCAATACGCTCGCCGTAGCCCCAACCGGTACCGGCACCGAACCACTCGCCGCTGGCGTCTTGCGGCAGCGCTGCAACCTCGGGTGGCAACACCGCTTCGGCACCGACCAGACGCATCTCGCCGGCAGTCTCGCGGTAGCAGCCCCAATACACTTCATCCATCCGCGCATCAATGGCCGCTGCAACCTGGCTGACGCCGTGCTCGCGATGAGCCCGTTGCGCCAGCACCGCCAGGTTCGACACCGCAAGCACCGGACGGTCGAGGGCAAACGCCAGCCCCTGCACTACACCGATGGCGATCCGCACACCGGTGAATGCACCCGGGCCGCGACCGAACGCGATGGCGTCCACCGCTTGCAGCGTGGTGCCGGCGTCGGCCAGCAGTTGCTGGATCATCGGCAACAGCTTTTGCGCATGCAGGCGCGGGATCACCTCGTAATGGCTCGTGACCTTGCCGTCGTGCAGCAAGGCAACGGAGCAAGCTTCAGTCGCGGTGTCCAGGGCCAGCAAGGTGCTCATTGATGTATCCAAAACAGGTGGGAAAAAGGTGCGTCAGTATAAACAACTACGGCCCGCAAGCGGGCCGTGGATGATGCAGCAGAATCAGCTTTTTCAGCTCAGCGCCTCAAGTACCTTGGCGGTGATGGCTTCAACCGAACCGACACCCGGGATGTGGCTGTACTTCGGCTTGCCGGCATTGGTAGCGGACAGCTTCTGGTAGAAGTCCACCAGCGGCTTGGTCTGCGAATGGTAGACCGACAGGCGATGACGCACGGTTTCTTCAGTGTCGTCCTTGCGCTGTACCAGTTCTTCACCGGTGATGTCGTCTTTGCCAGCGATTTTCGGCGGGTTGTAGACGATGTGGTAAACGCGGCCGCTGGCCTCGTGCACACGACGACCGGCGATACGCTGCACGATCTCTTCGTCTTCAACGGCGATTTCAACCACGGCGTCCAGTTCGACACCGGCAGTCACCAGCGCTTCGGCCTGCGGAATGGTGCGCGGGAAGCCGTCGAACAGAAAGCCATTGGCGCAGTCAGCTTGAGCGATGCGATCCTTGACCAGCGCGATGATCAGGTCATCCGACACCAGGCCACCGGCATCCATGATGCTCTTGGCCTTGATGCCCAGCTCGGTGCCGGCCTTGACCGCAGCACGCAGCATGTCGCCAGTGGAGATTTGCGGAATGCCGAATTTTTCGGTGATGAACTTTGCCTGAGTACCTTTACCGGCCCCGGGAGCTCCCAGCAGAATGACGCGCATCGATGTGCTCCTCAATTTTTTATATAAAAGCTTTACAAAACAAAGGATTCGCTACTTGGCGGCGAATCCTGAAAATACGGGTCGTGGCCACACAAACGGCCAAAGGCTGATCAAGATACACAGCAGGCTGCGCCCACACAAGACGCCAAAAGTCGGAGAAACCGACGCCCGCCGCGACCTTGCGACACGGTGACCCAAGTCGCAACCCCATCATTAACTGTCGCCTGGCGGCACATTTCCCCTGTGCAGCAAACGACAGCCGAGGCATGCATCGGCTGCCGCATCCTACGGAAAAAACCTTAGCCGGTATTTCGCAAACCGGCGGCAATCCCCGCCACAGACACCAGCAACGCCTGTTCCACCGGGCTGCCCTGCTCGACATTCTGCTGCCGCGAACGCGCCAGCAGTTCGGCCTGCAATAGATGCAGCGGGTCGAGGTAGGTGTTGCGCAGACGGATGAATTCGAGCGTATCAGGGCTATGTGCCAGCAGTTGCGACTGACCGGTCAGGCCGAGCACTACCGCACACGCCTGCGACAATAGGTCGCGTAACTGCGCGCCCAACGGCAGCAAGTCCGGCTCGACCAGACGCTGGTCGTAAGACAGCGCGATGTCCGCGTCAGCCTTGGCCAGGACCATTTCCAGCATGTCGATGCGCGTGCGGAAGAACGGCCACTGCTCGCGCATCTGCCCGAGCAATTGACCTTCACCGCGCTCCAGCGCCTTGCTCAGCGCCGACTCCCAGCCGAGCCACGCGGGCAACATCAATCGCGTCTGCGTCCAGCCGAAGATCCACGGAATCGCCCGCAGACTTTCGATGCCACCGGCACGGCGCTTGGCCGGACGACTGCCCAGCGGCAGACGCCCCAACTCCTGCTCCGGCGTGGACTGGCGGAAATACTCGACGAACTGCGGATTTTCCCGCACCACCGCACGGTAGGCACTGACCCCGTCCGCCGCCAACTCGTCCATCAGATGCCGCCACTCGGGCGTCGGTGGCGGTGGTGGCAACAGCGTTGCTTCGAGCACGGCAGCCAGATACAGATTGAGGTTCTGCTCGGCGATGTCCGGCAGGCCAAATTTGAAACGAATCATTTCCCCCTGCTCGGTAGTGCGAAAGCGCCCCGCCACCGATCCTGGCGGCTGCGAGAGAATCGCCGCGTGGGCCGGACCACCGCCTCGGCCGACAGTGCCGCCGCGACCGTGGAACAGCAGCAGTTCGACTTGCTGCTCCCGACAGATTTCTACCAGACGTTCCTGCGCCCGGTATTGCGCCCAAGCGGCAGCGGTGGTGCCGGCGTCCTTGGCCGAGTCGGAGTAGCCGATCATCACTTCCTGCGGGCCCTGCAGGCGCGCGCGATAACCCGGCAGCAGCAACAGACGCTCCATCACCGGGCCGGCGTTGTCGAGGTCTGCGAGGGTTTCGAACAACGGCACGACACGCATTGGTCGCAGCACACCGGCTTCTTTAAGCAGCAGTTGCACCGCCAGCACATCGGATGCAGCCCCGGCCATCGAGATCACGTAGGACCCCAGTGACGCGCCTGGTGCGGCGGCGATTTCCTTACAGGTATTGAGCACTTCCGCCGTATCGGCGGAGGGTTTGAAATGCGCCGGCAGCAACGGACGACGGTTGCTCAGCTCCCGTGTCAGGAAGCCGATGCGCTGCTCTTCGTCCCAGTCTTCGTAGCGCCCCAGGCCCAGATAATCGGTAATTTCGGTCATCGCCGAGCTATGGCGCGACGAGTCCTGACGCACATCGAGGCGCACCAGAAACAGGCCGAAGGTCACTGCGCGGCGCAGGCAATCGAGCAGCGGGCCATCGGCAATCACGCCCATGCCGCATTCGTGCAGCGAGTTGAAACACAACTCCAGCGGATCGAGCAGATCGCGGTTGTTGTGCAGTACGTCGGCGGGGGCCGGGGTCGGCGCGGTCAGCGAGGCCTGCGCCCAGTTGCGGGTGGCGCGCAGGCGTTCGCGCAATTGCTTGAGCACTGCGCGATAAGGTTCGGCGCTGTCGCCGGCCCGGGCTTTCAATGCATCACTGGCCTGCTGCATCGACAACTCGGCCGCCAGATGATCGACATCGCGCAGGTACAGATCGGCGGCCATCCAGCGCGCCAGCAATAACACTTCACGGGTCACGGCCGCAGTGACGTTGGGGTTGCCGTCACGGTCGCCGCCCATCCACGAGGCAAAGCGTATCGGCGCAGCTTCCAGCGGCAGACGCAGGCCCGTCGCTTCATGCAACGCCTTGTCGGCCTTGCGCATATGGTTGGGGATCGCCTGCCACAGCGAATGCTCGATCACCGCGAAACCCCACTTGGCCTCGTCCACTGGCGTCGGCCGCGTACGGCGGATTTCTTCGGTGTGCCAGGCTTCGGCGATCAGCCGTTGCAAGGTAGTGTGGATCTGCTCGCGCTCGGCGCTGGTCAGGTCGCGATGATCCTGAGCGGCCAGTTGCGCGGCAATCGCGTCGTACTTCTGAATCAACGTGCGCCGCGCCACTTCGGTCGGGTGCGCGGTCAGCACCAGTTCGATTTCCAGGCGCGCCAGTTGCCGGGCCAGGGATTCGGCGCTGTGCCCTTCGTTGCGCAGGCGCGCCAGCAGTTCCGGCAGCACACGGGATTCGAATGGCGCCGGCTGCGACTCCTCGCGACGATGGATCAACTGATACTGCTCGGCGATGTTCGCCAGATTGAGGAACTGGTTGAACGCCCGCGCCACCGGGAGCAATTCGTCTTCGCTCAATTGATTGAGGCTGGCGCTGAGCTCGGCGTCCATCGAGCCACGCCGGTCGGCCTTGGCGCCCTTGCGAATCTGCTCGATCTTGTCGAGAAACGCCTCGCCGTACTGGTCTCGAATGGTGTTGCCCAACAACTCGCCGAGCAGGTGAACATCTTCGCGCAAGCGTGCATCAATATCGGTCATCAGCAGTTCTCCAGCGGTAATCCGGGCGGCCTAGAAACGAGTGCATGACCTAGAGAGTGCCGCTCTGCGACGCTTCTTACAAGCAGGCCGACGAAGGGACTTTAAACCTTGTGACCGAAAGCTAGTCTCAACAGTAAGCCGTACAACGGCTTGCCACCGGCCACGCCGGACACTCACCCAGACCTGCCACGAGCAGGTGCGAAATGAGGTCATCATGAAAATCCGTGAGCTCGCCCAGCATTGGGAAGAAACCGCCAAAGGTCGCCTGACCGACACCGGCTACGCGATTCATCTGGACGTTGAGGCCGCTGCGCGTCTGGCAGCGATTACCGAGATGTACCCCAAACGTCATGTCGAAGAACTGCTTGGCGAACTGATCGGCGCGGCGCTTGAAGAGTTTGAAGCGAGCCTGCCCTATGTGAAAGGTTCGACAGTGGTGGCGACCGATGAGGAAGGTGATCCGCTGTACGAGGATGTCGGGCCTACACCGCGTTTTCTGGCCCTTTCGCGCCGTCATTTGCATGACCTCTCGGCGGCTGCCGGCAAGCAGAAACACTGACACCCGATTGCGTTAAACCTGTGGGAGCTGGCTTGCCAGCGATGGCGTCCGTTCAGTCACCGACGTGTTGAATCTGACGGCCCCATCGCTGGCAAGCCAGCTCCCACAGGACCGCATTTTCCCTCAAGAATCATGTTGTTTTCCCCCGCGCGTACCACTCTCCTCGGCCAAAGTTCCCGCCCCAGAGCCTTGTCCATTCGGTCAAAAATTTTTTTGGCGATAGGCCATCTTTTCTGAACTTTTGAAAAATGCCTCCGGTCGGAACGAGTAACCACGCCTGGAACGAGCGTTTCAAAAACGCGCTTTCATACGACGCTTTAGGCTCCTCGACCAGGATGGATTTTCGGTTTTATCAGGAGTTAAACAATGGAGTTGAAGACCATGAAGACCCAAACCTCGTTCTCTCACCTGCGCGGTCTGAAACTGGCTGCTCTGGCCATCGGCACCAGCTTCGTGCTGGCCGGTTGCGCCGGTAACCCGCCGACCGAGCAGTACGCCGTGACCCAGTCGGCAGTCAACAGCGCCGTCAGCGCCGGTGGTACCGAATTCGCCGCCGTCGAGATGAAGCAGGCGCAGGACAAACTCAAACAAGCTGAAATCGCCATGCACGACAAGAAGTATGACGAAGCTCGCACCCTCTCCGAGCAGGCCGAATGGGACGCTCGCGTAGCGGAACGCAAGGCTCAGGCAGCGAAAGCCGAACAGGCACTGAAGGATTCCCAGAAAGGTGTTCAGGAACTGCGTCAGGAAAGTCAGCGCACCGTGCAGTAAGCGCGCATCCCGAATCGCAAAGCTGAAACTTTTAACGATAGAAAGGACGACAAATTATGCGTAAGCAACTGATGATCCCCGCTCTCCTGGCTGCAAGCGTTGCCCTGGCTGCCTGCTCCACCCCGCCTAACCCGAACCTGGAACAGGCGCGCACCAACTACGCCGGCCTGCAAGCCAACCCACAAGCCAGCAAAGTCGCAGCCCTGGAAACCAAAGACGCCAGCGATTACCTGGACAAGGCCGACAAGGCTTACCTGGACAAAGAAAACGCGGCCAAGGTTGACCAGCTGGCCTACCTGACCAACCAGCGTGTGGAAGTGGCCAAGCAGACCATCGCCCTGCGCACCGCTGAAAACAACCTGAAGAACGCCGCAGCCCAGCGTGCCCAGGCGCGTCTGGATGCTCGCGATCAGCAGATCAAACAGCTGCAGGACAGCCTCAACGCCAAGCAGACCGATCGCGGCACCCTGGTGACCTTCGGTGACGTGCTGTTCGCCACCAACAAGGCTGATCTGAAATCCAGCGGTCTGGTGAACATCAATAAACTGGCGCAGTTCCTCCAGGAAAACCCTGATCGCAAAGTGATCGTCGAGGGTTACACCGACAGCACCGGTGCGGCTTCTTACAACCAGTCGCTGTCCGAGCGTCGTGCGACCTCGGTACAAGTCGCGCTGATCAAGATGGGCGTAGATCCTTCGCGCATCGTGGTTCAGGGTTATGGCAAGGAATACCCGGTTGCCGATAACGGCAGCGTTTCCGGCCGTGCGATGAACCGTCGTGTGGAGGTGACTATCTCCAACGACAACCAGCCAGTGATGCCACGTTCGGCGGTCAGCTCGAACTAAGCGTCACGCGGTAACGCAAAAGCCCCGCCTGAGTGATCAGGCGGGGCTTTTTTGTGCAGGCTGAAATCGCGGCCCCTCACCCCAGCCCTCTCCCGAGGGAGAGGGAGCCGAAGGGGGGATGCCCAAGAAATACATCGACCTGAAAGTGCCTGGCCGAATCCATAATCGACACAATCCTTCAGGTCGGCGTCTAGCGAAAGACAATTCGGTCAGCCTCAGGGTGAGGGCTGAACCTGCAGAATCACTGTTCCAGCTTCTGCGGAGTCTCCTCCCCCATGCAGCGCACGGCTTTTTTCTGCGCGTTGATCAACACACCGGTCAGGCCTTTCTGCTCGGTGTCGAACAGCACCAGCACCCCGTCAATGCACTGCGCGACTTGCGGCGCCGGGTCCAGCGAGACTTTGTAGTCCTCGCCGGGCACGGTCTTGAGCATGGTGAATTCGTTGAGCAGCAACGCATCCTCAGGCTTGGCGAAGTGCAGGTAGCCGTAGTACCACAGCGCCCCGACGGTGCCGAGGATGCTGCAGATACCGGTGATGATCAGCGGGATGGCGTTACGTTCTTCAGTCATTGCGGACTCTCATCTTCAGAATTCGGAGGTGGCGGATAATTCGGGATTTCGCCGAGACGGCGCAGGCCATTGAAGTGTTCGGGATCTTCCAGATAGCGCAGCATCACCTGGCGCCAGACCGGGTCGCCGAAGGTCTGCACGTGGCCGCCACGGGTCAGCTGCAGCACCCTCGGAGGCGGTGCCGCCTGATACAGACGGATGCCATTGGCAAGCGGTACCAGCGGGTCGTCGATGCTGTGAAAGATCAGTTTCGGCACGCCCTTGAGCTGCGGCATCGAATTGATTGCACTGTCGCCGTCCGGCACCAGCCACGACAGCGGCACCTGGAACGGCCAGGTCAGCCACGAGGTACTGAGGGCGTACTGGCCAACGCTGCGATAGCTGGCGGGTACACCGTCGAGGACGAAGGCCTTGAGTTGTTTCTGCCGCTCCGGGTGCTGCACCAGCCAATGCACGGCCATCGAACCACCGAGACTTTGCCCCAGCAGAATCAGCGGTTTGCCTTTGACCTCTGGCGCCTGGTCGAGCCAGGCGAATGCGGCGTCGATGTCCTGATAGATCGCCGGCAGGCTCGGCTCGCCCTCGGACAAACCGTAACCGCGATAGTCCACCAGCAACACTTGATAGCCGTTTTTCGGCAACCACCAACTGCCACCCAGGTGCATCGGCAAATTGCCGCCATTGCCGTGCAGGTGCAGGACTGTGCCTTTGACCTCGACACCGGGTTTGGCCGGCAGCCACCAGGCATTCAGCTTGAGGCCGTCGGCGGTGGTCAGGGTAACGGTGCGGTATTCGAGCTTGGCTTTTTCCGGGGTAAAGATCTGGCCGGGCTCGGGGTAGAACAACAGCGAACTGCAACCGCCGAGGGTCAGGAGCAGGCAAAAGATGCCGAGGATTCTCATCCGGTGAAACCTCGCAACAGAAGTTGGCAATACGATCCAGAGAAAAACAAATAACCCTGTGGGAGCTGGCTTGCCAGCTGCCACAGGATTTGCATGTTGGCTCAGAGGATATTGGAGTAATCCGCCTCGATCCGGTCCAGGCTCAAGTGATTGAGGAAGTTGGAGAAACACATCCACGCCGACAACGCGTTCAGATCGCGGAACTGCTCCGGCAGATACTTCGGCGGCACCACCAGTCCTTCATCCACCAGCTGACGCAGGGTACGCATGTCCTCCAGCGTGGTCTTGCCGCAGAACAACAGCGGAATCTGCTCGAGCTTGCCTTTACGCACGGCCAACTGAATGTAGTTGTAAACCATGATAAAGCCCTTGAGGTAGGACAAGTCTTTGGTAAATGGCAGACCAGTCGGTGTCGAACCACGGAAAACGCGACTGGCGTTGCCGTAACTTTCTGCCATTTCAAAGCCCTGCTCGCGGAAGAACTCGAACACCTGCAGGAAATCCGCGCCCTCCTCGACCATATGAATGGCGCGGGTGCGGTTGGTCAGTTTGCGCAGGCGACTCGGGTAGGAGGCGAACGTGATGATCTCCATCAAAATCGCCAGGCCTTCCTGGGTCACCGTCGACGACGGTGGGCCTTTGGACAGGAAAGTGCAGATCGGCTGGTTCAAGCCATTGAGCGTGGTGCCGACGTGCACCAGGCCTTCGTGGACTTCCAGTGCGCGCACATCGCGATCGTTGAACAGCGCGTCGGTGCGGATCTTGATGTAGTCGGCGCCTGCCGCCGCGTCAGCCACGATGCCGTCGGACTCGAACACGCGGATGGTTTCCTCGGCCTCGCCGAACACCTTGTTCAAACGGGTTTGCAGCAGGTGCACGGCATCCTTGGCGGTGAGGATCTTCGGCTCGTCCTTCAGGTCGCCACGGCCATCAATGTTGTTCAGGTAGTCGGACATCATCAGGCCGAGGTCGGCCAGGGTCGGGTCGCCGGCGTGAAACGCATCGGAGGCGGCGCCGTAGAGTTCCTGGGAGATCAGGCCGAAATCCTCGGTGCCGCGCGCTTCGAGCATGCGCACCACCATGCGGTATTCCTTGCACATACGGCGCATGATCTGCCCGACCGGGTTGAACTGACCGAGCTGACGGGTGATGTCACGCTCGATGTTCTGGAACTCCAGCTTGACCTTGCTCGAATCGAAGGACAGCGGTCGATTGAGGTAGTAGTCGCGATCCACCGCCGGCATTTCCTTGCCCTTGGCCTTGAGAAAGCCCTTGCGGATGTTTTCGTCCCACTTCACCGCATCGAGGACGCGGATCGGTGTCTGCGCCAGCACAATGCGATCGGACAGCGTGCGTATCGTCTGCTGGTAATCGTCCACCCGAAACTCCTGTAGAAAACTGAATTATTTGACGCGGGCCTGACGCTGATAGCGCGCGGCTTCGACGAACACATCGGAATTGGCCGGATCGTCGAGGTAAGCAAAGACCTTGTCCAGGTTGCTGTCGACCTGCACGCCGTCGCCATCGTCGGTCTGGAAGGCCTGACCGTCGAGGGCTTTCTGTTTGATCGCTTGATTGATCTGTTCGAGATCGAGGTTGTAGATCACCAGTTCGTGTTTATCGGTGAGCTCGAAACCGGCGATGGTGTAATGGCCGCCGTACTGCGCCGGGACTTTCGCCGACAGATACCAGCGGCTGCCGTGGCGCGAAACGGTGAACGGATAGGCTTCGCGTTCGCGGGGCTTGGCCTTGAAGTACGTGACAGCCTGATAGCGGTCCTTGCCCAGGCGCGTCAGTTCAAGGTTCATCGGTTCGCCCCAGGCATTGGTACTCGACCATTTGCCGAGCAGGCCCTTGGGCGCCGGGTCACTGGCGGTCAGCGGCTCCTTGAAGGTCACCAGACAGCCACTGAGCAGCAGGAACGACAAGGCGATCAGCACGCCACACCAGGCTTTCATTCAATACTCCCTATGAACATTCGCCACCCTCGAATACACCACTGAACCTGTGAGAGCGAGCTTGCTCGCGAAAGCGGTGGTACTGCCAACATTAATGTTGAATGTCAGTCCGTCTTCGCGAGCAAGCTCGCTCCCGCAGGGTCAGGTGTTTCCCCCAGAGGGTCAGACCGACGCGAGCACCAGGTGCATGTAGCGCGTCAGAATGCCGAGCATGTCCTGTTCGGCCAAAGGCTCGGCGTCGTTGAGCAGGCCCTGATATTCCATCCGTCCGATAATCGCCGTCAACACCTTGGCATCCTGCTGCGGTTCGCGCGAGCCCAGCACCTGGAACAACTGGCAGGTGCCCTGCAGCAAAATCTGCTGATGCGAACGCACCAGATCCGCCAGACGCGGGTTGAGCAGCGCCTCTTGGCGGAAGGCCTGCTCGGCCATCAGATGCTCGCGACGGTTGAGCAGTTGCCGGTGCACATAATCGGCCATCAGCCGCGCAATATTATCGGCCAGTTGCGAGCGTGACTCGGGGCTGCCGTCGCCGCTGACCACCATCTCGCGCAGCAGTCCTTCGTTGTTGATCCACAGCTTGGCCATGTACGCCGCACTGCGCTCGACATACTGGGCGAAGGTATCGGTGAGCAGGTCGTCGATATCCTTGAAGTAATAAGTGGTGGCCGACAGCGGCACACCAGCCTCGGCCGCCACCGCGCGATGGCGCACAGCCCGCACGCCGTCACGCACGACAATGCGCATCGCCGCGTCGAGAATGTCCTGGCGACGCTGCTCGCTGCCCTGTCGGCTGGCCTTGCGGCCCTGGTACTGAACACTTTCAGCGACCGCAGTGGCGATACCCGCTGCACCTTCTTGAGCAATTGCAACCATCACGACTGGACTTCCTCTGCTATTTCAAAAGTAACCAACTGATACATTTGTACCAGACAGGCAATAAAAAGCCGCCTGTTTTAGGCGGCTTTTCAACTGAAACGTTTACGCTTGCGGTCGCATGTGCGGGAACAGGATCACATCGCGGATCGACGGCGAGTTGGTCAGCAACATCACCAGACGGTCGATGCCGATGCCTTCACCGGCCGTTGGCGGCATGCCGTACTCCAGCGCACGCACGAAATCGGCGTCGTAGTGCATGGCTTCGTCGTCGCCGGCGTCCTTGTCGGCCACCTGCGCCATGAAGCGCTCGGCCTGGTCTTCCGCGTCGTTCAACTCGGAGTAGGCGTTGGCGATTTCACGGCCGCCGATGAACAGTTCGAAACGGTCGGTGACGTTCGGGTTCTCGTCGTTACGACGGGCCAGCGGCGACACTTCGAACGGGTATTGAGTGATGAAGTGCGGCTGCTCCAGCTTGTGCTCGACCAGCTCTTCGAAAATCATCACCTGCAGCTTGCCCAGACCTTCGAAGCCCAGCACCTTGGCACCGGCTTTCTTGGCGATGGCGCGCGCCTTGTCGATGTCGTTCAGATCATCGGCGGTCAGCTCAGGGTTGTACTTGAGGATCGAGTCGAACACTGACAGACGGGCGAACGGCTCGCCGAAGTGGAACACCTTGTCGCCGTACGGCACGTCGGTGCTGCCCAGTACCAGCTGCGCCAGTTCACGGAACAGTTCTTCGGTCAGGTCCATGTTGTCTTCGTAGTCGGCGTAAGCCTGGTAGAACTCCAACATGGTGAATTCAGGGTTGTGACGCGTCGAAACGCCTTCGTTACGGAAGTTGCGGTTGATCTCGAACACTTTCTCGAAACCGCCAACCACCAGACGCTTGAGGTACAGCTCAGGCGCGATACGCAGGAACATTTCCATGTCCAGCGCGTTGTGGTGGGTTTCGAACGGCTTGGCCGCAGCGCCGCCCGGAATGGTCTGCAGCATCGGCGTTTCGACTTCGAGGAAGTCGCGCTTCATCAGGAAGCTGCGGATGTGCGCGATCACTTGCGAACGCACGCGGAACGTCTGGCGCACGTCTTCGTTGACGATCAGGTCAACGTAACGCTGACGGTAGCGCTGTTCGGTGTCGGTCAGGCCGTGGTGCTTGTCCGGCAGCGGGCGCAGCGACTTGGTCAGCAGGCGCACGTTGGTCATTTCCACGTACAGGTCGCCCTTGCCGGAACGCGCCAGGGTGCCTTCGGCGGCAATGATGTCGCCCATGTCCCAGGTTTTCACGGCGGCCAGGGTGTCTTCGGACAGGGTCTTACGGTTGACGTAGACCTGGATGCGACCGGTCATGTCCTGGATCACCATGAACGAGCCACGGTTGAGCATGATGCGACCGGCAACCTTGACCGGAATTGCAGCCTCGGCCAGCTCTTCCTTGGTCTTGTCCGCGTACTTCTTCTGCAGATCTTCGCAGTAGTTTTCGCGGCGGAAGTCGTTCGGGAAGGCATTGCCCTTGGCGCGCTCGGCAGCCAGCTTTTCCTTGCGCAGGGCGATCAGGGAGTTTTCTTCCTGTTGCAGGGCTTGCGGGTCGAGTTGTTGGTCGCTCATGTCTTTAGATATTCCATCAGGTTCGTTGCCCCCGGGCCTGGCGGCCCGGAGATCGCCAGCTGGGCTGGCTCCTACAGGGATCGGGTTGAATCAGCCGATGCTGTATTGCGTCTTTTACAGCCCTGATTTCAGGCTGGCTTCCAGGTATTCGTCGATGTCGCCGTCGAGCACCTTGTCACAGTCGCTGCGTTCGATGTTGGTGCGCAGGTCCTTGATCCGCGACGCGTCAAGCACGTAGGAGCGGATCTGGTGACCCCAGCCGATGTCGGACTTGGTGTCTTCCAGGGCCTGGGATGCGGCGTTGCGCTTCTGCATTTCCTGCTCGTACAACTTGGCCCGCAGCATTTTCATGGCGGTGTCCTTGTTGGCGTGCTGGGAACGTTCGTTCTGGCAGCTGACCACGGTGTTGGTCGGTACGTGGGTGATACGTACGGCCGAGTCGGTGGTGTTTACGTGCTGACCACCGGCACCGGAGGAACGATAGGTGTCGATCCGCAGGTCTGCCGGGTTGATCTCGATTTCCACCTTGTCGTCGATCTCTGGCGAGACGAACACCGCGGAGAACGAGGTGTGGCGACGGTTGCCGGAGTCGAACGGGCTCTTGCGCACCAGACGGTGGACGCCGATCTCGGTACGCAGCCAGCCAAAGGCGTATTCACCCTTGATGTGCACGGTCGCACCTTTGATACCGGCGACTTCACCGGCCGACAGTTCCATGATGGTCGCGTCGAAACCGCGTTTGTCAGCCCAGCGCAGGTACATGCGCAGCAGGATGTTGGCCCAGTCCTGGGCTTCGGTGCCGCCGGAACCGGCCTGGATGTCCAGGTAGGCGTTGTTCGGGTCCATCTCGTGGCTGAACATGCGGCGGAATTCCAGCTTGGCCAGATTCTCCTCGAGACGGGCCAGTTCGGCGACGACATCGCCCACTGCACCTTCGTCGTTTTCTTCGACAGCCATGTCCAGCAGGTCGCGGCAATCGGCCAGACCGCCGTTCAGTTCGTCGAGGGTGTCGACGATCTGCGCCAGCGCGGCGCGCTCGCGGCCCAGTTCCTGGGCGTATTCAGGTTTGTTCCAGACACTCGGATCTTCAAGCTCGCGATTGACCTCGGTCAGACGCTCATGCTTTTGATCGTAGTCAAAGATACCCCCGAATAGTTTCGGAGCGCTCGGACAGGTCCTTGATGGTGTTCAGGATCGGGTTGATTTCCATGACGGGCAGCACTCGTTGGCGAACTTTTGAAAGCCGGCGAGTATAACGTAATCACGCTGTCACGGCAGCCCGTCTGGCGGGTGTGGGGGGGTGAATGGCTTGAGATTTCTGCCTGAGTGGAGATTGCCAACCCTCACCCTAGCCCTCTCCCAGAGGGAGAGGGAACCGATTGGGGGATATTGGGGAGGTACGCCGACTTGAAATGGCTTTGCCGAATCCGGAATCGCCGAGGTCTTCCTGGTTGATGCAGGGCCAAGGACACCTCGGTCGGCCCCCTCTCCCTCCGGGAGAGGGCTGGGGTGAGGGTCAGCCGTTACTCGATACCAACCTGATTACGCCCGCTGTTCTTCGCCAGATACAACCCACGATCTGCCGCCGAAATCAGCAACCGGCAATCGCTCCCCGCCTGCGGCACCATCGTCGCCAAACCAATACTGATCGTCAGGCTCGCCCCTTCCGCCGGAGTGTTGTGCGGAATTTTCAGTGCCGCCACGGTCTGGCGCAGTTTCTCCGCCACCAGCCGCGCGCCGCCCGGCGAGGTGTTCGGCAGCACCAGCGCGAACTCCTCACCGCCATAACGCGCCGGCAGGTCCGACGGCCGGGCGCTGGCGTCGCGGATCGCCGTGGCGACCTTGCGCAAGGCCTCGTCACCCTCGACATGGCCGAAGGTGTCGTTGTAGGACTTGAAGTAATCGACATCAATCATCAGCAACGACAGCTGACTCTGATCACGCAGCGAACGGCGCCATTCCAGCTCCAGGTATTCGTCGAAATGCCGGCGGTTGGACAGCCCGGTCAAGCCATCGGAGTTCATCAGCCGCTGCAGCACCAGGTTGGTGTCGAGCAACTGTTGCTGGCTGACCCGCAACGCACGGTAGGCCGCATCCCGTTGCAACAGGGTCATGTAGGAGCGCGAGTGATATCGGATGCGCGCCACCAGTTCGATGGTGTCCGGCAGCTTCACCAGATAATCGTTGGCGCCGGCGGAAAACGCCGCGCTCTTGATAAGCGGGTCTTCCTTGGTCGACAGGACGATGATCGGAATGTCCTTGGTCGCCGGGTGATTGCGGTATTCGCGCACCAGGCTCAGGCCATCGAGGCCGGGCATCACCAGATCCTGGAGGATCACCGTCGGTTTGATCCGCACGGCCTGGGCAATGGCCTGATGCGGGTCGGAACAGAAGTGGAAGTCGATGTTCTCTTCGTTCGACAGCCCACGGCGCACGGCCTCGCCGATCATCGCCTGATCGTCCACCAACAACACCATGGCGGCGTTTTCGTCGGTTTTAATGTCGTCGATCTGTAAGTCACTCATGGGCGGTCACCTGTGTACTGCGGGAGCCAGGATTGCGGATAAATCTGTTCATGTGGGGAAAATCTCCAGCAATCGTGGCGCTATCTTTTCCAGTGGACGGATTTCCACAGCGGCATCAATAGCCGCAGCGGCCTTGGGCATGCCGTACACCGCACTGCTTTGCTGGTCCTGCGCAATGGTCAAATAACCCTGCTGGCGCATGAGCTTAAGCCCTTGCGCCCCGTCGCGTCCCATCCCGGTCAATAAAACCCCGACGGCGTCGCCGTTCCAGTAACTGGCGACGCTCTCGAAAAACACGTCGATCGACGGCCGATAAATCTCGTTGACCGGCTCGGCGGTGTAGGCCAGCGTACCGTTTTTCAATAAACGAATATGGTGATTGGTGCCGGCCAGCAGCACCGCGCCGGCCTGCGGCGGCTCGCCTTCGCGGGCCAGGCGCACGTCGAGGCCGCTGGCGCTGGCCAGCCATTCGGCCATGCCGGCAGCGAACACTTGGTCCACGTGCTGAACCAGCACGATGGCCGCCGAGAAATCGCGCGGCAGGCCCTTGAGCAGCACCTCGAGCGCCGCCGGCCCGCCCGCCGACGAACCGATCGCCACCAGCCGCTGGCGCGAAGCCGAACTGCGCGGGGGAGTCGGCGCCGGACGCGAGCGCGGGGTTTTCTCGCCGATCAGCCAGCCGATATTGAGGATTTTGCGCAACAGCGGCGCGGCGGCTTCCTGGGCATTGCCGGCACCGAGAGCCGGGGTATCGACCACATCCAGCGCGCCGTAGCCCATGGCTTCGAAAACCCGGTGCACATTCTGCTGGCGGTCGACCGTGACAATCACGATGGCGCACGGGGTTTCCGCCATGATCCGCCGAGTGGCTTCGACACCATCCATGATCGGCATGATCAGGTCCATCAGGATCAGGTCCGGAGTGTTTTGCGCGCACAGTTGCACCGCCTCGGCACCGTTTCTGGCGACCCAGACCACCTGATGTGCCGGCTCGAAGGCCAGCGCCCGGCGCAGCGCTTCCACCGCCATCGGCATGTCGTTGACGATTGCGATCTTCATGCCCGCGCGCCTCCGATCAGCTCGACCACTGCATCGAGCAGAGCGTCGTCATGAAAACTGGCTTTGGCTAAATAATAGTCCGCCCCGGCGTCCAGTCCACGGCGTCGGTCTTCTTCACGATCCTTGTACGACACCACCATCACCGGCAGCGATTGCAGGCGGTTGTCGCGGCGCAACAGGGTGACCAGTTCAATGCCGTCCATGCGTGGCATGTCGATGTCGGTGATCAGCAAATCGAAGTCCTCCGAACGCAGCGCGTTCCAGCCGTCCATACCGTCCACCGCGACGGCCACGTCGTAGCCGCGATTGAGCAGCAGTTTGCGTTGCAGTTCGCGCACGGTCAGCGAGTCGTCCACCACCAGCACCCGCTTGCGCGCAGCTTCCGCCGCCTGATTGCCGTGGCGGGCAATGCGTTCCAGGCGTCCGGTGTTGAGCAGCTTGTCCACCGAGCGCAGCATGTCCTCGACATCGACGATCAACACCACCGAACCGTCGTCGAGCAAGGCCCCGGCGGAGATGTCCTGGACTTTGCCCAGACGCTCGTCGAGGGGCAACACCACCAGGGTGCGTTCGCCAATGAAGCGTTCGACCGCGACGCCGTAAATCGCATCGCGCTCTCGGATCACCACGACTTTAAGGGTTTCGCCGCTGTTCTGGCTGGCCGGGCGGTTAAGCAATTGACTGGCGGCGACCAGCCCGACGTGCCGGCCTTCGTGCCAGAAATGCTGACGCCCTTCGACCTGCACAATGTCGTCCGGCACCAGGTCGCACATGCGTTCAATGTGCGCCAGTGGAAAGGCGTACGCTTCGTCGCCGACTTCCACCACCAGGCTGCGCACCACCGACAGCGTCAGCGGCACTTCCAGATGAAAGCGACTGCCCTCGCCCGCCGTTTGCTCCAGCACCACCGCTCCGCGTAACTGGCGGACCATGTGCTGCACCGCGTCGAGGCCGACGCCCCGCCCGGAGACTTCGGTGACCGTGTCGCGCAGGCTGAAACCGGGCAGGAACAGGAAGGTCAGCAACTCTTCTTCACTCAACTGCGCCGCAGTTTCTGCTGGCGACAACTGCCGTTCGACGATGCTGCGGCGAACCTTTTCCAGATCGACGCCATTGCCGTCATCGCTCAATTCCAGCACCAGCAGACCGGCCTGATGGGAAGCGCGCAGGCGGATCAGGCCTTCTTCGGGTTTGCCCTTGAGCAGGCGCTGCTCCGGGGTTTCGATGCCGTGATCGACGGCGTTGCGCAGCAAATGGGTCAGCGGCGCTTCGAGTTTTTCCAACACATCGCGGTCGACCTGGGTTTTCTCGCCCTCGATTTCCAGCCGCACCTGTTTGCCGAGGCTGCGCCCCAGGTCGCGGACCATGCGCACCTGACCGGTGAGCACGTCGGCAAACGGCCGCATGCGGCAGGCCAGCGCGGTGTCGTAGAGCACCTGCGCACGCTGACTGGCTTGCCAGGCGAACTCGTCGAGTTCGGCGTTTTTCTCGCTCAGCAGTTGCTGGGATTCGGCGAGCAGGCGTCGCGCATCTTCCAGGGCTTCCAGCGCTTCAAGACTCAGCGCGTGTTCCTTTAAATGCACGTTGAGGTTTTCCAGCGCGCGCAGACCATTGTTCTGCATGCGCTTGAGGCGTTGCATGATCGCCAGATGCGGTTTGAGGCGCTGGGTTTCCACCAGGGATTTGCTCGACAGATCGAGCAGGCTGTTCAGGCGCTCGGCGGTGACCCGCAGTACCCGCTCGCCGCCTTCGGTGGTGCGCTTGTTCTTGCGCGGCGCGGGTTCAGCGGGCTCGAGCGGAACCTCGGGAGCGGGCGCAGGCACCGGCGGCGCTTCAAGTTGCAACTCGGCCATCGGCGCAGCGGCAAACGTTGCCGGTGCAGCCGAGGGGTCGGCGAGGCTCGCCATCAGCGCCACGTAGGTTTCGATATCGGTGGGTTGCGGAGCATTGGCCGGGGTGGCAATACGCATCAACAGATCGGTGCCCTGCAACAGCGCGTCGATGTGCTCCGGGCGCAGCAGCAAGCGCCCTTCTTGCGCGCTGACCAGGCAATCTTCCATCACATGCGCGACGCTGACACCGCTGTCGATGCCGACAATCCGCGCCGCCCCTTTCAGCGAGTGCGCCGCACGCATGCACGATTCGAGTTGATCGGCCTGGGTCGGGTTGCGTTCCAGCGCCAGCAGCCCGGCACTGAGGACCTGGGTCTGGGCTTCGGCTTCGAGGCTGAACAGCTCCAGCAAGGAAGCGTCGCGCATTTGCTCGGGGGTCATGTGAGGCTCCGGGTCACGGCGGACAGCAGCTGTTCTTCATCCAGCCAACGCAGGCTGCGCCCGCGAAATTGCAGCACGCCACGTGTGTATCTGGCATTGGCTTGCGCAGCGGATTGCGAAGCGGCGTCGAGGATCCGCTCATCAATGGCATGAATGCCGTCGACCTCGTCCACCGGCACCACAACGGGCCCGCCGTGGGCGGCGATGATCAGCATGCGCGGCATGATCCGCGCGCCATTGGCCGGTGCGGCGTTGCCATCCAGATCGAGCAATTCGACCAGCGACAGGCACGCCACCAGCGCGCCGCGCACGTTGGCCACACCCAGCAAGGCCCGCGAACGCTGATGCGGCAACGAGTGAATCGCCTGCAACGGCGCGACCTCCACCAGACTGCGAGTCGCCAGACCCAACCATTCTTCGCCGATACGGAACATCAGCAACGAACGGGTTTTCAGTTCGGCTTCGACGGTGGTCGCCACCGGGTCGCGTTCGTCCTGCTGCAACGCATAACGGTCGAGCAGGCGCGTGGCGGCGGCGGAATACACCGAACAATTGCGGCAGTGAATGTGTTCGGCCAGCAACGGGCAGGACTTGTCGCCGTGGATACCGATGCGGTTCCAGCAATCGTCGATGGCCCGGGCGTCTTCGTGGGTGACGTTCAAGGTGTCGGACGGGATCATCGTTTACGCTCACTGTCGGCGGTGCGGCCGCTGCGCGCGGCGCGCTCCTGCAATCGTCTGGCGCCGGCGCTGTCGCCCTGGGCCTGGAGTAACGCGGCCAGGTGCATCAACGCTTCAGGGTGTTGCGGTTCGAGGTACAAGGCCTTGCGGTAATAACTCTGGGCTTCGAGTGCAGAGCCGGAAACATCGCTGAGCAGGCCGAGCCAATAGAACACCTGCGCCACCGGTTCGTGACTGCGCAGGAACTGCTCGCATGCCGCACGGGCTTCGGCACTCTTGCCTTCGTTGGCCAGCGCAGCGATGTTGGCGAGCAAGGTCGCCGCGTCCGGGTTGGCGCTTTTGCTGCTGACCGGCAACGGTGCAACGCTGGCAAACGGACGCGGGCGCACTGGCGGTGGTGGCGGACTGCGCAAAGGTTGACGCACGGGTAATGGCGTCGGGGTCGGTAATGACAGCAGTTCCGGTGCCGGATCATTGTGTCGACTGAAGGCAAACGACTGCGGAATGCCGATCGAGCGCATGCCCAGGCGCCCGAGCAGACTGCCTTCGGCCGGACCGATGAACAGCACGCCATCGACGTGAGTCAGACGCTTGAGTACGGCGAAAACCTGCTGCTGGGTCGGCTGATCGAAATAGATCAGCAGGTTGCGGCAGAACACAAAGTCGAACGGCGGCTCGCTGGCCAGCAGTGTCGGATCCAGCACATTGCCCGCCTGCAGGCGCACCTGTTCGCGCACGGCATCGCTGACCCGATGGCCGTCCTGCTCGGCCGTGAAATGACGCTCGCGAAAGTCCAGATCCTGACCACGAAACGAGTTCTTGCCGTACAGCGCGCGCCGCGCCTTGTCCACCGACAGCGGGCTGACATCCATGCCGTCGACCTTGAACTGATGGGGTTTGAGGCCGGCATCGAGCAAGGCCATGGCAATCGAATAGGGCTCCTCGCCGGTCGAGCACGGCAGGCTGAGGATGCGCAGCGCGCGCATGTTGTTCAATTCGTCCAGACGCTTGCGCGCCAGCTTGCCGAGTGTGGCGAAGGATTCCGGATAACGGAAAAACCAGGTTTCGGGGACGATCACCGCCTCGATCAATGCCTGCTGTTCGTCACGCGAACCTTGCAGCAGTTGCCAGTATTCATCGCTGTGCGCCGCTTGCGAGAGCGTGGTGCGCTGGCGCACCGCGCGCTCGATGATCGCCGGCCCGACCGAGGTGACATCCAGACCGATGCGTTCCTTGAGGAAATCGAAAAACCGCTGGTCGCTGCTCATGACTGCGCCTCAAGCGGCGCCGGAAACAGCAGGCTACGCACCGCGTCATCCAGCAAGTCGTTGACCCGCACCCACTGCACCAGCCCCTGGGCATCTTCGCGCACCGGGCCGAGGTACGGCGCCTGACGATTGTCCAGGCCATACGGCTGAAAATCTTCAGGGTTGCAGCGCAGCGTGTCGGTCGCCTGCTCAAGGATCAGCCCCAGCCAGCGCGGCGGTTGCAGTGCATCCGGGCGGTAATGCACCAGCACCAGCCGCGTACTGGTGCGCGCCTCGGCGGGATGGCCGAAGGTCAGTGCACTGAGGTCGATCGCCGGCACCACTGCACCCCGATAGGCAAACACCCCGGCAACCCAGTTCGGCGCCTGGGCAATCGGCTTCAACGGCAGGAGCGGCAGCACTTCCGCCACCTCGGTGGCGCGCAAGGCGTAGCGTTCGTTGCCGATCCGAAACAGCAGGAACAACGCCCGTTTCGCCACCGGCGCAGCGCCGCGTTTGGCGGTGATTTCGCTCATCAGACTTTGAATCGCGAAACGCCGCTGCGCAGCCCGACGGCCACCTGGCTCAGTTCGTCGATGGCGAAACTGGCCTGACGCAGCGATTCAACGGTCTGGCTGCTGGCGTCGCCCAACTGCACCAGCGCGTGGTTGATCTGTTCGGCCCCGGTGGCCTGGGCCTGCATGCCCTCGTTGACCATCAATACGCGCGGTGCCAGCGCCTGCACTTGATGGATGATCTGCGACAGTTGTTCGCCGACCTGCTGCACTTCGGCCATGCCGCGGCGCACTTCCTCGGAGAACTTGTCCATGCCCATCACCCCGGCGGACACCGCCGACTGGATCTCGCGGACCATTTGCTCGATATCGTAGGTGGCGACGGCGGTCTGATCCGCCAGACGCCGCACTTCGGTGGCGACCACGGCGAAACCGCGACCGTATTCGCCAGCCTTCTCCGCCTCGATCGCCGCGTTGAGCGACAACAGGTTGGTCTGGTCGGCAACTTTGACGATGGTCACCACCACCTGATTGATGTTGCCGGCCTTCTCATTGAGGATCGCCAGTTTGGCGTTGACCAGATCGGCCGCGCCCATCACCGAGTGCATGGTGTCTTCCATGCGCGCCAGGCCTTGCTGGCCGGAACCGGCAAGCACCGAGGCCTGATCGGCAGCGGTGGACACTTCGGTCATGGTGCGCACCAGGTCCCGCGAGGTGGCGGCGATCTCACGGGAGGTCGCGCCGATTTCGGTGGTGGTGGCCGCGGTTTCGGTGGCGGTGGCCTGCTGTTGCTTGGAGGTGGCGGCAATCTCGGTCACCGAGGTGGTCACCTGCACCGATGAACGCTGGGCCTGAGACACCAGCGCGGTCAGCTCGGTCATCATGTCGTTGAAGCCGGTTTCCACTGCGCCGAATTCGTCCTTGCGCTCAAGGTTGAGGCGGCTGCTCAAGTCGCCGGTGCGCATGATGTCCAGGATCTGCACAATGCGGTTCATCGGGGCCATGATCGCGCGCATCAGCAGCAGGCCACAGGCACCGGCTGCCAGGACGGCGACCAGCAGCGAGACAAACATACTGACCTTGGCCGCGGCCACCGCTTCATCAATGTTGGCCATGGCCTGATCAGCGACTTTCTTGTTCTCACCAATGATGTCATTGAGTTTCATGCGGCCGGTGTACCACGCAGGGGTCAGCTTCTCGCTGAACAGCTTGACCGCCTCGACTTCCAGATTGCGTTTGTGCAAATCAAGCACTTGATCCTGGATCTGCATGTAAGCGTCGTGATCTTTTTCGAATGCCGCGAACTCGATACGGTCCTCGTCGGTGGTGATGGTGCTGCGATAGCTGGCCATCTGCTCTTGCAGGCGATTCTCGAACGCCTTGTAGTCGGCCACGTCTTCGCTACTGATGCCCTGCCCTTCCTTGAGGCCCAGCAGTTCCTGAGTCTGCAGGTAACTGTCGACCCACGCACCGCGAATCATCGAGCTGTAATAGACGCCAGGAATCGCATCGTCCCGTACGCTGCTTTCACTGGCCTCGATCTTCAGCAAGCGTGAATACGAGACGACGACCATCAGCAGCATGATGGCGATAATCACCGCAAAGCTCGCCAAAATGCGTTGGCGCAACGTCCAGTTCTTCACAGTGATTCCTCGTGCCTAAGTCGAAATGCGGGGAGTATAGCCGAGGGCGGTGTTTCATTTATAAGACGCTTTTCAACCCTCGGGCCCCACCGACAGGGTTTGGCGGGCGGCTCTGGAATGGGACTGTCCGCCAATCTGGGGCTGGCGTGCCAGTGGGGTAATGGCAAAAAGGGGCGACGGATCGGCCATAGCGGGTGTTGCGCGGCCGAAAACGTAATCGCATGTTGAGGCTGTAAACAAAAACCGAGGCCCACTTTTACCGGGAATTGCAGTTTGTCTCAGGCCTGCGCTCTTTGCCTGAAGCTTCCCTGCAATCTCGCATTGATCGCTCTTGCCATGCCGATACTTGGCCTTTCCAGCAAGGCATAACTGAAACTGGCCAGCACCAGCGTCGCTACCAGGTAGCTCAGAAAAACCCCCACATTGAATTGGGCTCGCATGTCTGTCGCGTACGCCGCCCACTCCAGAAAAAATGGGTGTATCAGGTACACCGAATAACTGATCGTGCCCAGAAACGTCAGGCTCTTGAGGGTTCTGCGCAGGTACAAGGTCACGACAAGCGCAGAGGCCATACCGATCAAGTAGCTGATCAGATAAGTGAACGGATTTTCCTTATACCCATGGTCGGTGGTGTAAGCCAGCAGGCATATAGGCACAAGCAAAACCACAAACAATGCCAGCCAGACAGCGACCAATCGGCGAACGTGTGAGTCCGCCACGCCAAGGCTGACGTCGCGCCACAGACTGCCAAAAAACATGATCGACAGACACAACGGCAGCGCTACGGGGATCTTTTTGGCCAGATAGAATCTGCCGATCGCAAAGATCAGCGCCACGGCCAGCAGGCCGATTGCCACGCCGAATCGCACCCAGGCTTTGCCCAGAAGTCCCACGCTGAATAACGCCGCGCAGGCCACGTAGAAAAACATCTCGATGATCAGCGTCCAGTAAACGCCGAACAGATCCGGTGTTTTCAGAACAGCCTGGAACATCGTCATGTTGATCAACACAGTCGACAGCGATACAGGCGTCGATAAAAACCAGTCCAAACTCGCAACCGCCAGTGCAATGGAAAACCAGTACGCCGGGTACAACCTGAAAAACCGGGAAACGGCAAAAGTCGCCAGCGCGTGCCGCCCCTCCTTCAGGCTATAGGGAATGACCATCCCGCTGAGCAAGAAGAAGATCACCACGCCCACTTGCCCCAGGTTCACCCAGGTGAAAAAAAACGTGTCCTTGAGCGGGGTTCTTTCAATGAAGTGTGCGACCACCACCAACATTGCAGCGATGCCCCTTAAGGCATCCAGATGCGTCAGTCGACACCGTGGGCTTCCTGCCCCGTTATCAGCGAAAGTTAATGTATTCAATCAACTTGAACTCCCGCTTCGAGTGCTGATGCCTTCGCTCTGCTGATCGCACTCCTGCGCGTCAACCGTGCATCGAGGTGCGCATTGATCTGCCGCCCCAATCCGATCGAGCGTTTCTCTATCAGAAAATAACAAAGCGATGAGAGGACAAGCGTGCCCAGGCAATAAAGAACAAAGACGGGAAGATTGAAACCGTTTTGCAAATTAACTTTCGAGTCAGCCAACTCCAGAAAAAACGGATGAGTCAAGTAGACCGAATAACTGATCGCCCCGAGAAAGGCGAGCATCCGGTTTTCCAGCTTCAATACCGTGGTAGTTAACATGAAGAACAGCAGCGCAGCCCAATAACTGCCGATAAAATTCCAGGCACTTTCTCGCAGCCCTTGATCAACATCGTAGGCCAACAGTGCAATGATCGGAAAGGCGATAACGAATACAGCAATCCAGATGAAACTGTAGCGTTCTGCCTTGGGATCCCGATCAATCTGAAAGTTACGCCACAATCCCCCAAACAACATCAACGACAGCGATGACAAGATTCCGACGGGGGCCGGGAGCGCATAATAATAGCGACCTGCTGCCCCCACCAGCGAGAGCATCAGCAACGCTATCGCCAACCAGAAGCGTGCTTTGAGATGCCCCAGCAACCCGACCAGGCTCAGTGCAATACACAGTCCATAAAAGACCAACTCGACAAATAAAGTCCAATACACGCCAAACAAGTTGGAGTATCCGATCATCGTTTGAAGCATGGTGACATTCGCCAGCACTCTCGCCCGATCAAGTTCGCCCGAAACAAAAAAAGCAATGGCAACACAGGCCAGCACTATTGAAAGCCAATAGGCAGGGTACAGCCTGAAAAATCTTGAAAGTATGAAACGCCTGGTTTTTCCCGGACCGTCCTTGAAACTGAACGGGATCACGAAACCACTGACCATGAAAAAAACCACCACGCCGAACTGACCGGGACGGAAGTAATCGAAAATCGCCCAATTGAACAGCGGTGTTCTTTCAATATAGTGAGAAATGACCACCGCCAATGCTGCCAGAGCTCTGACAGAATCGAGGTAAGTCAAACGATGGGGGCTGACCATTTTGCTTGAAGATTCCTTCTTCAGTGGATGTTGCTCCGTTGAGCGAGTTTCCCGAACTGGTATTCGGAAGAACCCCAAAAAAGCGACGGACGTTTATCCGAGGACTCACTTCATGGCCTCGGTTTTCTGCTTTCTGGTTTTTAGTGCAGGACGCCAACGGATGCCTGGGGTCAACCCTGCGATGAGGATCACAAAGGCTGAGCCAACAAGCCCCCGTTCGCGAAGGTCAATGACTGGTCGGCATTGACCTTAACGCGATGAAACCTGAAAGGTTACTGGGTCGCTTGTCGCACCTGCTTTTCAAGCTCGGTTTTCAACCCCGGTTCAAGTTTGAGTTGGCGCGCCAATTCATCGAGATAGGATTTCTCCATGAAGTTTTCCTCGTCCACCAGCATCACGCTGGCGATGTACATTTCAGCGGCCATTTCCGGCGTGCTGGCAGCGCGAGCGACATCCGTCGGGTCGAGGGGTTTGTTGAGCTCGGCGTGCAGCCAGTGCTGCAGTTCCTGGTCGTTGTCGAGCTTGGTGAATTCACCTTCGATCAGTTGGCGTTCACGATCGTCGATGTGGCCGTCGGCCTTGGCGGCGGCAACCAAGGCTTTGAGGATGGCCTGACTGTGTTGCTCGGCTTGCGCCGCAGGGAGGCGATCGAGGGTCTGCGGCTCACGTTGCGGGGTCAGGCCTTTCTGCGCGTTCCAGTTGCCGTAGGCTTTGTAGGCGAGCACACCCAACGCAGCGAGACCACCGTAAACCGCGACTTTGCCACCGACCTTGCGGGCCTTTTTGCTACCGATCAACAAGCCCATGGCACCCGCCGCCAAGGCACCACCGCCCGCGCCGGAGAGCAAGCCACCGAGGCCGCCGGAGCCTGAAGAACCGCCAAGCAAACCGCCCAGACCGCCGGCAGCCGATTTGTTCTGCGCCGCGCCGGCCTTGTTCTGCAACAGATCCTGGCCAGACTTGAGCAATTGATCGAGTAATCCACGGGTGTTCATGTTCCGCCTCCAAACAGGGGTTATCCGGATCTACAAGGCCCTCAGCCTAGATCGAAAGTGCCTCCGCCCGGCGTTCGAGTGTGCTTCCAGATGTTGCTCAACGCCTCTGTGGCGAGGGAACTTGTTCCCGCTGGGCGGCGAAGCAGCCCCACTCTGCATCTAAAAAACAGATATACACTCAGGCCAATCTATAAAAACCGCCCACTGGGTACCCTTCTCATGATGACCCTGCGTCAGATCCGTCACTTCATCGCCGTGGCCGAAACGGGCTCGATCTCCGCCGCTGCGCAAACCGCGTTCATTTCCCAATCGACCCTGACGCTAGCGATCCAGCAACTGGAGGAGGAAATCGGTGTCAGCCTGTTCAGCCGGCACGCCAAGGGCATGACCCTTACACATCAAGGTCATCAATTCCTGCGCCAGGCGCACCTGATTCTGGCCACCGTGGATAACGCCAAGCGCAGCCTGCAACAGAGCACCGATCAGGTCGCCGGACAGTTGATCGTCGGTGTGACCAGTCTGGTCGCCGGTTATTACCTGGCGGATTTGCTCACCCGTTTCCAACGTGCCTATCCCAACGTGGAGATTCGGGTAATGGAAGATGAACGCCCCTACATCGAGCATTTGCTGGTCAGCGGCGAGATAGATGTCGGCGTGCTGATCCTCTCCAACCTTGAAGACCGCCATGCCTTGCAGACGGAAGTGCTGACTCATTCACCGCATCGTTTGTGGCTACCGGCCCAGCATCCGCTGCTGGAACACGACAGCATCAACCTCGCCGACGTCGCCGGCGAGCCGCTGATTCAGCTCAACGTCGACGAGATGGATCGCAATGCCCAGCGTCTATGGCGTGGCGCCGGGCTGCAACCCAAGATCACCCTGAGAACCGCGTCCACCGAGGCCGTGCGGAGCCTGGTCGCCGCCGGTTTGGGTGTGTCGATTCAGCCGGACATGACCTATCGCCCATGGTCACTGGAGGGCGACATCATCGAAGCGCGACCAATCGCCGACCTTAACCAGACCCTTGACGTCGGGCTGGCCTGGCGTCGCGGCACCGCGCGGCCGGCACTGGTAGACCCCTTCCTCACCGTCGCCCGCGAACAACCCCACGGTGGACGCAAGCCATCTATTTAATCGAATGCCACCTTCAGTATTTAGAATTTGTCGACCTCGGAGCCGCGCACTAGTCTTGCTGCATCTATAAGACGGTCGGCTCCCGGGTACGGGAGCAACAATGGCCACACAAGAAAAGAGATCGCGGAAAATGGCTGGCGCGCAAACCCCGATGTGTACCGCGTTGTTGATCGACGGCGAACTGGTCGCCGGGCAGGGTTTTGTCGAACCGATTCTCAACCCGGCCACCGGAGAAATCCTTACGCACATCGCCGAGGCCAGCACTGAGCAGGTCGAAGCCGCCATCCTCGCCGCCCATCGCGCCTTCGCCGAATGGTCGCGCACCACACCGCAGCAACGCTCGAACCTGTTGCTCGATATCGCCAACGCCGTTGAAAAACACGCCGACCACCTCGCCCGTCTCGAATCGTTGAACTGCGGCAAGCCGTTGCACCTGGCGCGTCAGGACGATCTGACCGCCACTGTCGATGTGTTTCGCTTCTTCGCCGGCGCCGTGCGCTGCCAGACCGGTCAGCTCAGCGGCGAATACCTGCCGGGCTACACCAGCATGGTGCGCCGTGATCCGATTGGTGTGGTCGCCTCGATTGCGCCGTGGAACTACCCGATCATGATGGCCGCGTGGAAGATCGCCCCGGCCCTCGCCGCCGGCAACACGCTGGTGTTCAAACCGTCCGAACACACGCCGTTGTCGATCCTCGCACTGGCGCCAGCACTGGCCGAAATCCTGCCGCGTGGAGTGATCAACATCATCTGCGGTGGCGGCGAAGGCGTCGGCAGCCATTTGGTCGGCCACGCGAAGGTGCGCATGGTCTCGCTGACCGGCGATATCGTCACCGGCCAGAAGATCCTGCAGGCTGCGGCGAAAACCCTGAAACGCACGCATCTGGAACTCGGCGGCAAAGCGCCGGTGATTGTCTGCAATGACGCCGACATTCAAGCGGTGGTCGAAGGCGTGCGCACCTACGGTTACTACAATGCCGGCCAGGACTGCACCGCCGCCTGCCGGATCTACGCGCAGGCCGGGATTCACGACAAACTGGTCGCCGAACTCGGCGCCGCCGTCGGTAGTCTGCGTTTCGCCGGTAAACGCGATGCCGACAACGAGATCGGCCCGCTGATCAGCACCCGCCAGCGCGACCGCGTCGCCAGCTTCGTCGAACGCGCCCTCGGTCAGCCACACATCGAGCGCGTGACCGGTGCGGCGGTGCATTCCGGTGCCGGCTTCTACTATCAACCGACCTTGCTCGCCGGTTGCAAACAGACTGACGAAATCGTCCAGCGCGAAGTGTTCGGCCCGGTGGTCACCGTGACCCGTTTCGACGAGCTTTCGCAGGCCGTCGACTGGGCCAACGATTCGGAATACGGCCTCGCTTCGTCGGTGTGGACGCAGAATCTGGACAAGGCGATGCAGGTCGCCGCCCGCTTGCAGTACGGCTGCACGTGGATCAACAGCCATTTCATGCTGGTCAGCGAAATGCCCCACGGCGGACTGAAACGTTCGGGTTACGGCAAAGACTTGTCCAGCGACTCGCTGCAGGACTACAGCGTGGTGCGACACATCATGGCCCGGCATAGCCGGGAGCTTTAAGCGGCGAGCTACAAGCCGCAAGTTAAAAGCAAATCCGCTGTGTCTTGCAGCTTGGAGCTTGGAGCTTGCGACTACTCTTAACAAAAACCTAATAAACAAAGAGGTGTGTCCCATGTTCGTGCACAAGACCGCACTGTTCAGTGCAATCACCACGGCTTTGCTGGCCAGCGCCAGCCTGCAAGCCGCCGAGCCGCTGAAGGCCGTCGGCGCCGGCGAAGGTCAGCTGGATATCGTGGCGTGGCCGGGTTACATCGAACGTGGCGAAAGCGACAAGGCCTACGACTGGGTGACCGGTTTCGAGCAGGAAACCGGCTGCAAGGTCAACGTGAAGACCGCCGCCACTTCTGACGAAATGGTCAGCCTGATGGCCAAGGGCGGTTACGACCTGGTCACTGCGTCGGGCGATGCGTCGCTGCGGTTGATCGTCGGCAAGCGCGTGCAACCGATCAACACTGCGTTGATCCCGAACTGGAACACCCTCGACCCGCGCCTGAAAGATGCGCCGTGGTACGTGGTCAACAAGCAGACCTACGGCACCCCGTACCAGTGGGGCCCGAACGTGCTGATGTACAACAGCAACGTGTTCAAGACACCGCCGACCAGTTGGAACGTGCTGTTCGACGCGCAGAACTTCCCCGACGGCAAGCCAAACAAGGGCCGTGTGCAGGCGTATGACGGGCCGATCTACATTGCCGACGCGGCGCTGTACCTGAAGACCGCCAAGCCTGAACTGGGGATCAAGGACCCGTATCAACTCACCGAAGATCAGTACAAAGCCGTGCTTGAACTGTTGCGCCAGCAGCAGCCGCTGATCCACCGCTACTGGCATGACACCACGGTGCAGATGAGCGACTTCAAGAACGAAGGCGTGGTCGCGTCCAGCGCCTGGCCATATCAGGTCAACGGTCTGATCAACGAGAAGCAGCCGATCGCCTCGACCATCCCGAAAGAAGGCGCCACCGGCTGGGCCGACACCACCATGCTGCACGCCGAAGCCAAGCACCCGAACTGCGCCTACAAGTGGATGGACTGGTCGTTGAAACCGAAAGTCCAGGGTGATGTGGCGGCGTGGTTTGGTTCGTTGCCAGCGGTGCCAGCGGCGTGCAAGGAGAGCGAATTGCTCGGCGCTGAAGGTTGCAAGACCAACGGTTTCGACCAGTTCGACAAGATCGCCTTCTGGAAAACCCCACAGGCTGAGGGTGGCAAGTTTGTGCCTTATAGCCGCTGGACTCAGGACTACATCGCGATCATGGGCGGGCGCTAAGCCCGGGAGCACCTCGGTCGAGCTTCCTTTCCCCCTTGGGGGAGAGGGCTGGGGTGAGGGGGTAGCTTTTGACTTTGCTCTTGATTGAAGGGCAATGGCCAATAAAGCCACCCTCACCCCCCGCCCTCTCCCGGAGGGAGAGGGAGCTAAGAGCGGATCGCATCTCGCCCGCCGAATGAGGGCGCTAAGAGCGGATCGTATCTCGCTCGCCGAATGAGGGCGCTAAGAGCGGATCGCATTCACCGTTAGATGTTTCAGATTTTTCAGAAGTCCAGGCAGGGCCGCTGCGACGGCCCGCGCCTTTTTGGAGCACCGCACCATGACGCTTGCAGTCCAGTTCACCAACGTTTCCCGGCAGTTCGGCGAAGTGAAGGCCGTTGACCGGGTTTCCATCGACATCCAGGACGGCGAGTTCTTTTCCATGCTCGGCCCATCCGGCTCGGGCAAAACCACGTGCCTGCGCCTGATTGCCGGTTTCGAACAACCGAGCGCCGGCTCGATCCGCATCCACGGCGCCGAGGCGGCTGGCCTGCCGCCGTACCAACGTGACGTCAACACCGTATTCCAGGATTACGCGCTGTTCCCGCACATGAACGTACTGGACAACGTCGCCTACGGTTTGAAGGTCAAAGGCGTGAGCAGAACCGAGCGCCATAAACGCGCTGAAGAGGCGTTGGACATGGTCGCCCTCGGCGGTTACGGGGCACGCAAGCCAGTGCAGTTGTCCGGCGGTCAGCGCCAACGTGTCGCCCTCGCCCGCGCGCTGGTCAATCGTCCGCGCGTGCTGTTGCTGGATGAACCCCTTGGTGCTCTCGACCTCAAGCTGCGCGAGCAAATGCAAAGCGAACTGAAGAAACTGCAGCGCCAACTCGGCATCACCTTCATCTTCGTCACTCACGACCAGACCGAAGCGCTGTCGATGTCCGATCGCGTCGCAGTCTTCAACAAGGGCCGCATCGAACAGGTCGACACTCCGCGCAATCTGTACATGAAACCGACCACCACATTCGTCGCCGAATTCGTCGGCACCTCGAACGTGATTCGTGGCGACCTGGCACGCCAGCTCAGCGGCCATCCGCAGCCGTTTTCGATCCGCCCGGAACATGTGCGTTTCGCCGAAGGCCCGCTGGCCGCCCACGAGATCGAAGTCAGCGGCCTGCTCCACGACATCCAGTATCAGGGCAGTGCCACGCGCTATGAACTGAAGCTGGAAAACGGCCAGACCCTGAGCATCAGCCACGCCAACAATCAGTGGCTCGACAGCAGCGCGCAGCATCAGACCGGCCAGCGCCTCAGTGCACGCTGGGCGCGGGAAGCCATGGTTGCGCTGCACGACACCGTTGCCGGCGAGGTGTGAGATGAGCACGCTCGCGATGACTCAATCGCCGCCCTTGCGCCGGTTTTCCAACCTGCTCTATCGCAAGCCCAACCTGTATTTGTCGCTGCTGCTGGTGCCGCCGTTGCTGTGGTTCGGCGCGATCTACCTCGGTTCACTGCTGGTGCTGTTGTGGCAGGGTTTCTACACCTTCGACGACTTCACCATGGCGGTCACCCCTGACCTGACGCTGGCCAATTTTGCCGCGCTGTTTCAGCCGTCGAACTTCGACATCATCCTGCGCACGCTGGGCATGGCCATCGTTGTGTCAATCGCCAGCGCCATCGTCGCGTTCCCGATTGCCTACTACATGGCGCGCTATACCACCGGCAAGACCAAGGCGTTTTTCTACATCGCGGTGATGATGCCGATGTGGGCCAGTTACATCGTCAAGGCTTACGCCTGGACGTTGCTGTTGGCCAAGGGCGGCGTGGCGCAGTGGTTCGTGCAGCACTTGGGGCTGGAGCCGGTGTTGCAGTTCATCCTCGGCATTCCCGGCGTGGGCGGCAGCACCTTGTCGACCTCGCATCTGGGGCGGTTCATGGTGTTCGTCTACATCTGGCTGCCGTTCATGATTTTGCCGATTCAGGCGTCGCTGGAGCGCTTGCCGCCATCGCTGTTGCAGGCTTCCGCCGACCTCGGCGCCAAGCCGCGCCAGACGTTCATGCAGGTGATTTTGCCGCTGTCCATTCCCGGGATTGCGGCAGGTTCGATCTTCACTTTTTCGCTGACCCTGGGCGACTTCATCGTGCCGCAATTGGTCGGGCCGCCCGGCTACTTCGTCGGCAGCATGGTCTACGCGCAGCAAGGTGCGATCGGCAACATGCCAATGGCGGCGGCGTTCACGCTGGTGCCGATTGTGTTGATCGCGGTTTACCTGTCTATCGTCAAACGTCTGGGGGCCTTCGATGCGCTCTAATTCAGAAAAGCAGGGGGACAAAGCCTCTCCAGGCCTGAAAATCGCGGCCTGGGGCGGGTTGGTGTTTCTGCACTTCCCGATCCTGATCATCTTCCTCTACGCCTTCAACACCGAAGAGGCCGCGTTCAGTTTTCCGCCGAAGGGCTTCACGTTGCACTGGTTCAGCGTGGCGTTTTCGCGGCCGGACGTTTTGGAGGCGATCAAGCTTTCATTGCAGATCGCAGCCATTGCCACGTTGATTGCGATGGTGCTCGGCACCTTGGCTTCGGCAGCGCTGTACCGCCGGGATTTCTTCGGCAAGCAGGGCATTTCGCTGATGCTGATCCTGCCGATTGCGCTGCCCGGGATCATCACCGGGATTGCCTTGCTGGCGACGTTCAAGACGCTGGGGATCGAGCCGGGGATGTTCACCATCATCGTCGGTCACGCGACCTTCTGTGTGGTGATCGTCTACAACAACGTCATCGCCCGCCTGCGCCGGACTTCGCACAGTCTGATCGAGGCCTCGATGGACCTCGGCGCCGATGGCTGGCAGACCTTCCGCTACATCATCCTGCCGAACCTCGGCTCGGCGTTACTGGCGGGCGGCATGCTGGCGTTCGCGCTGTCGTTCGACGAAATCATCGTCACCACGTTTACCGCCGGGCATGAACGCACGTTGCCGTTATGGCTGCTCAATCAGCTGAGCCGGCCACGGGATGTGCCGGTGACCAACGTCGTCGCCATGCTGGTGATGATGGTGACCATGTTGCCGATTCTGGGCGCGTATTACCTGACACGCGGTGGCGAAAGCGTCGCCGGCAGTGGCGGTAAATAAACATCCAACAGACACCCAAAATCCCCCTGTGGGAGCGAGCCTGCTCGCGAAGAGGCCGTCACACCCGACATTGATGTCGACTGATACACCGCTTTCGCGAGCAAGCTCGCTCCCACAGGGCTCTCGATTCGGCCAGAACAATAAAAGTGTTAGTGAGGACAAAATCATGCAAACCAGACTCTTGATCAACGGCCAACTGGTCAACGGCGAAGGCCCGGCGCAGGCGGTGCTCAACCCTTCCCTCGGTGAAGTATTGGTGGAAATCAATGAAGCCTCCGAGGCTCAGGTCGATGCCGCCGTACGCGCCGCCGACAGCGCTTTTGCCGACTGGTCGCAAACCACGCCGAAAGATCGTTCGCTGCTGCTGCTCAGACTCGCCGACGCCATCGAAGCCCACGGCGAAGAACTGGCGAAACTCGAATCCGCCAACTGCGGCAAACCCTACAGCGCCGCGCTCAACGACGAGATCCCGGCAATCGCCGACGTGTTCCGCTTCTTCGCCGGCGCCAGCCGTTGCATGAGCGGTTCGGCGGCTGGCGAATACCTGCCCGGCCACACCTCAATGATCCGCCGCGACCCGGTGGGCGTGATCGCCTCCATCGCACCGTGGAACTACCCGCTGATGATGGTCGCCTGGAAAATCGCCCCGGCCCTCGCTGCCGGTAATACCGTGGTGCTCAAGCCGTCGGAACAAACCCCGCTGACCGCGTTGCGTCTGGCCGAACTGGCGTCGGACATCTTCCCGGCCGGTGTGCTCAATCTGGTGTTCGGTCGTGGTCCTACCGTGGGCAGTCCGCTGGTCACGCATCCGAAAGTGCGCATGGTCTCGCTGACCGGTTCGATCGCCACCGGTTCGAACATCATTTCCAGCACCGCCGACAGCGTCAAACGCATGCACATGGAACTGGGCGGCAAGGCGCCAGTGATCATCTTCGATGACGCTGACATCGACGCTGCGGTTGAAGGCATCCGTACCTTTGGTTTCTACAACGCCGGGCAGGATTGCACCGCTGCGTGCCGGATCTACGCGCAGCAAGGCATCTACGAACAGTTCGTCGAGAAGCTCGGCGCAGCGGTCAGCAGCATCAAATACGGCTTACAGGATGATCCGTCCACCGAGCTGGGACCGCTGATCACTGCGCAGCATCGCGACCGCGTCGCCGGGTTTGTCGAACGTGCCGTGGCGCAGCCGCACATCCGTTTGATCACCGGTGGCAAGGCTGTTGAGGGCAACGGTTTCTTCTTCGAACCGACGGTGCTGGCCGACGCGCAACAGGATGACGAAATCGTCCGCCGCGAAGTGTTCGGGCCGGTGGTCTCGGTGACCAAATTCACCGATGAAGCGCAGGCGCTGGAATGGGCCAACGATTCGGACTACGGCCTCGCCTCCTCGGTGTGGACGGCGGATGTAGGACGCGCACATCGCTTGTCCGCCCGTTTGCAGTACGGCTGCACCTGGGTCAACACGCACTTCATGCTGGTCAGCGAAATGCCCCATGGCGGTCAGAAATTGTCCGGCTACGGCAAGGACATGTCCATGTATGGGCTGGAGGACTACACCACGGTTCGGCATGTGATGTTCAAGCACTAAAAGCATCGCCAGCAGGCTGGCTCCTACAGGGATCGCATTCCAAATTGTAGGAGTGAGCCTGCTCGCGATGGCGTCACCCCGGCTTCAAGGCAGAAACCGGCTCTGCGCACCACCAGGATTCAACACCTGACAATAACTACCGACCCGGGCGGCGCCCACCAAGCCCCGCCACGGCCTCGGCCATCCGAAATCTGCCGATTTCACGGAGCAAACACACATGAGTGCCTCACCCGATCTCGCCGCCGTTGCCGACAGCGATGCCGAACAACTGCGCCAGCTGGGCTACACCTCGAACTTCAACCGCAGCATGAGCCTGTGGGAAAACTTCGCTTTGGGCTTCACTTATCTGTCACCGGTTGTAGGGGTTTATACCCTGTTCGGCCTGTGCCTCGCCGCCGGCGGCCCACCGATGTTCTGGGCTTACTTGCTGGTCGGTTGCGGCCAGTTACTGGTGTGCCTGATCTTCGGCGAAGTGGTTTCGCAGTTCCCGATTTCCGGTGGCGTTTACCCTTGGGCGCGCCGTTTAGTGGGCAAGAAATGGGCGTGGATGGTCGGCTGGATCTACTCCATCGCCCTGTGTGTAACCATCGCCGCCGTGGCCGTCGGTGCCGGCCCGTACCTCGCGGCCATGCTGGGTTTTGAGCCAAGCAATAACACCAACATCGTCATCGCTCTGGTGCTGACCCTGTTCGCCACGCTGGTCAACCTGAGCGGCACCAAAGCACTGGCGCGGATCGCCATGTTCGGCTTCCTCTGCGAACTGGTCGGCGCGGTGATCGTCGGCGTTTACCTGCTGGTGTTCGAGCGTCACCAACCGCTGAGCGTACTGTTCAACACCTTCGACATCAGCGTCGACGGCTCGTACCTGCCGGCATTTCTCACCGCCTCGCTGGCGGGGATGTTCCTCTACTACGGCTTCGAGGCCTGTGGCGACGTCGCCGAAGAAACCCCGAACCCCAGCGCAAAAATCCCGGTGGCGATGCGCATGACCATCTACATCGGCGGCATCGCGGCGATGTTCGCCTGCCTGGCGCTGATCCTCGCCGTGCCAGACATGCAAGCGGTGATCAACGGCACCGACAAGGACCCGGTCACCACCATCCTCAACAACGCCTTCGGCCCAATCGGCTCGAAAGTGGTGATGGGCGTGGTGATGATTTCCTTCATCTCCTGCGTCATCAGCCTGCAGGCCGCCGCGAGCCGTCTGCTGTACTCCTACGCTCGCGACGAAATGGTCATCGGCAGCCGCCTGCTGAAGAAGATTTCTCCTACGACTCAAGTGCCGGTTGCCGCGCTGTTCGTGTCCGGCGTCCTGCCGGCCCTGATCATCGCCCTCGGCTTCTTCCTGCAAGACGCCGTGGCCACCATCGTCAGCTTCGCCGCCATCGGCATCTACCTCGCGTTCCAGATGATCGTCCTGGCCGCGCTGTACGCCCGCAGCAAAGGCTGGAAACCGAGCGGCAAATTCACCCTCGGCGCCTGGGGCTGGCCGGTGAACATCGGCGCGCTGGTGTACGGCGTCGGCGCGATCATCAACATGGCCTGGCCACGTACGCCGGATGCGGCGTGGTACGTGAACTATGCGATGGTGTTGAGCACCGCGATCGTGATTGGCTTGGGGCTGGTTTATATGTGGATTGGCAAGCCGTATGACCATGGCAAGGCGCCGTCTGGGGATGCTTGGAAGGTGAGTCGCTAGAGAGAAATAACCTGCCCGCAGTAATGCGGGCACGGTTTGTGATGCTAGATCAGTTGAGGCTTTGAAAGGGTTTCGAACTCATCGATCAATAAGTGAATTTCAGTGCTTGGGTTGTGTTCGCCACTAAGGGCGACATCCTCAAGAACTTTGGGGGCCAGCGCTCTAGCCTGCTGAAATGGCTTTCCGAGTAGTTGAGCGAAGTAGCTGACGTCTTTGCCTTTCTGATAGTCAGCCATGCAGGGTTTTGCTCTGAGGCTCTTGGTCACCAAATCAGCCGGAGAGTTTTTTCCGACTGTGCTGAACGGTTTGCGACTGTAGCCAAAGTGCAGTAGTAGCCAAAACTCGAAGCACGGATAAGATGCGATGACTTGGATTTTTGGATAAGACTTCGCCGCATTCAACGCTCGCTCGAAGCACACGTGGGTGTCTCGATCCAAAACACAGAACACCTTATCGAAGCTTTTTTGCCTTACGACTGCTCGCTCAACAATGCCGCTTGGATGTGTAACACCGCAGTGGACGATCTCAACCTGAGCCTTGGCCCGAAAGTAAAACGCGGCTTCCTCCAGATAACGTTTCCCTGACTTACTGTCTTCACACAACACCAGCACCTTAGGCTGCGGTTTGAAGCGGGGAGCCTTGCGATCAAACGATTTGAACGAACTCACTACCCTCACCCCCGCCTTATCAGCGGCAGCCCGCGATAACGCCCTTCGAAGTAACGCTTCTCGACATCCTCGCTTTCCCGGCCTCCAAAATCGTGTACGGAAAACAGGCTCGTGGCGCCATGCGCATCACGCTCTGTAATCCAGAACTGGTCACGCCGCAGAATCTTTTCATTCATCAGATGGGTATCGTGTGTCGTGAAAATCAGTTGGGTATCCAAGCCACTGTCCAGATGCTTTGCGATCAAGTCAGCGACGATTTCGGGATGAAGACTGCTATTCAGTTCGTCGACACAGAGGATCCCACTGCCACCGGCCTGATTCATCATGAACCAGGGCAACCAGAAACCAATCAGGTTCTTGGTTCCGCAAGACTCCTCCGAGAAGTCGAACTGCGCATCGCCTGATATGCTGGAGTGCGTGAGGGTCAGTTTGTCCTTTTGAGCCGCCGCGAAGAACTCCTTCAAGGTCAGTTTTCTGTTGCTAAAGTCTGCAGAGGCGTCATCCGGGTCGAGCCGTATCGCAGACACAGGAATATCCAGCGCACTGAGAAAATCGCGCAGGTTGCTCGTATGATTTTTGACCATTTGCAGAAAGCGAATCGAGGCTGTGGATAAGCCAAGCATGTTGTTCTGTTCTATGACTAGCAGTCCGGTTTGAAACCAATTAAATGGAGTGCGCAGTTGACTCAACTCTTCGCTGCTATGAGTAACGGCTTGTGCAATAAACAGCATCGTCGGACTGGTCAATCGGCGCCAGGCGCAATGCACTTCCTTGCCGCCCTCAAGGGTTTTACCAAACAGGTAATGCTCACCTTCAGCATCAAACCGGCGGTCATAAAGCAGTGTTTCCTTACCTTTCGGGTAAGCAGTCAGTTGTTCCTGAACAATCCTCTGTGCGGTCAACCCGAGGACAAACCGATAGCGCAGTCCGCCCTGAATAAAGTCGTACTCAAAGACACTGGGCGCATCGCTCAGAGTGCCATCAAATCGAAAAGGTGAAACGGGCAGCGCTTCGTCATTTGAACCACGTGGTGTCGCTAGCAAGCGTCCGACGATGCCCATTGCGCGGATCAGTGAAGACTTTCCGGAGGCGTTCGGACCGTAAATAGCTGCAACCTTCAACAGCTCCGGAAGCTTTTCTGCGCTCGTGGAGGCTTTGAACGTATTGCGCGTTTTGCTCAGACGAGGGCTCGCCGCCATGGACAGGGTTTGCCTGTCCCGAAATGAGCGGTAATTGGATACCGAGAATTCGATCAACATGGAGAAAACCTGCAGTTCATTGCTTGGGTTTTCATGAATAAACGAAAAAACAGGCTTCAGATGCAGACAGACTGCAGCGAGTGCAAAAACAGGCATTTCCTACAGACATAGCCTTCCTGAAAAAGCCCCGTTTCCTACAGTTTTTGTCGATAGAGCAGACTTGGCGCGTAGAACACACGGCAGATAGTCTTCTTTCCGGCTGTGAAATCAGCAGCCCGGTGTCGAAGCCGGAACAAAATCAACATGGCGCAACCGCGCTCATTTGAGTGGCGGCTCTATTTTCAATATTGGAGTCGACAAATGCCTAAACACATCAAAAACACCTCTGAAAACTTTCCTTACTTCACCCCCACCGCCTTCACCCGCCACAACCGCTTCCTCCACGCCTTCATGCAAGACCACGAAACCTGGTTCTGCGTGCAAGATCTCGGTCGCTTGATGGGTTACCCCCTGAACGAACGCCTCACCCTGAAACTCGATCCCGACCAACGTCGCCATGTCCTCCTACGTCGGGACGGCGAAATCGTCGATTGCGCGATGGTCAGCGAGTCCGGCCTGTTTGCCCTGCTCGTCCATCACTTCGTCCCGGAAAACCGTCACCTGCGCCAATGGCTGAGCCATGAAGTCATCCCGATGCTGCGCGAAACCCAATCAAGCCCTGTGGAAAACCACCCGAGCCTGAGCTCAATGCATTGGGCAGGCGTCACGGTGCCGTTGCTGCACTGGCAACAGCAAGCGTGGGTCAAATGGCGGGATGTGCCGGAGTTGATGCACGGCCAGCGGCCGTATCCAGTACTGGGAACGTGTAGCTGATCCAAATAAAAAAGGGGCGGACCTTTCAGTCCGCCCCTTTTTATTTCCACTCAAAACCGCGAAACACTCCGCATCGCATCCACCAGATAGCGCATCGCAATCCGGTCCCCTTCTGATAGCTCTCGATAACGCTCCACCAGTTTCAGTTCGTCGGAGCTCAACCGACGTCTTTTGCGGCCGCTGCCGAGGCAGGGAAAGATGCCCAACATTTCGGTGATGCCTTGTATTTTTGCCATGGACGATGTCCTTCTCTAATACGTCAAAGAACTGCTAAACCACCACATCGCCCTGCCCCTTACAGCAGTGTCGTGTGCCTCACCGGTTCTTCTGGTCACACCGGTCATGCCCATAGAATAGAAATTAAATCGGCGCTGAAAAGCAGTTTTTAGAGTAATTAGTCGAAAAAAGCAGATATGCCGTGTAAATCAGAACGCCCTGTCAGACTTTTAACCGACATGTCTTGTTTCATTGACACACTGGCGTAGTGAATCAACGAATTTTGCTCGGCGAGCGAACCGTTTAAGCTAGCCGGCATCTGTTTATAGTCCGTTGCGTTTGGCCGAAGGCTTGTCCGAACCGTTATTTCTGATCCAGCACGTGCCAGGAAAGGCGCGGGATTGCACACGACAGGTTGTATTTATGCACCGCAGGAATTTGCTCAAAGCGTCCATGGCCATTGCGGCTTACACCGGTCTTTCGGCCACCGGCCTGCTGGCCACCCGTGCGTGGGCAGCCAATGGCGGCGCCGCCGATGGCGAGGCGCAGGCGTTCGACTTCGAAGCGCTGAAGCGCCAGGCCAAGCAACTGGCCGGCAACGCTTATCAGGACACCAAACAGGTGCTGCCGCCGACACTGGCGACCATGACCCCGCAAAACTTCAACGCGATCCGCTACGACGGCGAGCATTCGTTGTGGAAGGAGAACAAGGGTCAACTGGACGTGCAGTTCTTCCACGTCGGCATGGGTTTCCGTCAGCCGGTGCGCATGTACAGCGTCGATCCCAAGACCCGCACCGCCCGCGAGGTGCATTTCCGCCCGGCGCTGTTCAACTATGAAAACACTTCGGTCGACACGCAGCAGTTGAAAGGTGATCTGGGTTTCGCCGGCTTCAAACTGTTCAAGGCACCGGAGCTGGATCGCCATGACGTGGTGTCGTTCCTCGGCGCCAGCTATTTCCGTGCGGTGGATGCGACTGGCCAATATGGCCTCTCCGCTCGCGGCCTGGCGATCGACACTTACGCCAAGAAGCGCGAAGAATTCCCTGACTTCACCAAATTCTGGTTCGAGACGCCGGATCAGAACGCCACGCGTTTTGTCGTCTACGCGCTGCTCGATTCGCCGAGTGCGACCGGCGCCTACCGCTTCGACATCGACTGCCAGGCCGAACGCGTGGTGATGGAAGTCGACGCCCACATCAATGCGCGCACCGCCATCGAACAACTGGGCATTTCACCGATGACCAGCATGTTCAGTTGCGGCACTCACGAACGCCGCATGTGCGACACCATCCACCCGCAAATCCACGACTCCGATCGCCTGGCGATGTGGCGCGGCAACGGCGAGTGGATCTGCCGCCCGCTGAACAACCCGGCGACCCTGCAGTTCAACGCTTTTGCCGACAAGGATCCAAAAGGCTTCGGTCTGGTGCAGACCGACCATGAGTTCGCCAACTATCAGGATACCGTCGACTGGTACAGCAAGCGCCCAAGCCTGTGGGTCGAACCGACCACAGCATGGGGCGAAGGCTCTATTGATCTGCTGGAAATTCCTACAACCGGCGAAACCCTGGACAACATCGTTGCGTTCTGGACGCCGAAGAAACCGGTGGCGGCCGGCGACTCGCTGAATTACGGCTACAAGCTCTACTGGAGCGCCCTGCCGCCGGTCGGCACGCCATTGGCGCGGGTGCATGCAACCCGTTCCGGCATGGGCGGCTTTACTGAAGGCTGGGCACCGGGCGAGCATTATCCGCCGGTGTGGGCCCGCCGTTTTGCCGTGGACTTCACCGGAGGCGGCCTGGATCGCCTGCCGCAGGGCACCGGGATCGAACCGGTGGTCACGTGTTCCAACGGCAAGGTGCAGGACTTCAGCGTGCTGGTGCTCGACGACATCAAGGGTTACCGGATCCTGTTCGACTGGTACCCGACCAATGACAGCGTCGAGCCGGTGGAACTGCGTTTGTTCATTCGCACCAATGACCGCACGCTGAGCGAGACCTGGTTGTACCAGTACTTCCCGCCGGCGCCGGACAAGCGCAAGTACCCTTGATGATTTGAGGCGCCTGCACGGGCCTCATCGCTGGCAAGCCAGCTCCCACAGTGATGGGTGTTGATCACAGATTTTGCGTACGCCACCAAATCTGTGGGAGCTGGCTTGCCAGCGATGGCGGCAGCATCGCAGCGAAAGACCAACAGACAAAACAAAGCCCCGGCCATCACTGACCGGGGCTTTTTGCTTTATTGCGACTCACTCAATCGCGCAAGTCTGACTCGTGAATCGGCTGATCACGATGAGTGGCGCGCTGATATTGCGCCGGCCACACCGCTTTGCGCCCACCCAGATCATCGTCGGCGTGCAGCGGCCAGTACGGATCACGCAGCAGCTCACGGGCGAGGAAGATGATGTCGGCCTGACAGGTGCGCAGAATGTGCTCAGCCTGCGCCGGCTCGGTAATCATGCCCACAGTGCCAGTGGCGATGCCTGACTCCTTACGCACACGTTCGGCGAAGCGCGTCTGATAGCCCGGCCCCACTGGAATCTCGGCATTCGCTGCGGTGCCACCCGAAGACACATCAATGAGATCCGCGCCAAGCGTGTGCAGGCGTCGCGCCAGCTCCACGGTTTCATCCGGGTTCCAGCCGTCCTCCACCCAGTCAGTGGCCGATACGCGGACAAACACCGGCAATTCCTCAGGCCAGACCGCCCTCACCGCCTCGGTGACTTGCAGCACCAGGCGAATGCGGTTTTCAAACGAACCACCATATTGATCGCGGCGCTGATTGCTCAGTGGCGAAAGAAACTGATGCAATAGATAACCGTGCGCGGCATGCACCTCAACCACACTGAAACCCGCCGTCAACGCTCGTTTGGCAGCATCGACAAAGGCCTGAATGACATCAGCGATCTGCCCTTCATCCAGCTGTTTCGGTTGCGTGTGTTGCGGGTCGAAAGCAATCGGCGAAGGCCCGACCGGGGTCCAGCCGCCATCATCGGGTTTGACGCTGCCATGCTTGCCGATCCACGGCCGATGGGTGCTGGCCTTGCGCCCGGCATGGGCCAGTTGGATGCCGGCGACCGCGCCTTGGGACGTAATAAATCGGGTAATGCGTTGCAACGGTGCAATCTGTTCGTCGTTCCACAGACCGAGGTCTTCAGCGGTAATCCGCCCGTCGGCGGTGACCGCCGTGGCTTCGGTGAAGACCAGGCCGGCGCCGCCGACGGCGCGACTGCCGAGGTGCACCAGATGCCAGTCGTTGGCCAGGCCGTCGACGCTGGAATACTGGCACATCGGCGACACGGCGATGCGATTGGGCAGGGTCAGTTGGCGAAGGGTGAAGGGTTCAAGCAGCAGACTCATGGGGCACCTCTCGAATCAGTGGGCAGGCTCCAGGGTTCTGTTTGAATAGTCGACGAGTGACAGGAAAAAGGTACAACACCCGCCCCCGCGGGCAAAACATTCGACAAGACGTCACAAGGCCAATCAAGCAGTGCTTAGAGCCTAGTCGACAACTGAGGAGGAGGCAGGGTTCAGAGTAATTCTGTGTGTGAAAGTCGGCCTTCGCGAGCAAGCCCGCTCACAAGAACAACTCCGTCCAGCTGGGAGCGGGCTTGCTCGCGAATGGCGTCAGCGCGGTTCGATGTGGGCAATCATCAGTTGCACGGTCTCGTTGCCACGAAACTCGTTGACGTCGAGCTTGTAGGCCAGTTCAACCCATTGAATGGTCGGATTCGGCCAGACATCGCGGTCGATACCAAAGGCAATGCCGTCGAGCTTCACCGAACCGCACTCGCTTTTCAGCACCACTTTCAGATGCCGCTCACCCACCACACGCTGCTCGACCAACTGAAACACGCCGTGGAACAGCGGCTCCGGGAAGTGCTGGCCCCAAGGCCCGGCATGGCGCAAGGCACGGGCCAGTTCGAGGTGGAATTCCTCAACCGCCAGTGTTCCGTCCGACAGCATGCGCCCGGTCAGGTCTTCTTCGCGAAGTTGCCGACGCACTTCAGCATCGAATGCCTCGGCGAACAGCGCAAAATTCTCCTGTGGCAAGGTCAGGCCGGCCGCCATGGCGTGACCACCGTATTTGGCAATCAGGTTCGGATGCTGCGCCGCCACCACGCTCAGGGCGTCGCGAATATGGAAGCCCTGCACAGAACGCCCGGAGCCCTTGAGCAGACCGTCACCGGCATCAGCGAAGGCAATGGTCGGACGGAAATAACGCTCTTTCATCCGCGACGCGAGAATACCGATGACGCCCTGGTGCCACTCGGGATCGAACAGGCACAGACCGAACGGCATCGACTCCACCGGCAAGTCCTTGAGTTGGGCCAGCGCCTCGCGCTGCATGCCCTGCTCGATGGATTTGCGATCCTGATTCATGCCGTCCAGTTGCGCGGCCATTTCCCGAGCGCGGTTGGCGTCGGCGGTCAGCAGGCATTCGATACCCAGACTCATGTCGTCCAGGCGCCCCGCCGCGTTCAGGCGTGGGCCGACGATAAAACCGAGGTCGGTGGACGTAATACGTGCAGCGTCGCGCTTGGCCACTTCGAGGATCGCCTTGATCCCCGGCCGTGCGCGCCCGGCGCGAATCCGCTCCAGGCCCTGATGCACCAGAATCCGGTTGTTGGCATCCAGCGGCACCACGTCGGCAACGCTGCCCAGCGCCACCAGATCGAGCAGTTCGCCGATATTCGGTTGTGGTTTGCTCTCGTACCAGCCGAGGCTGCGCAGGCGCGCACGCAAGGCCATCAGTACATAGAAAATCACGCCCACGCCGGCCAGCGCCTTGCTCGGAAATTCGCAGCCCGGCTGGTTCGGGTTGACCAGCGCATCGGCCTGCGGCAGTTCATCGCCGGGCAAGTGGTGGTCAGTGATCAAGACCTTGAGCCCGGCCTTTTTCGCAGCGGCCACGCCTTCGACACTGGAGATGCCGTTGTCGACGGTAATCAGCAACTGCGGCTCGCGGGTCAGGGCGACTTCGACGATTTCCGGGGTCAGGCCATAGCCGTATTCGAAGCGGTTCGGCACCAGATAATCGACATGCGCCGCGCCCAACAGGCGCAACCCGAGCATGCCCACGGTGCTGGCGGTCGCACCGTCCGCATCGAAGTCGCCAACGATCAGAATGCGCTGGCGCTGCTCCAGTGCCGTCACCAGCAAGTCGACCGCCGCATCAATGCCCTTGAGTTGCTGGAACGGGATCAAGCGCGCCAGGCTCTTGTCCAGTTCGGCCTCGGACTGCACGCCCCGCGCGGCGTACAGGCGGGTCAACAGCGGTGGAATATCACCGAGAAAAGGCAGAGTGGCAGGCAGCTGACGAGGTTCGATACGCATGGGGTGACAGAAACTTCTCTTGAATACGTGGGTTTAATCCGGTGGCGGCGCAGGATCAGCCGCGCTCACCTTGCAGCCATTGCAACTGGACTTCGTGCTGACCACGGTCGTCGGTGACGAAGATCGTCCCTTCGCTGATCATCACGTCCCACTTGATGACGCGGGGCATGTCCTTGGCCAGGGTCTCCAGCACCTCTTGCGGCACGGCGGCGATGTTGACGTTCTTCAGGTTCTTGATCGCCGGGATCACCTTGGTTTCCCAGACGCGCAGGCTGCCGTACGCCAGCAGGCTGGTGCGCTCGGTGCGACGCGAGCACCAAGTCAGACGATCGGCATCCGGCTGGCCGACTTCGATCCAGTGCAGGACACGGTCGTCCAGGCTCTTTTCCCACAGTGCAGGTTCATCCACGTCCGACAGACCACGACCGAACGACAACTGCTCGTTGTACCAGAGGGCGTAGGCCAGCAGCCGCACGGTCATGCGCTCTTCGGTCTCCGAAGGGTGACGGGCGATGGTCTGCTTGACGCTCTCGTAGATGCTGCGGTCGAGGTCGGTGAGGTTCAGTTCAAACTTGTACGTGGTCGAAGGCTGGGCCATGAACGGGCTTCTTGATACGAGGAAAGTCGGCAAGTCTAACCGATGCGGTAGGCAATCATCGAATTGATGGCGATCAAGCTGCGGCGTCTGACAGCCGGCTATGTTAAAACGCTGTATCTGCTCAGCCTTGTCCTACAGGATTCTGTATGCCGTTCGCCAACAAACCGCTCAGCGGTGTGAAAGTCATTGAATTGGGTACGTTGATTGCCGGGCCGTTTGCCTCGCGTATTTGCGGCGAGTTCGGTGCCGACGTGATCAAGATCGAGTCGCCGGACGGCGGTGATCCCTTGCGCAAATGGCGCAAGTTGTACGAAGGCACGTCGCTGTGGTGGTTCGTGCAGGCGCGCAATAAAAAGTCGCTGACGCTGAACCTCAAGCATCCCGACGGCCTGGCCATCCTGAAGAAATTGCTCGGCGAAGCCGACATTCTCATCGAGAATTTCCGCCCCGGCGTTCTGGAGAAACTGGGGCTGGGTTGGGAAACCCTGCACGCGCTGAACCCGAAACTGGTGATGGTGCGCCTCTCGGGTTTCGGTCAGACCGGACCGATGAAGGATCAGCCGGGGTTCGGCGCAGTCGGTGAGTCCATGGGCGGGTTGCGCTACATCACCGGTTTCGAGGACCGGCCACCGGTGCGCACCGGGATTTCCATCGGCGATTCGATTGCCGCGCTGTGGGGTGTGATCGGCGCACTGATGGCGTTGCGTCATCGCGAGGTCAACGGTGGCCTCGGCCAGGTGGTTGATGTGGCGCTATATGAAGCGATCTTCGCCATGATGGAAAGCATGGTCCCGGAGTTCGATGTGTTCGGTTTCATCCGTGAGCGCACCGGCAACATCATGCCGGGCATTACACCGTCGTCGATTCACACCAGTGCCGACGGCAAGCATGTGCAGATCGGCGCCAACGGCGATGCCATTTTCAAGCGCTTCATGATGATCATTGGCCGGGACGATCTGGCCAATGACCCGGCACTGGCGAGCAACGACGGACGCGACAATCGTCGCGACGAGTTGTATGGGGTGATCGATCGCTGGGTCAATTCGTTACCGCTGCAAACGGTGCTCGACCTGCTCAATCAGGCCGAGGTGCCCGCGAGCCGGATCTTCAGCGCCGAAGACATGTTCAACGATCCGCAGTACCTGGCGCGGGAAATGTTCCTGCACGCCAAGCTGCCGGACGGCAAGGACTTCAAGATGCCGGGCATCGTGCCGAAACTCTCTGAGACACCGGGCTCTTCCGAATGGGTCGGGCCACAGCTCGGTGAACACAACGCGCAGGTACTCCACGACCTTGGCTACGACGAGCAACAGATCGCCCGGTTGCGCGAAGACGGAGCCATTTAAGCTGAAACGCCAGCAGACATCTGAGGCCAACCGCGCCCATCACTGGTGGACGTGGCGCCTGTTCGGCCTGCTGTTTCTGCTGGCCGTGTCGACCGCAGCACAGGCCAAACCGACGCTGATCTGGTTGTTGCGCGACCTGCCGCCCCTGACGATATTAGAAGGCCCGAAAAAGGACCAGGGCGTGATCGATCAATTGATGCCGCTGCTGATCGCCGGCCTGCCGCAATACGAACACACACTGATGCGGGTCAATCGCGCCCGTGGCCTGCAGATGCTGCACGAAAACCCTTTTGCCTGTGACCCCGCGCTGTTGTGGAACAAGGACCGCGCGCAATGGGTCGTGTATTCGATCCCGGCGATACGCGTGGTGAGCAATGGTCTGGTGGTTCGTCAGCAAGACCGTTCGCTGCTCGAACCCTATCTGGTGGGCGGCGAGGTCGACCTGTCGGCGCTGTTGGCCGCCACCGACAGAAAAGTCGGCGTGGTCGCTGAACGCAGCTACGGCGAGTTCATCGACAACATACTCCATCAAGCCCACAGCGGTGCGCTGACCCCCCATTACGGTAACGACGCCCTGAGCAATCTGCTGTCGATGCAGCGTCTGGGCCGATTGCAGGTGGTGCTGGGTTACTGGCCGGAAATCCGCTATCAGGCGAAACAGGCGAAGATCGCCGAGGACGAGCTGGCGTTCTACCCCATCCAGGGCACCGGGAAATATCTCTCGGGTTACGTCGCCTGTTCCGACACAACTCAGGGACGTCAGGCGATCAGTGAAATCAACCAACTGTTGCGCACCCTGCCCCACGCGCATCTGAATCAGCTCTACGCGGCGTGGCTCGATCCCGAGCGGCAGGCTGATTATCTGGAGCAGGCCCGTGTCTTTTTCGAGCAGCAGGCGACCCATTAAGCAAACGCCGGACAAAAGAAACCCCGAGAAGTGGGGAGACGACTCGGGGTTAAACGTGGTCTACAAAGGACCCGTAGCAGCAAGCGACAAGCACCGGAGCACAATGCTTGATCCTGCTGTTATGGGGTCTGACTGACAGGGATGCAGGAAGGTTCCCACAAAAAATATTTCATCTTCAGAGCGCCGGACGCTTGTCCAGTGCTGCGTTGCGCAATGCCGCGATCACACAGGGTTCCAGGCGCCCTTCGGCGATCAGAATGTCACGGTGCAGACCATCGACCACATCCGTCAGCAGGCGTTTGTCGCTCAACTGCGCCTGATTGAATTCGCGTTCCACCACAATTGCGCCGTTGCTGTTCTTCAAGGTCACCCGGCATTCGCCACGGGCGCCGCTTGCAGACAACGAAACCTGATACGGGCTCAGAGCCTCACCGAGCAATAGACTGATACTTTCCATCTCGATCTCCACTCAATAGTCCGAAAACATTGTGTCTGGGGCATGTCCACAGTAAATGACCACCGGCCCGAGAAGAAAGTTCTGCCTGCCGGTTGCTCCATCCCTGGAAGCGTTACCGGTCTGTCAGAGCATGCACGGTGAAGATGACAGAAAAATAACCGTACGCTTCAGGCCCGCGCCGCCATGGGCGCGAGCAGATAACTGTCCAGCAAACCTCTCATCAGCACCGCCGAGACCGGTGTTTGCAGGCACCCCAGCATTCGCAGGCGATGCTCGCACAGCAAGCGTTCAAGATCGCCCAACACACTCGATGCGACCGCCCCCAGCAGGATCAAAGCCCGAGCTTGATCCTGTTGCGCCAGATGATGGATCAGGGCCAGGCCATCGCCACCCTTGAGCTGCGGATCGCAGATGGCGATATCGACCGCGCCGCGATGCCCCAGGGAACACAAGGCCGATGCCAGCGACGGCGCGGTCAGAACGTCATAGATGCCGATGGCGTTGAGCATTTGATGCAACGCCATCAGTTGAAACGGATTGGGTTCAAGAATCAGGATTTTAAGCGAGCGCATAGGCGACCTCTAAAGCGACAATCGCGGACTCTCACCGCAGTTGTCGTTCACTCTAGGGCAGTCGTCTTAAGCCTCCCATCGGAAAAGTAGTCGCGTCCTATAGGACATTTCCTAATCCTCAGTGCGGACATCGGCATCCGCTTTCCGTCCTACGCTGGGTGATATCGGTCCAGCCGCCCAACAGACCGCGCAACTGGCCGTCGGCACTGTAGAACGGCACAGTCCACTGATAGACCTCACGCGGGCCATTTTTGAATTGCAATTGCCGTTTGCTGAAACGTGACTTGCGCGTGCGCAATTGCACCATGAACTCGTCGTGCAGCATTGAGGCCGTCGCTTCGGGCAATGCATCGACTTCGAACAGCAAGCGGCCCTGCACTTGATCCTGGCGAACCGAAAGCGCTTCTTCATAGCTGCGGTTGCACATGATCAGACGCCCTTGCAGATCGCGGACGAACATCGGGTCAGGCATGGAGTCGATCAGCGCGTGTTGAAACGCCAGTTGATCGCCCAGATCCTTCTCGGCCTCGCGGCGCAACTTGATCACCGCCGTCAGGCGCCGGTTCCACACCAGCGACAACAGACCGAAAATACTCCACCCGCCCATCACCCAGCAGCCCCATTCGATCATCCGCTGCCAGATCGACTGCTCCGGGACAGGTGCAACGCCCTCCAGCCATTTCAGGCGAATGGCCCGTAACTCGGTCGCGGGAAACGCCTCAAGTGCCTTGTTGAGAATACTCAGTAGCTCCGGCATGCCTTTGCGCACCGCCAGATGATCAGCTTCCCACTTGCCTTCCAGCAGCCCGCCCACCCTGAGCAATCCCAAGGGATAGAGCTGCGCCCCGATTTCATTTTCGATGGTGGCATAGGCTTCGCCGCTCTCGACCAATGCGCGGGCTTCGGCGTACGTCTTGACCGAACGCACTGTGATCAGCGGGAAATCGCGCCGAATCAGGTCTTCCAGAGCATGCCGGGCCGGCAGCACAACGACACGTCCGGCCAACTGCTCGAACGATTCCACCCGCGGCGCGCCGATGTGGCCAACGAACACCCAGCCTGCGCCACCGAAGGCATGGCTGAAATCCAGAAACACCTTGCGCTCGTCACTCATGGCCAACGTCGTGCTGATGTCCGCCGCCCCGCTCTCCAGTCGCTCAAGCAGGTGGTCGGTGGAGAACGACTCCTGATGCACAAACTGCAGCCCGGTCATCGCACTGACGCGTTTGAGCACGTCGTTGTTCAAACCGCTCCATTGCCCGTGTTCATCCTGAAACAGGTACAACGGATATTGCACCGATGCCACCGTTACCCGAGGGTTTTCGTGAATCCATTGGCGCTCGCGGGCGTCCAGTTCCACAGGTTGAACATTGAATGCCGCGACCTCTTCGTGCAGCGCCAGCTGCGCCGCCAGACTGCAACGCATCAACCCCAGTAATCCAAACAACAACATCCAGCCCAGTGCCGGTTTCAAACCTCTATAAAACAGCATTGCCACTTCCTTCGTGATCGACTCACCCGTCCTTCGTGGGTGAAAACCCGAGCAGTGTGGCAGCAGAAACAAAAAAGCCCGTCAGGAGACGGGCTTCAAAATGTGACAGCTTTTACTGGCTTAAAGCGGCTTGCCGCGGTTGCCATGCTGGCTGACAAAGGCCTGTACGGCTTTCAGCTCGTTTGGCAGAACGGTGCAGCGTTCATTTCGCTCAAACAAATCAGAAAGATGTGCAGGCAGTTCGAGTGCTTTTCCTACACCGGCTTTCTCTACCGCATCCGGGAACTTCACCGGGTGAGCGGTGCCCAGAATTACCATCGGAATGTCCAGGCTGCGGCGGCATTCGCGGGCGGCCTTGACGCCGATCGCGGTGTGCGGGTCCAGCACTTCGCCGCACTGCTCGTAGACTTCAGCGATGGTTTCGCAGGTCTGCGCGTCATCCACGGCGAGCGAGTCGAACAGCTTGCGGGCTTCAGTCCAGCGCTCTTGCTCGACGCTGAAACCACCACCCTGCTTGAACGAGTCCATCAGCCCGGCGATCGCTGCACCGTTGCGACCGTGCAGGTCGAACAGCAGGCGCTCGAAGTTCGACGAGACCATGATGTCCATCGACGGCGACAGCGTGGCGTGCAGGGTTTCCTTGACGTACTGATTGCCGCTCATGAAGCGGTGCAGGATGTCATTGCGGTTGGTGGCGACGATCAACTGGTTGATCGGCAGGCCCATGTTGCGCGCCAGGTAACCGGCGAAGATGTCGCCGAAGTTACCGGTCGGCACCGAGAACGCCACCGAACGCGCCGGGCCGCCCAACTGCAGGGCGGCGTGGAAGTAGTAGACGATCTGGGCCATGATCCGCGCCCAGTTGATCGAGTTCACCGCCACCAGACGCGTGCCTTTGAGGAAGCTCTGGTCAGCGAAGCTGTTCTTGACCATTTCCTGGCAGTCATCGAAGTTGCCTTCGATGGCGATGTTGTGGATGTTCTCACCGAAAATCGTCGTCATCTGCCGACGCTGCACTTCGGACACGCGGTTGTGCGGGTGCAGGATGAAGATGTCGACATTTTCGCAGTGCTTGCAGCCTTCGATGGCAGCCGAACCGGTATCACCGGAGGTGGCGCCGACAATCACCACGCGCTCGCCGCGTTTTTCCAGCACGTAGTCGAGCAGGCGGCCGAGCAGTTGCAGGGCGAAGTCCTTGAACGCCAGGGTCGGGCCGTGGAACAGCTCCAGCACCCATTCGTTGCCGTTCAGTTGACGCAGCGGCGCGACGGCGCTGTGCGAGAACACGCCGTAGGTTTCTTCGAGAATCTTTTTGAAATCGGCGTCAGGAATGCTGCCGGTGACAAACGGGCGCATGACGCGGAATGCCAGCTCGTGATACGGCAGGCCGGCCCAGGAAGCGATTTCTTCCTGGGTGAAACGTGGCAGGTTTTCCGGGACGTACAGACCGCCATCGGTGGCCAGACCGGCCAGCAGGACGTCTTCGAAATTCAGGGCCGGTGCCTGGCCGCGGGTACTGATATAACGCATGTTTTCAAACCTTCGGTTTGAGCTTCAAGCTACAAGCTACAAGCTGCAAGTAAAAGCCAGACCGCTTTTCTCTTGCCACTTGCAGCTCGAAGCTTGCAGCTGCTTCTGTTTAGTTCAGGTGCTCGACGCGGATCCGTACAACCGGACCATTCACGCCGGCCAGCGCCTCGAGGGCGGCGATCGCATCGTTGATACGCTGCTCGACCACGCGGTGGGTCAGCAGGATCATCGGCACCAGACCGTCTTGCTCTTCGACTTCCTTCTGCATGATCGACTCGATGTTGATGCCGCGCTCCGAGAGGATGCTCGCCACCTGAGCCAGTACGCCCGGATGGTCCTTGGCCTGAATGCGCAGGTAATACGCGCTTTCGCAGGCTTCGATCGGCAGGATCGGATGGGCCGACAGCGAGTCCGGCTGGAAGGCCAGATGCGGCACGCGGTTTTCCGGGTCGGAGGTCATGGCGCGAACCACGTCGACCAGGTCGGCGATCACCGACGACGCGGTTGGCTCCATGCCGGCGCCAGCGCCGTAGAACAGGGTCGAGCCGGCGGCATCACCGTTGACCATCACCGCGTTCATCACACCGTTGACGTTGGCGATCAGACGATCGGCCGGGATCAGCGTCGGGTGTACGCGCAGCTCGATACCGGCCGCAGTGCTGCGAGCCACACCGAGGTGCTTGATGCGGTAGCCCAGCGCTTCGGCGTAGTTCACGTCAGCGGTGGTCAGTTTGGTGATGCCTTCGGTGTAAGCCTTGTCGAATTGCAGCGGAATACCGAACGCGATCGACGCCAGAATCGTCAGCTTGTGCGCGGCGTCGATGCCTTCGACGTCGAAGGTCGGATCGGCTTCGGCATAACCCAGCGCCTGCGCTTCGACCAGCACGTCTTCGAAGGTACGGCCCTTCTCGCGCATTTCGGTGAGGATGAAGTTGCCGGTGCCGTTGATGATCCCGGCAACCCAGTTGATGCGGTTGGCGGACAGGCCTTCGCGGATCGCCTTGATCACCGGAATGCCACCGGCCACCGCCGCTTCGAACGCGACGATCACGCCTTTCTCGCGCGCCTTGGCGAAAATTTCATTACCGTGAACGGCAATCAGAGCCTTGTTCGCGGTGACCACATGCTTGCCATTCTCGATGGCCTTGAGTACCAGCTCGCGGGCAACGGTGTAGCCGCCCATCAGCTCTATGACGATGTCGATCTCAGGGTTCGTGGCCACTTCGAAGACATCGGTGGTAATCGCAATACCGGTCGTCTGGAACTGAGGCTTTGGCGTGCGCATGGCAATTTGTGCCACTTCGATCCCACGCCCGGCACGACGAGCAATTTCCTCGGCGTTGCGCTGAAGTACGTTGAAGGTACCGCCACCGACGGTCCCTAACCCACAGATGCCTACTTTGACCGGATTCACTGTGAACTCCCCATAAAACGGCCGACGCTGGGTCGGCCGGAAAACAACCGCGTGCTCGCGGCCCTCTATTGATGGCCCGGCGATGCTGCTGCCGGACCATGATCGTCAACGGCTGACCGTGACGATGCGAATTACTTCGCGCCCAAGGCCAGTTTGGCGACTTGTGGCGCCGGCTGGTAGCCCGGAATGACTTGTCCGTCGGCCAAAACGATGGCCGGTGTGCCGTTCACGCCGATCGACTGACCGAGGGCGAACTGCTTCGAAACCGGGTTCTCGCACTTGGCGGCCTTGATTTCCTTGCCATCGACCATTTTGTCCATGGCGGCTTTCTTGTCTTTCGAGCACCACACGGCTTGCAACTGCTCGTCACCCGGTGAGCCGAGGCCCTGACGCGGGAAGGCCACATAACGCACTTCGATGCCGCGCTTGTTCAGCTCGGGCACTTCGGCGTGCAGCTTGTGGCAGTACGGGCAGGTGGTGTCGGTGAACACGGTGATGTGCGATTTGGTCTCGCCCACAGCCGGGTACACCACAGTCTCGGCCACCGGGATGGCGTTGACCAGTTTGGAGATGCCCAGGCGTTCGGTCTTCTCGGTCAGGTTGACTGGTTTGCCGTCCTTGAGCTGGAACAGATAGCCCTGAACGATGTACTGGCCATCGGCGCTGGCGTATAGCACGCGGCTGCCCTTGAGCTTGACTTCATACATGCCCGGCAACGGGCTGGCGCTGATGCTTTCTACCGGAACCTCGAGTTCGAGTTTTTCCAGGCTTTGACGAATGGCTTTGTCGGCCGCGTCATCGGCGACGGCAAAGGTGCTGACCAACGCAATGGCTGCGGCGGCGAAAATCTGGGTCAGACGCATGAGAACTCCTGAAGGCGGACAAATGAAGCGGTCAGAACGCCCGTGCCGGAACACCGGGTCATAACCGTCCATCGTGCAAACCGGCAAAGCCTAACACATAAGGTCACGGTGGCCGAATGCGCCTGACACAAGACACTCAAGGCCAACTGACACACATTATTGTGGCGAGGGGATTTATCCCCTCACCACAGGTACACACTCCACCATTGGAGATTTCATCAGCCGCGCGGGTGGTGTTTGGCGTGCAGGTCCTGCAAACGGGCGCGGGCAACGTGAGTGTAGATCTGCGTAGTGGAAAGGTCGCTGTGCCCGAGCAACATCTGCACCACGCGCAAATCCGCGCCGTGATTGAGCAGGTGCGTGGCAAATGCGTGACGCAAGGTGTGCGGCGACAGCGACTTGCCAATCCCGGCGACCTTGGCCCAATGCTTGATGCGATGCCAGAAGGTCTGGCGGGTCATCTGTTCGCCGCGCTGGCTGGGAAACAGCACATCGCTGGGCCGGCCACCGAGCAGCTCGCTACGGCCATCGCGCATATAACGCTCGACCCAGACGATCGCCTCCTCGCCCATCGGCACCAGCCGTTCCTTGCTGCCCTTGCCCATCACCCGCAACACGCCCTGGCGCAGGTTGACCTGCTCCAGCGTCAGGCTCACCAGTTCGGTCACCCGCAGCCCGCAGGCGTAGAGCACTTCAAGCATGGCGCGGTCACGCTGGCCGATGGCTTCGCTCAGATCCGGCGCCTTCAGCAAGGCTTCCACGTCGGCTTCGGACAGGGATTTGGGCAGCGGTCGGCCAAGTTGTGGCATGTCGACGCGCAAGGTCGGATCGACACTGATCAGCTTTTCCCGCAGCAAATAGCGATAAAAGCCACGCACACCGGAGAGAAATCTCGCGGTGGAACGTGGTTTGTAGTTCTGCTCCAGACGCCAGGCCAAGTGGTCGAGGATCAATTCACGACCGGCGTTGATCAGCTCGAGGTTTTTCTCCTGCAGCCAGCCATTGAACAGCGCCAGGTCGCTGCGGTAGGCGCCGCGGGTGTTTTCCGACAGGCCCTTCTCCAGCCATAAAGCGTCGAGGAATTGGTCAATCAGCGGATGGTCAATAGCAGGCATGGGCGCTCAAGACACGCAACCTCGGGGATTGCGCGCAAATGTAGAGTGAACTGTAGGAATGGGCGCTAGTCTTTCATAGCCCGCTATTTCAAGGAACAGGGAGCTTCAATGAACGAGCAGCAAATTCTCTTGGCATTCGGCGGGATTGGCGCTGCTGCGCTGGGCTGCCAGTGGCTGGCGTGGCGCCTGAAGCTGCCGGCGATTCTGTTTCTGTTGCTGACCGGGATTCTCGCGGGACCGGTACTCGGCTGGCTCGATCCGCAGGAAATGTTCGGACCGCTGCTGATGCCTCTGGTGTCACTGGCGGTGGCATTGATCCTGTTCGAGGGCAGCCTGACCCTGCATCTGTCTGAATGGCGCGAGATCGGCAGCGTCGTGCATCGTCTGGTGACCATCGGCGCCCTCGCCACCTGGGCAGTGATCGCCGTCGCCACGCATTTTCTACTCGGTTTCGACTGGCTGCTCGCCATCCTTTTCGGCAGCCTGACACTGGTGACCGGCCCGACGGTGATCGTGCCGATGTTGCGGGTGGTGCGCCCCAAAGCGTCGATCGCCAACATTCTGCGCTGGGAAGGTATCGTCATCGACCCGATCGGCGCCCTGCTCGCCGTGGTGGTCTACAGCTTCATCATTGCCAGCGGCGAGGGCCAGGGACTCAAGCAGAGCCTGCTGACTTTCGGCGGCGTGATTCTCTGCGGCAGCGTGTTCGGGATTGTCGGTGGCTGGGTGCTCGGCACCATCATCCGTCGCCAGTGGCTGCCGGAGTATCTGCATAACCTCGCGTCGCTGGCGGCAGTGCTGGGGATTTTCATTGCAGCCAACCAAGTGATGCACGAGTCCGGCCTGCTGGCGGTGACGCTGATGGGCATGTGGCTGGCCAACATGAAGGGCGTGGATGTGCGGCACATTCTGCACTTCAAGGAAAACCTCAGTGTGCTGTTGATTTCCGGGCTGTTCATCTTGTTGGCGGCCCGTCTGGATCTGAATGCACTGATCGGCCTCGGCCCTTTGGTGCTGATCCTGCTGCTGGTGATTCAACTGATCGCGCGCCCGCTGAACGTACTGCTGAGTACCGCTGGCTCCAGCCTGAGCTGGCGCGAGCGCGCCTTGCTGTGCTGGATCGCTCCGCGCGGGATCGTGGCGGCGGCGGTGTCGGCAATTTTCGCGATTCGCCTGGACGAAGCCGGGCACGAGGGTGCGCTGCTGCTGGTACCACTGACGTTTGCGGTGATCATCGGCACCGTGGTTCTGCAGAGCGCCACCGCTCGGCCACTGGCCCGCCTGCTGAAGGTGGCAGAACCGGCGCCGAGTGGTTTCCTGATCGTCGGCGCCAACAGCCCGGCGCGGGCGCTGGGCAAATCACTGCAGCAACTGGGTAGCCGCGTGCTGCTGACCGATTCGAGCTGGGAAAACATTCGTGCGGCGCGCATGGAAGGTCTGCCGACCTACTTCGGCAATCCGGCCTCGCAGCACGCCGACGCACATCTGGATCTGGTCGGGCTGGGGCATCTGCTGGCGCTGTCGCCCTCCGGTGAACTCAACACCCTGGCGGCGATGCGCTTTCGCCACGACTTCGGCCATCAGCGGCTGTTTGGCCTGGCCAGCGGCCATGAAAGCCGTCGCAGCGACAAACACCGAGCGAGTCTGGAACATCGTGGCAATCAACTGGGCAGCGAGGCGTTGACCTACGCGAAACTGGCCAGCCAGATGGGCCAGGGGGCCGAGCTGTACAGCACGACGTTGACCGATGGTTTTGGCTGGGAGGATTACCGGGCGCTGCATGGTAATCGTGCGACTTTGCTGTTTATGCGCGATGACAGCGGGTGGGTGCATGTGGTGACGCCGGAGACTGCTTTGAAACCAGGATCCGGGTGGACGCTGCTGGCGTTGATTCAGCCTGAGGCCAGCAGCGCCTGACCTGACGCCTTCGCGAGCAAGCTCGCTCCCACAGGAAGTGTGTCGTTCACAGTTTTTATGTTCGACACGAACCCTGTGGGAGCGAGCTTGCTCGCGAACGGCTCGACTCTAATCTGGATCAGGCAGCAAACCCGGGCAGCACTGGCACCGGCCGCTTGTCATCATCAATGGCGACAAAGCTGAACTGTCCGTGGATTGCCTTCTCGCGGCCATCACAGCTCATGCTCTCGACAAACACTTCCACCTCGACCTTGAGGCTGGTATTGCCGACTTTGATCACCCGCCCTACCAACTCGACGATGGAGCCGGCCGGGATCGCGTGGTTGAAGTCGATGCGGTCGGTGGACACGGTCACCAGCGGCAACCGGCAGAAGCGCGTGGCGGTGATGAACGACACCTCATCCATCCAGGCGAGCGCCGTGCCGCCGAACAGGGTGTTGTGGTGGTTGGTGGTCGGCGGGAAGACAGCCTTGGTCACGCGGGTTACCGAGAGTTCGGTGCGGCGCTGGATTTCCTGGTCACGGGTGGTCATGGTTCTGGCCTGAAACAAAAAAGCTGTGGATAAATTGCGGGCAACAAAAAAGCAGCCCGTAGGCTGCTTTTTTCTGCATCGGAAGCTGGACTTAAGCCAGTTTTTCCTTGATGCGAGCTGCTTTACCCGACAGGTCGCGCAGGTAGTACAGCTTGGCTTTACGTACGTCACCGCGACGTTTAACAGCCATGCTGTCGATCTGCGGGGAGTAGGTCTGGAAAGTACGCTCTACGCCAACACCGTTGGAGATTTTACGCACGGTGAACGCACTGTTCACGCCGCGGTTACGCTTGGCGATTACAACGCCTTCGAACGCTTGCAGACGGGAACGATCGCCTTCCTTCACTTTCACCTGAACGACAATGGTGTCGCCCGGGGCAAAGGTAGGGATTTCTTTGGTCATCTGCTCTGCTTCGAGTGCAAGGATGATTTTGTTGGTCATGCTGTGCTCCTAAGGTAAATCGTCGGATCTACCATCGATACGTTGTTAACTATCGTCCCGCTCGCGGATGTATTCCTCGAGCAGCTTCTTCTCTTCTCCAGAAAGCGAGCGGCTTTCCAGAAGATCGGCGCGTCGTTCATAGGTCCTACCAAGGGACTGCTGTAAACGCCAACGCCGGATATGCGCGTGATTGCCACTCAGCAACACGTCGGGAACACGCTGATCCGCATACACCTCAGGTCGGGTGTAGTGCGGGCAATCCAGCAGACCATCCGTAAAGGAATCTTCCTCAGCGGAATCCGCATGCCCTAAAGCTCCAGGCAGCAGTCGTGTAACCGCATCGATCAGGACCATGGCCGGCAGCTCGCCGCCAGACAGTACATAGTCGCCAATCGACCACTCTTCATCGACATGAGCCTCAATAAAGCGCTCGTCAATGCCTTCATAGCGGCCGGCAATCAGGATCAGTGCATCCGATTGTGCCAGCTCGCGTACCGCCGACTGAGTCAGTTGACGGCCTTGGGGGGACAGGTAAATCACCTTCGCCGCCTCCCCGGCTGCTGCCTTGGCCTGAACCAGAGCATCTTCCAGGGGCTTGATCTTCATCACCATGCCCGGACCACCGCCAAACGGGCGATCGTCCACAGTGTGATGCCGATCCGTCGTGTAATCTCGCGGATTCCAACAGGTCAGCTGCAAGAGCCCCTGTTTGACCGCACGACTGGTGATGCCGTAGTCGCCAATGGCGGAAAACATCTCGGGAAACAAACTGATCACTTCTACGCGCAAATTAGCCACGTTTAGAAGTCCGCATCCCAATCCACCTTCATCTCGCCCGCTGCGAGGTCGACAGCCAACACGCATTGCTCCGTATAGGGCAACAGGCGTTCACGATCATCCAGGCTGCCAGCGCAAGGCTTGACTACCATTACATCATTGGCGCCGGTTTCCAGAAGATGATCGATTTTCCCCAGCAATTGCCCGAGGGTGTCGATGACCTTCAGACCTTCCAGCTGGTACCAGTAGTACTCGCCTTCGGTCAATTCAGCGAACAGGTTGCGCGGCACGCAGATCTCATAACCGGCCAGAAGACGAGCTTCTTCACGATCATCGAGACCCTTGAGCTTTGCGACCAGGAACTTATCGCTCCCGCGTCCACTGACCAGCTCGACCTGTTTGACATTGCCTTCGCGCTTGAGCGTCCAGGTTTTGTACTGCAACAGGTTTTCAGTCGGATCAGTAAAGGAATAAACCTTCACTTCGCCGCGAACGCCGTGAACAGAATAAATTTTGCCAATAACGATCAAATCATCGGCAACAGCAGGCGTCGCGTTCATATTGCTCAGGCCGCAGCCTTGGCAGATTCCTTCAACAACTGAGCAACGCGCTCAGAAGGTTGTGCACCAACGCTCAGCCAGTAGGCAACGCGCTCTTGGTTCACGGACAGACGGACTTCCTGACCACGGGCAACAGGGTTGAAGAAGCCAACCTGTTCTTTGTGGGAGCCGTCACGCGGGTTACGCGAGTCGGTTACGGTCAGGTGGTAAAACGGGCGCTTTTTGGAGCCGCCAAGGGCAAGACGGATTGTTAGCATGTGAACATCGTTCCTGTAGTCGGTGCTGCAAATCTAAATGCACAGCGGGCATGGGTGCCCGAAAGGCCGCATATTCTAAGGAATATCCGGACTTTTGCAAATGACTTTTTCCGGCGCCTATGGCATGCCGTGCAGATTTGCATAGAGAGCCGTCGATGAAAACGGCCAGTCAGCTCCCGCCGAGTGCGGGTTTGCTGTTGATCCTGCGTCCTTGCAGGGTCTGCGCCGGTGCGACGACCGGCGAAGTCTTAGTGTCCCGCCTCACCCATTTCACTCGCCATAAGCGAGCAGAATGGGTGAGACGGGGCACCTTACATTTTTGGCATGCCGCCGCCGGGCAACATACCGCCCATGCCGCGCATCATTTTTGCCATACCGCCTTTGGCGGTAAATTTCTTCATCATCTTCTGCATCTGCTTGTGCTGCTTGATCAAGCGGCCGATGTCCTGCACCTGGGTGCCGGAACCCATGGCGATCCGGCGTTTGCGCGAACCGCTGATCAGCTCAGGGTCACGGCGCTCGGCCGGGGTCATGGAATTGATGATGGCTTCCATCTGTTTGAACTGCTTCTCTGCAGCATTCTGGGCATTGCCCATCTGCGACAGGTTGACGCCGCCGATGCTCGGCAGTTTGTCCATGAGGCCGCCGAGACCGCCCATGTTCTTCATCTGTTGCAGCTGATCGCGGAAGTCTTCGAGGTCGAAGCCCTTGCCCTTCTTCAGCTTCTTGGCCAGCTTGTCGGCCTTGTCCTTGTCGAGCGTCGCTTCAGCCTGCTCGATCAGGCTGAGCACGTCGCCCATGCCGAGAATCCGCGAAGCAATACGCTCGGGGTGGAACGGATCGAGCGCTTCGCTCTTCTCGCCCATACCGATGAACTTGATCGGCTTGCCGGTGATGGCGCGCACCGACAGGGCGGCACCGCCACGGGCGTCGCCGTCGACCTTGGTCAGGATCACGCCGGTCAGCGGCAGCGCATCACCGAAGGCCTTCGCCGTGTTGGCGGCGTCCTGACCGGTCATGGCGTCGACCACGAACAGGGTTTCGACCGGGTTGATCGCGGCATGCAACGCCTTGATCTCGCCCATCATCTCTTCGTCGATGTGCAGGCGACCGGCGGTGTCGACGATGACCACGTCGATGAATTTCAGTTTGGCTTCTTTAATAGCCGCGCTGGCGATGTCGACCGGCTTCTGGCTCAGATCGGACGGGAAGAACGTCACGCCGATGTCGTTGGCCAGGGTTTCCAGCTGTTTAATAGCCGCAGGACGATAAACGTCCGCCGACACGACCATCACCGACTTCTTCTTGCGCTCTTTGAGGAAACGCGCGAGTTTGCCGGCGGTGGTGGTTTTACCGGCACCCTGCAGACCGGCCATCAGAATAACGGCTGGCGGAACGGCGCTCAGGTTCAAGTCTTCGTTGGCCGCGCCCATCAGGCTTTCGAGTTCGGCCTGGACGATTTTCACGAACGCCTGACCCGGCGTCAGGCTGCGCGACACCTCGGTGCCGACAGCGCGCTCCTTGACCGAATTGACGAAGTCCTTGACCACCGGCAGGGCGACGTCGGCTTCGAGCAACGCCATGCGCACTTCGCGCAGGGTGTCTTTGATGTTGTCCTCGGTCAGCTTCGCCTTGCCGGTGACATGGCGCAGCGTCTGCGAGAGACGGTCGGTTAAGTTTTCAAACATTGCGCGATCCTTTCAGGCCCTGTGTAGACCGGGATAATGGCGGCCCAGACCGGATTCAACTTGTGCTCGGCGAGCCTGCGGCGTGGGCAGGTCGCGGATTATAGCGAAGACTGCGGCCGGCGGACACCTCGCTGTCAGCTTCCTGAGTCTTTCGTGCCATGGCGGTTCTATGCCAAACTCAGCGCCTTTCGGGCTTGCCTAACAGGATTTATGCTCCCCTTGTCACCCAGTTTACTGACCACCCTCGCCGCCGCCCTTCTATATGCCGCTGCGACCCTTTATCAGAGCACCCGTCTGGCCACCGGCGCCAAGGCGAACAAGCGCCTGCTCGTTAGCCTCGGCGTACTCGCCGTGGTCGCCCATAGCGCCAGCCTGCTCACGCACCTGCTGACCCCGATCGGCCTGGGCCTGGATTTCTTCAGTGCCTCCAGCCTGATTGCCGCAGCGGTGATTGCCCTGACCCTGCTCGCCTGCTCGCGCATACCGGTGGAAAACCTGCTGGTGCTGCTGTTCCCGCTGGGCGCGGTGACCGTGCTGCTGGCGCAGTTCGCGCCGGCCGGCACCGTGCAGATCATTGATGAAGAGCCGGGCATCCTCGCGCACATTCTGTTGTCGATCCTCGCCTACGGCATGTTCACCATCGCGGTGTTTCAGGCTTTGTTGCTGCTGGTGCAAGATCACCAGCTCAAGCACAAGCACCCGTCCGGGCTGATCAAGAATTTCCCGCCGCTGCAAACCATGGAAAGCCTGCTGTTCGGCTTCCTCTGGGCTGGCTGGACGCTGCTGTCGCTGTCGCTGATTTCCGGCTGGCTGTTCGTCGAGAACCTGTTCGCCCAGCATCTGGTGCACAAGACCCTGCTGGCGTGCCTGGCCTGGGTGGTGTTCAGCGTGCTGTTGTGGGGCCGCAACCGTCTCGGCTGGCGTGGCCACAAGGCGATTCGCTGGACGCTCGCCGGTTTCTGCCTGCTGATGTTGGCGTACTTCGGCAGCAAACTGGTTCGTGAATACATCCTGCACATCTGACGGGCGGCATAAATGGACGGTTTGCCCATAGGGCCGATGCTTGCGGTATTTGTCCTGCTGGTTTTGTGGTCGGGGCTGTTTACCGCCGTCGAAATCGCGCAGCAACACCTGCTCGCGCAACGCGCCGCCTCGCGTGCCAGCGATAAGCCACTGGCGAAGCTGAGCTTCCCGCTCGACAGCCTGATCCTCTGCAACACCCTGTGCCGCGCCCTCGCGATGGTCATTGCCACGTTGCTGGCAATTTTTCTCTGTGAAGAAAACGGCCCTTGGGCGGCGTGCCTCGGTGCCGGTGCCATCCTGCTGGTGTTTGCTGATTACTTCCCGCGTACGGTTGCCCAACGCTACCCCGATGCCGTGCTCGCCTTCGGCAATACCCTGCTGGGCGTTCCGCTGAAGATCGTTTATCCGTTCGCCTGGCTGTTCAGCCGCCTCAGCGGCCTGTTGATGACGCCGTTTGTGCGCAAGGCCCAGGTGGTGCAACAGAGTGAAGATGAAGCGCCGGCCGACCGTTATGATGATCCGGAACACCCGGTCCGGGCACACCCGGTTGCGGGTATTCATGCGCTGGACAACATCACGGTCAACGACATTCTGGTGCCACGCAGTGACGTCGACGGCATCAACCTCGACGACTCGATCGAAGAAATCATCGAACAACTGCGGCATAACAAGCGCACGCGCCTGCCGGTGTTCCACAGCGACATCAATCAGGTCGAAGCGGTGCTCAATACCCGGCAGATCCGCCATTTGCTCAACGATGGCAGCCTGACCCGCGAAGCGCTGCTGGCCGCCAGTTATGAGCCGTACTTCGTGCCGGAAAGCACGCCACTGCAACTGCAATTATTGAACTTCCACAAGCAGCAGCGGCGCCTGGGCATGGTGGTGGATGAGTACGGTGAAGTGCTGGGCATCGTCACTCTGGAAGACATTCTCGAAGAGATCGTCGGCGAATTCGAAAGCGAGCACAGCCTCGACAACCCGCACATTCATCCGCAGGCGGATGGGCGGATGGTGATCGACGGCACCGCGTCAATCCGTGAGCTGAACAAATGCCTGGGCTGGCATTTGCCGAGCGATGGACCGAAGACGCTGAATGGTCTGGTGACCGAGGCGTTGGAGACGATTCCCGAGAGCGCGGTTTGCTTGAAGATCGGACGTTATCGCCTGGAGATTCTCGAGACCGAAGAGAACCGGGTGAGCAAGGTGTTGATCTGGCATACGAGCCTGGTGCCGGCCAAGATTTAAAGCTTTTATGGCGAGGGAGCTTGCGACCTCGCCACAGAATCACTGGACTGCAGATTGCGGTGATTTTTTATCCCTCTTGTTTGATCGTTAGCCCGCTTCCTATAATCAAGTCGCTTACCCAAGCACCGCCAAACCTCGTGCTTACCCCGCACCCGAAAGGTTTCGGCCATTTCCTCTGCATTCCGGCGACTGTTCCTACCTGAAACAGCGACCGCGCCTCATCCCACATCCCTGGGTGCTCGACCATAATAATTCGCTCCAATGGAGCTCATGACTGTCAGGGATCACCGCATGACAACCAGCACCGCTTACAGCGCCACCGCGCCTGCCCAACCGACCAACTCTGCCACACGCGTGGCCACGGCGAGTTTTATCGGCACGGCCATCGAGTTCTATGACTTCTACGTTTACGCCACCGCTGCCGCGCTGGTGATCGGGCCGGTGTTCTTTCCACAGACGTCCGGCACCGCGCAGATGCTCTCGGCGTTTCTCACGTTCGGCATCGCCTTCCTCGCCCGCCCTCTCGGCTCAGCGCTGTTCGGCCATTTCGGTGACCGTATCGGACGCAAATCGACGCTGGTCGCTTCTTTGCTGCTGATGGGTGTCTGTACGACGCTGATCGGCGTGCTGCCGGGCTACGCCAGCATCGGGGCCTGGGCGCCGATTCTGCTGTGCGTGCTGCGTTTCGGTCAGGGCCTGGGCCTGGGCGGCGAATGGGGTGGGGCGGCGCTGCTGGCGACGGAAAACGCACCGAAAGGCAAACGGGCGTGGTTCGGCATGTTCCCGCAGCTCGGCCCGTCGATTGGTTTCCTCGCCGCCAACGGCTTGTTTCTGACACTGGCCATGACCCTCAGCGATGAGCAATTCCGCAGTTGGGGCTGGCGGATTCCGTTTCTGCTCAGTGCGGCGCTGGTGATGGTCGGCCTGTACGTGCGCCTCAAGCTCCACGAAACCCCGGTGTTCGCCAACGCCATTGCCCGTCAGGAACGGGTGAAAGTGCCGCTGGTCGAGCTGTTCAGCCAGTATTGGGCGCCGACCCTGCTCGGTGCGGCGGCCATGGTGGTGTGCTACGCGCTGTTTTACATCTCGACCGTATTTTCCCTGAGCTACGGCGTGTCCACCCTTGGCTACAGCCGCGAGACGTTCCTAGGATTGCTGTGCTTTGCCGTGCTGTTCATGGCCGCAGCAACGCCGCTGTCCGCCTGGGCCAGCGACCGTTACGGGCGCAAACCGGTGCTGATCATTGGTGGCGTGCTGGCGATTCTTTCTGGCTTCCTGATGGAGCCGCTGCTGACTCAGGGCTCGACCTGGGGGGTGGCGCTGTTCCTGTGCATCGAGTTGTTCTTGATGGGCGTGACGTTTGCGCCAATGGGGGCGCTGTTGCCCGAGCTGTTTCCGACTCACGTGCGTTATACCGGCGCATCGGCCGCTTACAACCTGGGCGGAATCGTCGGTGCCTCGGCGGCACCGTTCTTCGCGCAGAAACTGGTGGCGATGGGCGGTTTGAGTTATGTCGGCGGGTATGTATCGGCGGCGGCAGTGCTTAGCCTGATAGCGGTGCTGTGCCTGAAGGAGACGCGTGGCAACGATCTGAATCAGGTTGCCTGACAGATCGCTATCGCGGGCAAGCCCGCTCCCACAGGGTTCTCAGTTGATCGCACATTTTGTGCACAACCAAAAAACCTGTGGGAGCGGGCATGCCCGCGATAGACACGCCTCGGTTTACAGCTCTACCACAACAGCCTGAGCAGCGCGGGTCGCCTTGGCTCGCGCAGCCTCGATCGACTCATCCCGCGCCAAGGCCACGCCCATGCGACGCTGACCATTGACCTCTGGCTTGCCGAACAGACGCAGCGCCGTATCCGGCTCGCTCAGCGCGGCGCCGAGGTTGGCGAAGGCAGTCTGGGTCGACTGCCCTTCCACCAGAATCACCGCCGAAGCCGAAGGGCCGAACTGACGGATCAGCGGCACCGGCAGGCCGAGAATGGCGCGTGCGTGCAGCGCAAACTGCGACAGGTCCTGGGAAATCAGGGTCACCAGACCGGTGTCATGCGGGCGCGGCGAAACTTCGCTGAACCACACCTGATCGCCCTTGATGAACAACTCGACGCCGAACAGACCACGACCACCCAGTGCTTCGGTGACCGCTTTGGCAACGCGCTCGGACTCGGCCAGGGCAATCGGGCTCATCGCCTGCGGCTGCCAGGACTCCTGATAGTCGCCCTTCTCCTGACGGTGACCGACAGGTGCACAGAACGTGGTGCCACCAATGTGGCGCACGGTCAGCAGGGTGATTTCGTAGTCGAAATCGATGAAGCCTTCAATGATCACCCGGCCCTTGCCGGCCCGGCCGCCTTCTTGCGCGTAATCCCAGGCTTTCTGCACATCATCGACGCTGCGCAGCAGGCTCTGGCCTTTGCCCGAAGAACTCATCACTGGCTTGACCACGCACGGGAAGCCCAGGTCCTCAACGGCTTTGCTGTAATCCTCGAAGGTGTCGGCAAAGTGGTACGGCGAGGTCGGCAGGTCCAGCTCTTCAGCGGCCAGACGACGGATACCTTCGCGGTTCATGGTCAGTTGCGCGGCACGGGCGGTCGGGATCACGGTGAAGCCTTCGGCTTCCAGTTCGACCAGGGTGGCGGTGGCGATGGCTTCGATTTCCGGCACGATGAAGTGCGGCTTCTCGGCCTCGATCACCGCACGCAGGGCAGCACCGTCGAGCATGTTGATCACGTGGCTGCGGTGGGCAACCTGCATGGCCGGCGCGTTGGCGTAACGGTCGACGGCAATCACTTCAACGCCCAGGCGTTGCAGCTCGATCACCACTTCCTTGCCCAACTCACCACAGCCACACAGCAATACGCGGGTCGCGGTCGGCGACAATGGAGTTCCGATACGGGTCATCTCAGGTCCTCAAAGAAGCGGATCATCGAGGAAAGCAACGCCAGACGCGCTTTCCATGGGGAGAAAGCGCGGCATTTTACATGAACCCGAGGGTTTGGCTTCAGCTGGCGACAGCCTGTTTGCGCTCGCGCCAGGCCATGATCAGCCAAACGGCGGTGACACCGGCGAACTTCGAGGCCAGCGCGGTGATGATCACCGGCGGAGTCATCAGGTCGATCATGCCGAAGAAGATGAAAGTATCAAGGGGAATGCTCAACGCCGAGCTGATCCACAAGCGGTCGCGCAGCGGGCGTTTGGTGATGCTGAACACCAGCCAGTCGATGATTTCGGACACCGCGAACGCGGTGGCGCTGGCCAAGGCAATGGATGGATCGGACGTCACGTAAGACAGCACCAGCGCCGCCAGCATCGCCACGAGGGCGCCGTGGCCGAAACGGGCCTGCACCATGTCGCGCAACACGAACACCAGGCCACCCCAGGCCGACCAGATGATGTCCAGGTGCGGCGCGGTGGAGAAGGCGAAATTGATCAGCACGACGCTGCTGATGTAGGCGATGAGGAAAATCATGGGGGGCGACCTGTCAGATTGGCGCACAGGTTACTTGACCGGCAAATCAAGAGCTACCCCCTCACCCCAGCCCTCTCCCCGAGGGGGCGAGGGGGAAAGGGAGCAGATCGGGGGCTTTTCAAACCTGAGTTCGACTCAATAGCTCAGGTCGGCGTATAGCGAAAGACACCTCGGTCAGTCCCTCTCCCCCTGGGAGAGGGTTAGGGTGAGGGCAACCACAAGCCGATCACGATTTCGAAGGGATCATCCACACCAACCCACTCGCCTTCGCCCGCTCATGACACAACCCCAGCACCACGCGGCGCTCGTCATTGGTCATGCGCCCCCAGCGAGTGATCTCCGCGACCGTACGCTGGCAGCCAGTACAAATGTCATCCTCATCCAGCGCACAAATATTCACGCATGGCGAAGCGACGGGTCTTTCGGGTGTGTTCATTCTTCTTGCTCAACCAGATCACGCGCGTAACGCTGTGCATTGTGCACATAGTGTGCGGCGCTGGCTTCGAGCATCTTCTTCTGCGGCTCAGTCAGCTCACGCACCACCTTGCCCGGCGAGCCCATCACCAGCGAACCATCAGGGATTTCCTTGCCTTCGCCAATCAGCGAATTGGCGCCGATGATGCAGTTCTTGCCGATCTTTGCGCCGTTGAGAATCACCGCGTTAATGCCGATCAGGCTGTAATCGCCAACGGTGCAGCCATGCAGCATGGCGTTATGACCGATGGTCACGCCGGTGCCGATGGTCAGCGGAAAGCCCATGTCGGTGTGCATCACCGTGCCGTCCTGAACGTTACTGTTCTTGCCGATCAGGATCAGTTCGTTATCACCGCGCAGCACGGCGTTGAACCAGACGTTGGCGCCCTCTTCCAGTCTGACCTTGCCCACCAGCACGGCATTGGGCGCGACCCAGCTCTGTGGATGGGTGTCGACACGGGCGTCGCCCAGGCGGTATTTCATCGTGTTTTTCCTCAGGGCCGGGCCATTCGAGCGATGGCTTCAGGGGTGTTTCACGTATTCAAAAATGTTTTGGGCGGTTGATGCAGGCTGATCCTGGCGTCATAGAGCAGGTTGATCAACTCGACGATCATGATCGCCGTCAGCCCCCAGATCTTGTACTCGCCAAACCGATAGCTCGGCACGTACCAGCTGCGCCCCTGGTAGTCGATGCGATGGGTGTGCTCGCGGGGATCTTTGCGGAAGAACTCGAGGGGGACAGTGAAAACGGCAGCAATCTCGGCGTCGTTGGCCAGGTACTCGACATAGTCGGGAATTACGCCGACATAGGGCGTGACCTTGATGCCATGCAAGGAGATCAGCGGGCTCAGGGGGCCAATGACTTGGACCAGTCCGGGGGGCAAGCCGATTTCTTCTTCGGCTTCACGCAGGGCGGTAAAGATCAGGTCCGGGTCCTCCGGATCGCGGCGTCCACCGGGGAAGGCGACTTCGCCGCCGTGGGTCGACAGCCCGCTGGCCCGCAGGGTCAGGACCAGTTCCGGCTCGTCACTGCGGGTGATCGGCACCAGCACGGCGGCCTCGGGGAAACGTTTATCGGTCTCCAGCGTGCGCGGTGTGTGGTTACTTACCCTATGCAGTAGCTCATCCAGCATGAGTGTTCTCGATCTGTGCCTTACCCTGCATCATGCACCAATCAATGCGCGTGCCCAAGCCCCCGAATCTCGCCATGTCGCGAAACGACAACTTGCCGACCGGCCTCGCTGCACGCCAAGATAGGCGCAGCATTCAGGAACCCGAGTATGAAATTTTGCAGCCAGTGCGGTAACCCGGTCACCCAGCGCATTCCCGAAGGCGATTCGCGGCTGCGATTTGTCTGTGACAGCTGTCAGACCATTCACTACCAGAACCCCAATATCGTCGCCGGGTGCGTACCGACCTGGGGCACGAAAGTGCTGCTCTGCCGCCGCGCCATCGAGCCGCGCCTCGGTTACTGGACCCTGCCGGCCGGCTTCATGGAGAACGGCGAGACCATCGAGCAGGCCGCCATCCGCGAAACCGCCGAGGAAGCCTGCGCCCGGGTACGCAACTTGAGTATCTACACCCTGATCGACGTGCCACACATCAGCCAGGTGCATGTGTTCTTTCGCGCCGAACTGGTGGATATGGACTTCGCCGCCGGCCCCGAGAGCCTCGAAGTGCAACTATTCGACGAAGCCGACATCCCCTGGGACGAGCTGGCTTTCCGCACGGTGGGGCGTACCTTAGAATGCTTCTTCGCTGATCGGCGCGCCGAAACCTACCCGGTTCGTTCCGAATCGATACCGCCGCTGACTCAGCCTGCGATCACCTGAGCTTCTATTAATAAAATATCTGCGTCACTCCCTGGGGAATTGTTTCAATGCGCTGGTTGTTTGCTCTGTTTTGCCTGTCGTTCGTCTCAGTCTCCCAAGCGTCTTTCGTGACCACCGTGACGCCGTCGAATAGCCCGATGATCGAAAAAATCCTGGTGCTCAAATCGGCGCATCAACTGCAACTGATTGCCGACGGCAAGCCGATCAAGACCTATCGCATTTCCCTGGGCAAGGGCGCGAAGAAGGGTCCGAAGCTGATTGAAGGCGACAAACGCACCCCGGAAGGTTTCTATTGGATCGACTGGCGCAAGGTCAGCGAAAAATTCAACCTGGCGATGCACATCTCCTACCCGAACATCAGCGATTCGGCGCGCGCCCGGCGTGAAGGTGTCGAGCCTGGCGGGATGATCATGATCCACGGCACCCCGGATTCGGAAGAAACCCCCGAAGACCTGTTCCACACCCTGGACTGGACCGACGGCTGCATCGCCATGCGCAACATGGACATGCGCGAAGTCTGGGGCCTGGTGCCGGACGGTACGATGATCGAGATTCGCCCGTAACCAGCAACCGCTGGTCACCCACAAAAAAATAAATCAAAAGATCGCAGCCTGCGGCAGCGCGTACAGGGTTGATACCACTTCCCACTGTAGGCGCTGCCGCAGACTGCGATCTTTTGCTTTTTGCACGCCACCTCTAATACCACTTCAAGACAACCCAGGCATAACCCGCCATTTCATTGGGCCACAGGTCAATTCCGTGCGTTGACATGGTATTCAAGTGGTATTAATTTCCGCCCCACAAGCGAGCCACAACAATCCAATACTCGCACCGGAAATGACCTGCATGAATGACCTCCAGGCCCTACGCCCGAATGACTCCCAGCCGACGCCGCTGTACCTGCAGCTGGCGCGCAATCTGGAAGCAGCGATCCATGCCGGGCAGTGGAAGGCCGAACAGGCGATGCCGTCAGAGCGCAACCTCAGCGAGCAGCTCGGTATCTCCCGGGTCACCGCCCGCAAGGCGCTGGAAGTGCTGCTCGATCAAGGTCTGATCCGCCGCCTGCAAGGTTCCGGCACCTTCATCACGCCGCGCCTCGAACAGCCGCTGTCGCGCCTTTCGGGCTTCAGCGAAATGCTCCGCCTCAAGGGGTTTGTACCCAGCTCGCAGTGGCTGGAGCGCGAAATCACCCTGCCGACCCACGAAGAACTGATCCGCCTGAGCCTGTCGCCGAACGACAAAGTGGCGCGCATGAAACGCCTGCGCAAGGCCGACGACACCGTGATGGCCATCGAAATGAGCACCCTGCCCGCCTCGATCATGCCCAAGCCGCAATTGGTCGGCGATTCGCTCTACGAATACCTCGACGGCATTGGCAAACCGATCGTCCGCGCCCTGCAGCACATCCAGGCGATCAACGCCTCGGACGAGTTCGCCGCATTGGTCGGTATCGCACCCGGCACCGCCATGTTGTTGATGACCCGGGTCGGCTACCTCGAAGACAACACGCCGATCGAAGTCACCGACACCTATTGCCGCAACGACTACTACGACTTTGTTGCAGAGCTTCGTCGATAAAAAGCTTCGTAGATCAAGAGCTGCGCCGCTGAGAGCGGCCCAAAGCGAGAACCGAAATGTCCGAAGACAACATCCTCACCGCTCACGGCTGGGTTCGCGGCCGGCTGATCCACGAACACGGCAAAGTCGTGTCGATCGAAGGCGTGCCCTGCGATCCGGCCGACAATGACCTGCCCTATCTGTTGCCGGGTTTTATCGACCTGCACGTTCACGGCGGTGGCGGCAAAGACATCATGGAAGGTGCCAGCGCCTTCGAAACCATCACCCGCACCCATGTGCGCTTCGGCACCACTTCGCTGCTGGCCACCACCATGACTGCGCCGAGCGCGGAGATCTCCAGCGTCCTCAAGGATGTCGGAACATTCTGCGAACAACGTCCGAAAGGTGCCGCCCGCGTCCTCGGCGTACACCTCGAAGGCCCGTACATCAATCCGGGAAAACTCGGCGCGCAACCGAACTTCGCCCACACCGCATTGATGGCCGAAGTCGAGGAATACCTGGCGCTGGCGCCAATCCGGGTGATCACCATCGCCCCGGAAATCGCCGGCCACGACGGATTGATTCGTGAACTGAGCAGCCGCGGCATCCGCATGCAGATCGGCCACACCCTCGGCAGCTACGAAGAAGGCGTCGCCGCCCTCGATGCCGGCGCGACCAGTTTCACCCATTTGTATAACGCCATGAGCCCGCTGCATCACCGCGAGCCGGGGATCGTCGGCGCCGCATTGGCCCACGCCAAATTCGCCGAGCTGATCCCGGACTTGCTGCACGTTCACCCCGGTGCGATCCGCGTGGCCTTGCGTTCGATCCCGTGCCTGTACTGCGTCACCGATTCGACCGCTGCCGCCGGCATGCCCGACGGTGAATACAAGCTCGGCAGCCACACCGTGACCAAATGCCTGGGCGGCGTGCGCCTGCCCGACGGCACGCTGGCCGGCAGCACCCTGACCATGGATCAAGCGCTGCGCAACCTGGTGAAGATCGGTTTGCCGATCGCCGAGGCCTCGCAACGCCTGTCGCAATTTCCCGCCGACTATCTCGGCATCACTGAACGCGGGCGCCTCGAACCAGGCGCCTGGGCCGACTGCGTGCGGCTGGATCGCTCACTCACACTGACCGCCGTCATGGTCGAAGGAGAAGACATTGACTTCAAAAATGCTTGAGGAGGCGCTGTCCTCGTTCGAGGCCGTGCAAGCCCAACTGCAACAGCTCGACCCGCAAATGATCGAAATTGCCGGGCGCCTGCGCCGTCAGCCGCCGCAAGTGGCAATGACTGTCGCGCGCGGCAGCTCCGACCACGCGGCGAGCTACTTCGCCTACCTGACCATGCAGCAACTTGGCGTCCCGGTGGCGTCGTTGCCGATGTCGGTGGTGACCATGCAGCAGGCGCCGTTGAAGGTCAGCGGTCAGGTCGCGTTCGCCTTTTCCCAGTCGGGGCAGAGCCCGGATCTGGTCAACAGCTTGCGTCTGTTGCGCAAGCGTGGCGCGTTAAGCGTGTCGATGGTCAACGCCGCCGATTCGCCACTGGAAGCGGCCTGTGAATTCAGCGTGCCACTGCTCGCCGGGACTGAAAGCAGCGTCGCCGCGACCAAAAGTTTTATCGCCACCCTCAGCGCCAGCGCTCGTTTGATCGCGCACTGGAAAGAGGACAACGAATTGCTCGAGGCCGGCAACGCCCTGCCTGAAGGCCTGCGCGAAGCGGCGAAACAGGACTGGAGCATGGCCATCGAAGCGCTGCGCGATTGCGAGCGTTTGATGGTCATCGGCCGTGGCGCCGGTTTTGCCATTGCTCAGGAAGCGGCGCTGAAATTCAAGGAAACCTCGGCGATTCAGGCCGAAGCGTTCAGCAGCGCCGAAGTCCGTCACGGTCCGATGGCGCTGATCGACGAACACTACCCGCTGCTGGTCTTCGCTCCGCGCGGTGCCGAGCAGGCCGGTCTGATCAGTCTGGCGGCGGAAATGCGCCAGCGCGGTGCACGTGTATTGCTCGCCGCGCCGGACGACGTCCTCGATCGCGACCTGACCCTGAGCCGCGCCGAACACCCGGCCCTCGATCCGATTCTGGCGATCCAGAGTTTCTACGTGATGGCCGCCGGCCTCGCCGTGGCCCGCGGCATGGACCCGGATCAGCCGCGCCATCTGAGCAAAGTGACCCGCACGCACTAAGTCCGAATGACTGCACACCTGATGAGACCGAGCCATGCACAACAACAATAAAGAGCTGACCCTCAGCGCCCCGCTCAGCGGCCCGGTGCTCACGCTCGCCAAAGTCCCGGACGCGGTATTCGCCAGTGGCGCGATGGGTGACGGCATCGCCATCGACCCGTTGAACGACACTCTGTATTCGCCGTGCGCCGGGCTGATCATCCACGTCGCGCGCACCGGGCACGCGTTGACAGTACGCGCCGACAACGGCGCGGAAATCCTTCTGCACCTGGGCCTCGACACCGTTGAACTGAACGGCGAAGGCTTCTCGATGCTGGTCAAGGACGGCACCCGTGTCAGCAAGGGGCAGCCGTTGTTGCGCTACGACCTGGACAAGGTCGGCCAGCAATGCAAAAGCCTGGTCAGCCTGTTGATCCTGACCAACAGTCAAGACTTCGAGGTTCGCCCGATCACCCTCAAAGCGGTGAAGGTCGGCGACCCGTTGCTGCACATCATTGCACGCAACAGTGCGGCAGCGAATGTTGAAGAACCTGGCGGGACTGAGGTGCATGGGCAGGTGTCGGTGGCGCATCGTGGCGGTTTGCATGCACGCCCGGCCGCGCTGATTCGGCAGACTGCGCAAGGTTTCAAAAGCCACTCGCAGTTGCACTTCGCCGGCAAATCGGCTCCGTGCAACAGCCTGATCGGTTTGATGGGCCTGGCGGTTGGCGAACAGGACGAAGTGCACGTCAGTTGTCAGGGGCCGGATGCCGAAGCGGCGTTGCAAGCGTTGCTCAGCGCCTTGGCCACGGCGCTGCCGGATGATCATCACGCGGCGGCGCCGGTCAGTGTTGCCACTCTTAAGCGCCCGCCCGAGGCTGGCGTGTTGCACGGTGTATGTGCTGCGCCGGGACTGGTCGCAGGGCCGCTGTTTCGCCTGAACACGATCAGTTTGCCGGCGGATGCGGGCAATCATGATCCGCTGCAGCAACAGCAGGTGCTCGACGCGGCGCTGAATCAGGTGCGCAGCGAAATCGACGCCACCCTCGCGCAAGCGAAAAAACACAAGAATGTCGACGAAGAGGCGATCTTCGCCGCGCATCTGGCGCTGCTCGAAGACCCGGCCCTGCTCGACGCTGCACAGCATTCCATCGTTCAAGGCGCAGCGGCGACTCACGCCTGGAGCCAGTCGATCGATGCCCAGTGCGAGGTGCTGCAACGCACCGGCAGCGCGCTGCTGGCCGAACGAGCCAATGACCTGCGCGACCTCAAGCAACGCGTGCTGCGCGCGCTGCTCGGCGAAGCCTGGCATTACGAGGTGCCGGCCGGCGCCATCGTCGCTGCGCATGAACTGACGCCGTCGGATCTGCTGCAACTCAGCGCCCAGGGTGTTGCCGGTTTGTGCATGGCCGCAGGCGGCGCGACGTCGCACGTGGCGATTCTGGCTCGCGGCAAAGGTTTGCCGTGCATGGTGGCTCTGGGTTCGGCACTGCTTGATCAGCCGCAAGGTCAACCGGTCGTGCTTGATGCCGACGGTGGTCGTCTGGAACTGTCCCCCAACGCTGAACGCTTGGCTGCAGTTCAGCAGGCGCAGATCGACCGCCAACAACGTCGCGACGCGCAACAAGCCAAGGCTAACCTGCCTGCCGAAACCCGCAATGGCGTGCACATCGAAGTCGTCGCCAATGTCGCCTCCAGCGGTGAAGCGGCAGATGCCTTTGCAAACGGCGCCGATGGCGTCGGCCTGCTGCGGACTGAGTTTTTGTTCGTCGATCGTCAGACCGCGCCGGATGTCGAAGAACAGCGTGCGGCCTATCAAGGCGTATTGGATGCGATGGGCGAACACTCGGTGATCATCCGCACCATCGACGTCGGCGGCGACAAGCAACTCGACTACCTGCCGTTGCCAATTGAAGCCAACCCGGTGCTCGGCCTGCGTGGCATTCGTCTGGCTCAGGCGCGCCCGGAAATCCTCGATCAGCAACTGCGCGCACTGCTGCAAGTCAGCCCGCTGCGCCGCTGCCGGATCCTGCTGCCGATGGTCACCGAAGTCGACGAACTGCTGCACATTCGTGAGCGCGTCGATGCGTTGTGCCTGGAACTGAACATCAGCCAGCGCCCGGAAATCGGCGTGATGATCGAAGTCCCCGCCGCCGCGCTGCAAGCCGAACAACTCGCCGAACATGCCGACTTCCTCTCGATCGGCACCAACGATCTGTCGCAATACACCCTGGCCATGGACCGCGACCATGCCGGCCTCGCCGCCCGGGTCGATGCCTTACACCCGGCGCTGCTGCGCCTGATCGCCATGACCTGCGCAGGCGCGGCAGTGCACAAGCGCTGGGTCGGCGTGTGCGGCGCCCTCGCCTCCGACCCGCTCGCGACGCCGGTACTGATCGGCCTGGGCGTGACGGAACTGTCGGTCAGCCCGGTGCAGATCGGTGAAATCAAGGACCGCGTGCGCCAGTTGCACGAGGCCGAATGCCAACGCCTCAGCCATGACCTGCTCAAACTGAACAGCGCCGCTGCGGTGCGTCACGCCTGCCACCAGCATTGGCCTCTGCACTAACAACAAGCTCTCTATAAAGAGCAGGGAGAAGCACCATGTATCAACTCTTCATCGAAGGCCTGCAGCGCCTCGGCCGTGCGCTGATGCTGCCGATCGCGATCCTGCCGATCGCCGGCCTGCTGCTGCGTCTGGGTGACACCGACCTGCTGAACATCGCGATCATCCACGACGCCGGTCAGGTGATCTTCGCCAACCTGGCGATGATCTTCGCCATCGGCATCGCCGTCGGTTTCGCCAAGGACAACAACGGCACCGCCGGCCTGGCCGGGGTGATCGGTTATCTGGTAATGATCTCCACGCTCAAGGTGCTCGACGCGAGTATCAACATGGGCATGCTCGCCGGGATCGTCAGCGGCCTGATGGCCGGCGCGCTGTACAACCGCTTCAAGGACATCAAGCTGCCGGAATACCTGGCATTCTTCGGTGGCCGGCGGTTTGTGCCGATTGTCACTGGCTTCGCCGCCGTCGGTTTGGGCGTGGTGTTCGGCTACATCTGGCCGCCGATCCAGCACGGCATCAACAGCTTCGGCAGCCTGATGATGGAAAGCGGCAGTATCGGCGCGTTCGTGTTTGGCGTGTTCAACCGCCTGCTGATCGTTACTGGCCTGCACCACATCCTCAACAACATGGCGTGGTTCGTGTTCGGCAACTTCACCGATCCAACGACCGGTGCTCTGGTGACGGGTGACCTGTCGCGCTACTTCGCCGGCGACCCGAAGGGCGGCCAGTTCATGACCGGCATGTTCCCGATGATGATCTTCGGCCTGCCCGCCGCGTGTCTGGCGATGTACCGCAACGCCCTGCCGGAGCGGCGCAAGGTCATGGGCGGGATCTTCCTGTCGATGGCGCTGACATCATTCCTGACCGGGGTGACCGAACCGATTGAATTCGCCTTCATGTTTTTGGCGCCACTGCTGTATCTGCTACATGCGCTGCTGACCGGGTTGTCGATGGCGATCACCAATGCGCTGAACATCCATTTGGGTTTTACCTTCTCTGGCGGCTTCATCGACATGGTGCTGGGTTGGGGGCGCTCGACCAATGGCTGGTTGGTGATTCCAGTCGGGCTGGCTTACGCCGTGGTGTATTACGCGGTGTTTGATTTCTGCATTCGTCGCTTCAATTTGAAGACGCCGGGTCGTGAGGATGTGGCGACGGCTGAAAAAGCGGTTTTCGCGGAAAACGAACGCGCCGGGGCTTACATCAAGGCACTCGGTGGTGCAGACAACCTTGTGACTGTCGGTGCCTGCACTACACGGTTACGACTGGAAATGGTGGATCGCAACAAGGCGTCCGATGCAGCCCTGAAAGCATTGGGTGCGATGGCCGTTGTGCGTCCGGGCAAGGGTGGCAGTTTGCAGGTGGTGGTCGGTCCGCTGGCCGACAGCATTGCTGATGAGATTCGCTTGGCGATGCCGGCCTTGGGGCGTGCGGTTCTTGCTGAACCTGTTGCGGTTGTCGAAGAGCCGAAAGCGGTTGTGGTCGCAGGCACCGAAGCTCAGCAATGGCTGAATGCGCTGGGTGGTGGCGACAACGTGCTGCAACTGGATTGCATTGCCATGAGCCGGATTCGCTTGCTGTTGGCGGATGGCAAGGCGTTGTCCGAGGCGCAGCTGAAAGAGCTGGGTTGTCAGGGTGTCAGCCAGTTGGAGGGTGGGGTTTGGCATTTGCTGGTGGGGGATAAGGCGGCGAGTTTGAGTGGAGCGCTGGAGGCGTTGGTCAATCGCAGCGAGGTCAGTGCCAAGGTCTGAGCCTTTACATCAGGCTCTACTCGAAACAACTGATACAAAAAACCCGGCGTTGGCCGGGTTTTTTCATGCTGCTCAAGTTCAGGGCATTCTTGCGCGCTGTTCCGCCTCGTAATGCCGAGTCTGGTACGGCATGAGCGCCTGAATCTTCAAACCCAGACTTTCCGTCAACCCCCAAGCAACCGCCAACTCGTCGCGGCGATTGCGTAATAAAACAGCTGGTTGAGAAACGACGTGTTGCTTGGGTGTTTTGGCGTTGAAAAGCTCGAGTGCATGGAGCGTTTCCAACACGCGACTATCCGATACACATGCGAAACGCGTAAATCGCTCCAGCAGATAAGCCGCTCGCCGCAGCTCGACTTCATCGCTGTGAAACTTGAGAAATGTTGATATCTCACTCTCAAGATCGGATTTTGAGTACCAGACCTCTTTGGCTGCATCGACCAGCGCCGTCCCATCCGCTTGATCCAGCGGTCTTCTGACCAACGTATCCAATGCCGAAGAAAGGACATGATCATCAAGAGAGTTCGACATCTGGTTCCTCCAGGTAGTCCTGCAAGATATTGAAGAGCACTGAGGCAGGTTGCTCTTTGTTGCCAACATATACATCAATTGCTTGCAATGCCAGACGCCGGAAATCACTCGTCAGAATGAAACCGGCTCTAAGAAGCGCCTTGATGTCCGCAACGTCGTGATCGGTAGCCCTGCCAAGTTTTGTAATTGCAATACCCACCGGAGCAGCGATGTGAATCTGGAGCGGGGACGTCTCCGGAAACTCAGTCATGGGAATACTTCGCACCCAGTAGTCTTCATGGATCGGGCCAAAACTAGTGTTGTATTGAAGGTCGTAGTTCAGCTCCATCACTCGAGCGGAGCGTTCGTCGATAAAAGGCTCCGGAACTTGAGCAAGAAGCGCTTGAAGGTCGAACCCTGGCGGAAGGCAAGCTTCATAAATCTCCGCATCGACATCCATGGAAATACGATGATTTGTGTAGAGATGTACGGCGCAACCACCAAAGACGATGATTTTGACTGCCCCCGGATCGGCATTTTCCTGCGCCAATTCTGCTTCGACTGATTTGAACATCGAAACCAATGCCTTCCCCAATGCAGTATTCGTGTTGATACGGGGAGTGACTACGGGCAGCAATTCCATTTTTGAACCTCAGAGTCATGTCGATGGCTAAAGCGACGCAACTTGTTGCCCTGCTCGCTGTTTGCCAGAGACAGATCAAGGTATGGATGCGACTTCCGAGGGACAACCTGAAAGAGTGGTAGGAAAATTCCCCGGTTTGATTGCGCTCTGAAGCTCGTCTGACGCCTGTTAATGCCTCATCGCTGGCAAGCCAGCTCCCACAAGGGAGTGCGTTTCAATTGTGGGAGCCAGCCTGCTGGCGATGAACGATGACGCGGACGTCAGGTTTGTGGGTCGACTCGATCCAGCGCTCGGTTTACCGCCAGTTCGGCGAGCATGACGATTTGCTGGATGCCTAATACCGTGCTGCGCTGCGAACCGCTTAGCTCATTGGCGAAGTTGCTGGCGGCGGTGCTTGCCGAGGCTAACGATTCGCAGGCGTGGGCGAGCAGGCTTTCGGTGTCGACCTCTGGGCGGACCATGAACATGGTGCTCGGTCGGCAGGGCTTTGCGGGTTCGGGGCACAGGTAGAAGTCGAGGGCGCGCTTGATGGCTTCGCGGTTTCGGGCCTGGTCTTCGGCGCGGAGGGCTTCTTCGAGTGGGGTGGTGGTTTCGTGGGGTGGGTCGGGGATCAGTTTGTCCAAAGTTCAACTCCTGCTACTGCAAGTGGGGATGCCATCGTTCGCCGGATCTCACGCGGCGAAGAGGTGGCAGCTATGTGCAGGGTGAGATCCACCGGAGCAGGCAACCGGCCAGACCGAAGTCTGCCCGCACACAGCCGCCATAAAACAGGCAGCAGATTGAGCTGGCGCCAATTATCGTGGTGTTGGCGCTAGTTGCAAGCATTCCGGGGATCTCACGCCCGGTCGCTGAATTGGCAGCGACAGACAAAGCCTAGAGAGCGGGCGTCCGACGGACAACCTGAAAACCTTGTGGGAACGTTCTGGTTATTCGACACATCATTAAACAACCAAAAACAAACCCTCACCCTAACCCTCTCCCAGAGGGAGAGGGGACTGACCGAGGTGTTTGGTGGATGTACGCCGACGTGAAATACCGAGTCGAATTCAGATTCTGAAACAGATCAAAAGCCCCTCACCCTCCCCTCACCCAGAGGAGAAGGGACTGACCGAGGTGTTTGGTGGATGTACGCCGACGTGAAATACCGAGTCGAATTCAGATTCTGAAACAGATCAAAAGCCCCTCCCCCCCCTCACCCAGAGGAGAAGGGACTGACCGAGGTGTTTGGTGGATGTACGCCGACGTGAAATACCGAGTCGAATTCAGATTCTGAAAAGCCCAGAAATCGGCCCCCTCTCCCTCGGGAGAGGGCTGGGCGGGCGGCGTTCCGATGAGGGGCGAATCCACCACAAAACCAACGCCGAACACCCGCTCTTCACCACTCAATAGGCCGAGTGTCAGCTCGCCTGCTCTTGATCTTGATCCACCGGCCCCGTCGGCAGGCTGAGTGGAGGGATTGATCCGGGGGTGGGAGCGCAGCGACCGTTCGACGAAGTCGAACACATCGAGAGGAGGTGCAGCGAAGCAAACCGGAGGCGATGCGCCCGGATCAATCCCGGAGCGAAGGAACCCCGAGCTTTAGCGAGTGGGCCGAACGTTGGGGCAAGCGTTTTTTGCTTACTTTTTTAGGCGCTCGGTACGTGTCAAGGTAACTGTCGCCTTGGTCTTACGGTTGCTAGTCCATTGCGCCCTTAATTTCAGGGCGCTCAGGATTTAAGTAAACGGCATCTGCCAGCTTCCAGTTGCGTGTGCGAGTGCTCCACCGGCTTGGGTTAGTTCGCCTGGCATCCTCATAAAGCTCTGCCCTGGCTTGTAATAGGGCGGTTGCTTTGCCCTCGTGCCGTTGGTTTGGCGTGACGTATTTCAGGGCACTGTGGCGGTGATCTTCGTTGTACCAATCGATGAAATTCTGCACCCAAAGCCTTGCATCAGTGACCGTATCAAATGGTTGATCCGGCCAAAGCGGGCAATACTTTGCGGTGCGAAAAAGTGCTTCGGCGTAAGCATTGTCATTGCTCACCCTTGGCCGACTAAAAGAAGGCTCTACGCCCAGCGCGACCATGCTTTCACGCAGCAAAGAACCTCTCATCACGTGTCCGTTATCTGAGTGCAACACCAGCGGACGACCTGCCGTCTGTTCGCGTAAACATCCCTTTCTGAGCAGTTCACAGGCGTGTTCGGCGCTCTCCACTTCGTGGACTTCATTGGCGACCAGTTTGCGACTGTAGACGTCCTTGACCATGTACCAGTAGAAAAAACGGCCCTTCACTGTGCTCGGCAACCAGGTGATATCCCAGCACCACACCTGATTGGGGCCATCAGCGCGATGCGTCGTCAGTACTCTTCGTTTTGGGGCTTTGGCCCGGCCGCGACGGACGTTTTGATTGGCGGCTTTCAACACACGATAAAACGTCGATTCCGAAGCTAGATAAATGCCTTCATCAGCCAGCTTAGGCACGATTTGGTGCGGGGTCAGGCTGGCGTAGCCAGCCTGATTGGCAGCATCCAGCACCGCTTGACGCTCCGTATCATTGAGCTTGTTAGCCGGAGCTGCACGTTGAGCCAGCTGTCGCCCGTCACATTCAGTGTGTTGCCAGCGTTGAACTGTGCGCAGGCTCAGACCCAGTTCATTGCAAGCGCGATATCGACGAGCGCCATTCAGCACTGCGTCGGCAATCAACTTCATGGCTTGCGTACGATCAGAGGCGTTGATCAGTCTTCCTTGTCCTTGCCCCAGATCGCATTGGCTTTTTTTCTGAGCTCCAGCAACGCCACCGCCTCTGCACGACTGGCATCAGACTGAATCAGTTGGCGCTCAAGTATTTTGATGCGCCGTTGCTCGGCCGTTTTTGAAGTTCGAGAGGTGAGATCAACAACGGGATTAGCGTTTTGGCATGCCACTCGCCACTGTTGGATTTGCTCAGGGTAAATGCCTTTGATTCGGCAGTATTGAGAGATCTCGACCTCGCTCAACGGCGCGGTTTCCATGACGGCATTGAATTTATCGGCGCTAGACCATTGGTCACTGGTCTTGCCGTTTCCCGGAACGATCAAGCCTTTATCTCTAGCCATTTGTCTCCAGTTTCGCAGTGACTGTGGCGTGAGATTGAGTGCAGCGGCAAGTTCCGCCACTGATCGATTGAGGGGCGGCATCATTTGCAGAACGACCCAATCTTTGAAGTCGTTGTCGTAGCGTTTGCCCATTTTGGACATGGTTATTCACCTTCGCCCTCTTGATTATTTGAGTCAATCAATAAGGGCGACAGGTAGCCTGACACGGAGGGCGCTTGTAAAAAAGTGAGTCGCCGTAAGGGCGAAACCGCCAGCCGCAGCACCCAAAAAAATGGATATTCACTCAGTCAACAAGAGCATGGTCGCCTATAAGGGCGCCATCGCCGGCAAGCCAACTCCCACAGTTAAATGAGTTAACCCCTCAAATCGTGGCCAACAAAAAACCCGCAGAATTTGCTTTCCGCGGGTTTACATTTTGCCTCTAGAAACTCATCTGCCACTGCCCGGTCAACGCTTGATTACGACTATTGCTACCCACCTCGGCGTTGTAACCAATACTCAGGGTTTGGCGTGCAGAGATCCCGACGTCCACACCTGCCCCGACTATCAGGCTGTCGCGATCCAAAGCACTGCCCTGGACATTGAACCCGGAGCCACCCAAAACAAAGGCCTGACGGGTTTCACTTTCTACGTCGCCGTAAGTGTGGCGCCAGCCAAGGCTACCCCTCGGCGTTACGCTGATACCGTTCTGCAACTGATTAAGCTGCGCCAGTCGCACGCCGAACGTGCTGCTGAAGTTATCCTGGGTCTGGGAGTCCACGGCCAACGCGGCCAAGCCGCCTTTTTCAGTGAACCCTTCGCGGTGATAACGCTGGTACCCCAGATTGGCGAATGGCTCGACGTTGAGCCGGCCACTGCCCAACAAATAGCCCAGTTCCGAAAAGGCTTGTTGGCTGTCGGCATCGTAGTTGCCTTTTGGCCGGTCGCTGAAGCCTTCGAATTCAACCGTTCGCTTATTATCTCCGTCATGGCCGCTGTAAGCCGCCCCCAGGCGTAACGCCAGAGGCCCATCCTGGCGCATGGCGTACGCGCCGACATGCCAACTGTGCAGCGTGCCCTCGAAGTTATGGCTGTCGAGGTCAGTCTTAGAATAACCACCGAGTACGCCCATGCGCCATTCGGGCGAAAGCGACCAATCCACGCCCAGCACAGTGCCAGCCGTTCGTTGCTCAAAACTGGAATTGCCCTGTTCGCCGTCGAGCTTGCCGTAGCTGCCAATGCCTTGCAGCCATACGCGGCCCGGTGCGCTTGGATCGTTCAGATTGCGAACAGTGTTCGCAACGTCAGTGGCCGCCAGAACTGGGGTCTGCGATGAATCAAGCCCCACCCGCAAGCCGCTATCGCTGCCCATTTGCTGCATCGCTGTACGCATGCTGGTCATTACCGACGAACTGGCGGCCAGTGTGGCGCTGCTCAAATTGGCATTGCTGCCAGCAGCGAGACTTTCGATGGCTGCACTAATGCCTGCAGCACCTTGAGAGATCGTCATGACAGCGTTATAAAGGACGTTGGACTTATCCCCATTGACCGGAAATCCAGACCCTGGAGGCCCGAAGATCGGGTCGAAATCGAGTGCAGGGCTTATCGTTTGGATACTTTCAGCGGCATGGATACCGTTCGCAGTTCGAGCATAACGACTAAGGTCCAGCTTATGAGGAACGTCCACGCGATTGAAGGCATCGCTGATCGTCTCTGCCGCTCTGACTTGATTGAAAAAACCTCCGGCAACAACCGAGGCCATACATACGGTGAAACGATGACGGGTAAGAAACATGCGAGAAATCCTTTTGTCGTTATGACTCGATCATCCTATATAGCGCTTTGGCATTACCAGCAAAAAGCAGGCAAAAAAAAACCGCTGAAATCACTTTCAGCGGTTCTTTTATCAGCGGCCAAAGACTCAGAAATCTTCCAGCCGCCACACCTCATAAGCCGGCGTCTCGTACGGATGACTGAGCTTCAACGCCGCCACAACAGCCACGATCAACTCATCCGCCACCACAAGCTCAACCTTCCATTCCTCAACCCGCTCAATATGCCCCGCCTCGCCAATGAACGGCTGACTGCCGTCCAACGGTCGAAACTGGCCAGACCCAAGCACCTGCCAAGCACAGTGGTCATAGTCACCGATCCGCCCACCACCGGCAGCGAACACAGCCCCTTTGACCACCTCGACATGACTGTCAGGAACAAAAAACGCCAGCTTGTACACAGGCCTTAGTTCACCCAGACGCGCGCGTTACGGAACATGCGCATCCAAGGAGCATCCTCGGTCCAGTCTTCCGAACGCCACGAGTTCTGCACCGCGCGGAACACACGCTCCGGGTGCGGCATCATGATCGTCACGCGACCGTCGCGGCTGGTGAGGCCGGTGATCCCGCGCGGCGAACCGTTCGGGTTGGCCGGGTAGGCTTCGGTGACCTTGCCGTGGTTGTCGACGAAACGCATCGCCACGCAACCCGACAGATCAGCTTCCAGCAGTGCTTCTTCGCTGGAGAACTCGGCATGCCCTTCACCGTGAGCGATGGCGATCGGCATACGCGAGCCGGCCATGCCCTGCAGGAAGATCGAGTTCGATTCCTGGATCTGCACCATCGCCACGCGGGCTTCGAACTGCTCGGAGCGGTTGCGCACAAAGTGCGGCCAGAACTCGCTGCCCGGAATCAGCTCGTGCAGGTTGGACATCATCTGGCAACCGTTGCACACGCCGAGGGTGAAGCTGTCGTTACGCTCGAAGAAGCCCTGGAACGCATCGCGGGCGCGGCTGTTGAACAGTGCCGATTTGGCCCAGCCTTCACCGGCGCCGAGCACGTCGCCGTAGGAGAAACCACCGCAGGCCACCAGACCTTTGAACTCGTTCAGGTCGACACGGCCAGCAAGAATGTCGCTCATGTGCACGTCGATCGCGTTGAAACCGGCGCGATCGAACGCGGCGGCCATTTCCACCTGACCGTTGACGCCCTGCTCACGCAGCACGGCCACCTGTGGGCGGATGCCTTTCTTGATGTAAGGCGCGGCGATGTCCTGGTTGACGTCGTAGCTCAGCTTGACGCTCAGGCCCGGGTTGTCTTCTTCCAGCAGCACGTCGAATTCTTGCTCGGCGCAGTCGGCGTTGTCACGCAGACGCTGGATCTGGTAGCTGGTCTCGGCCCACTGACGTTGCAGCAGACGACGCTGGCCTTCGAACACGGTGTCACCGTTGAAGGTGATATTGATCTGGCCATTGTTCATCGGCTGACCGATCACCGACACGCAGTCGCCCAGACCGGCCGCGCTGAATTGCGCGAGGATGTCTGGCGTTGCGTCCTGACGAACCTGGATCACGGCGCCCAGTTCTTCGTTGAACAGGATCGCAGCGATTTCTGCCGAGGACTCGGCAACGCTGTCGAGGTTCAGGCTCAGACCGCAGTGGCCGGCAAAGGCCATTTCCACCACGGAAGTCAGCAGACCACCGTCGGAACGGTCGTGGTAAGCCAGCAAGTGACCGTCGGCGTTGAGGCCCTGGATCACCGCGAAGAAGGCTTTCAGGTCTTCGGCGTCATCGACGTCCGGCGCGTGTTTGCCAAGCTTGCCGTGAACCTGCGCAAGGATCGAGGCGCCCATACGGTTCTGGCCGCGACCGAGGTCGATCAGGATCAGGTCGGTGGTGCCCTTGTCCATGCGCAGTTCCGGGGTCAGGGTCTGACGAATGTCAGCCACTGGCGCGAAACCGGTCACGATCAGCGACATCGGCGAGGTCACGGTTTTTTCTTCGCCGTTGTCGTTCCAGCGGGTGGCCATGGACATCGAGTCCTTGCCCACCGGGATGGTGATGCCCAGCTCAGGGCACAGTTCCATGCCGACCGCTTTCACGGTGTCGTACAGACGTGCGTCTTCGCCCGGGTGACCGGCAGCGGACATCCAGTTCGCCGACAGTTTGATGTCGGAGATCTTGTTGATGCGCGAAGCGGCAATGTTGGTCAGGGTTTCGCCGATGGCCATGCGGCCCGACGCCGGAGCGTCCAGCAGAGCCAGCGGAGTACGCTCGCCCATCGCCATCGCTTCACCGGTGTAGACGTCGAAGCTGGTGGCGGTGACCGCAACGTCGGCCACCGGAACCTGCCATGGGCCAACCATCTGGTCACGGGCCACGAGGCCGGTGATCGTGCGGTCGCCGATGGTGATCAGGAAGCTCTTGCTCGCCACGGCCGGGTGATGCAGAACGCGTTCGATGGACTCGGTGATGTCGAGGTTCGACGGATCGAAGTCATCGCCTAGTTCTGCTTCACGAACCACCGAACGGTGCATGCGCGGGGCTTTGCCCAGCAACACTTCCAGTGGCATGTCCACCGGGTTGTTGCCGAAGTGGCTGTCGGTCACGGTCAGTTGCGGTTCGGCGGTGGCTTCACCGACTACTGCAAACGGGCAGCGCTCGCGTTCGCAGATCGCCTGGAAGCGCTCGAAGTCTTCAGGGCCGACCGCCAGAACGTAACGCTCCTGGGATTCGTTGGACCAGATTTCGTGCGGGGCCATGCCCGGCTCGTCGTTTGGAATGTTGCGCAGTTCGAAACGGCCACCGCGGTCGCCGTCGTTGACCAGTTCCGGGAAGGCGTTGGACAGACCGCCCGCACCCACGTCGTGGATGAAGCTGATCGGGTTCTTGTCGCCCAGCTGCCAGCAACGGTCGATGACTTCCTGGCAGCGACGCTCCATTTCAGGGTTTTCACGCTGTACGGAAGCGAAGTCCAGATCTGCCGAGCTGGTGCCAGTGGCCATGGAAGAAGCGGCGCCGCCACCCAGACCGATGAGCATCGCCGGGCCGCCGAGCACGATCAGCTTGGAGCCGACCACGATCTCGCCTTTCTTGACGTGTTCTTCGCGGATGTTGCCCATGCCGCCGGCCAACATGATCGGCTTGTGGTAACCGCGAACCTCGTCACCGTGCGGGGTGCTGATCGACTGTTCGAAGGTACGGAAGTAGCCGGTCAGGGCCGGACGGCCGAATTCGTTGTTGAACGCGGCGCCGCCGAGCGGGCCCTCGATCATGATGTCCAGTGCGGTAACGATGCGCTCCGGCTTGCCGTACGGCACTTCCCACGGCTGTTCGAAGCCCGGGATTTGCAAGTTCGATACGGTGAAACCGGTCAGGCCGGCCTTTGGCTTGGCGCCGCGACCGGTTGCACCTTCGTCGCGGATCTCGCCACCGGAACCGGTGGATGCGCCCGGGAACGGGGCAATCGCAGTCGGGTGGTTGTGGGTTTCAACCTTCATCAGGATGTGCACCGGCTCCTGCACCGCGCCGTACTGGCGGGTTTCCGGATCCGGGAAGAAGCGGCCGGCGACGTTGCCGACGATCACCGAAGCGTTGTCCTTATAAGCAGACAACACGCCTTCGTTGTGCATCTGATAGGTGTTCTTGATCATGCCGAACAGGCTTTTTTCCTGGCTCTCGCCGTCAATATCCCAACTGGCGTTGAAGATCTTGTGGCGGCAGTGCTCGGAGTTGGCCTGAGCGAACATCATCAGTTCGATGTCGTGCGGGTTGCGCTTGAGACCGTTGAAGGCGTTGACCAGATAGTCGATCTCGTCTTCGGCCAGGGCCAGGCCCAGCTCGGTGTTAGCCTTTTCCAGCGCGGCGCGGCCGCCACCAAGGATGTCGATCGCGGTCAGCGGCTTCGGTTCGGCGTGGCTGAACAGACCGGCGGCCTGTTCCAGATTGCCCAGGACAATCTGGGTCATGCGGTCATGCAGCACGTCGGCAATCTGCTGCGCTTCGGTGTCGCTGAACTGGCCGGCCACGTAGAACGCGATGCCGCGCTCCAGGCGCTGGATCTTGCTCAGGCCGCAGTTGCGGGCGATGTCGCTGGCCTTGCTCGACCATGGCGAGATGGTGCCGAAACGCGGCAACACCAGAAACAGACGGCCGGTCGGCTCTTGTACCGGAACGCTTGGACCGTACTTCAGAAGGCGCGCAAGCACCTGCTGTTCGTCGCCGGTCAGGACGCCGGTGACTTCGGCGAAGTGAGCGAATTCAGCATACAGGCCACTGACAGCTGGAACCTTCTGGCTCAGTTGCTCAAGGAGTTTGCTGTGGCGAAAGGCAGAAAGGGCAGGAGCGCCGCGCAGGATCAACATCTTCGGGACAGCCTCGGGAAGGGGTGTGCTTTGAGGCCGTGCATTCTAGCCTAAACCGCCCTCAACATCACCCGAAACGCTACGCACGGTTGCACTCGGGTATCAATCTGTGTTTCTGCCTTTGAAGTCAGATTTATCGGCTGGGCAACGCCGGCTTATTTTTACTGTAACAAAATGCCCTTGAGCCCCATTTCTGCGGGGTTTCGTCCGGTTTTGTGATCTCTAGCAGACAAGCCCTTCACTGTCGAGATATGGCGCCCGCAGCCGTTTGCGTATACTGCGCAGATGTTTTTCCCAACGGCTTTGCGTCCGCGGTACGCCAAATGGCTGATCGCAACCGGACTCTTCCTGATGCTCGGTGGTTGTGTTGATAAACCCAACACACTCGAGCGCGTAAAGGAGGATGGTGTGCTGCGGGTGATTACCCGTAACAGCCCCGCCACCTACTTTCAGGATCGCAGCGGTGAAACCGGCTTCGAATACGAGCTGGTGAAGCGCTTCGCCGACGATTTGGGGGTCGAGCTGAAGATCGAGACCGCCGACAACCTCGACGACTTGTTCGACCAGATCGGTAAACCGAACGGCCCGGTACTGGCAGCGGCCGGCCTGGTCAGCAGTGAAGATCGCAAGAAGCAGGTGCGGTTCTCCCACGCCTACCTCGAAGTCACCCCGCAGATCATTTATCGCAACGGCCAGTCGCGGCCGACCGATCCCGGCGATCTGGTCGGCAAGAAGATCATGGTGCTCAAAGGCAGCACCCACGCCGAACAACTGGCCGAACTGAAAAAGAAATTTCCCGGTATCGAGTACGAAGAATCCGACGCGGTGGAAGTGGTCGATCTGTTGCGCATGGTCGATGAAGGTCAGATCGACCTGACCCTGGTCGATTCCAATGAAGTGGCGATGAACCAGGTGTACTTCACCAACATCCGCGTGGCCTTCGACCTCGGCGACGCGCGCAGCCAGAGCTGGGCAGTGGCCGCCGGCGAAGACAACAGCCTGCTCAACGAGATCAACGCCTACCTCGACAAGGTGCAGAAGAACGGCACCCTGCAGCGCCTGAAAGACCGTTATTACGGCCACGTCGATGTCCTCGGCTACATGGGCGCCACCACGTTCGCCCAGCACTTGCAGCAGCGTTTGCCCAAGTACGAGCAACACTTCAAGAACTACGCGAAAAAAGAGAAAGTCGACTGGCGCCTGCTGGCGGCCATTGGTTATCAGGAATCGCTGTGGCAACCGGCCGTCACGTCCAAGACCGGTGTGCGCGGGTTGATGATGCTGACCCAGAACACGGCGCAGGCGATGGGCGTGTCCAACCGCCTCGATCCGAAGCAGAGCATCATGGGCGGCGCCAAGTACCTGGCGTATATGAAGGATCAGCTCGACGATTCGATCAAGGAACCGGACCGCACCTGGTTTGCACTGGCGGCGTACAACGTTGGCAGCGGTCACCTCGATGACGCACGCAAACTGACGGCCAAGGAAGGGTTGAACCCGGATAAATGGCTGGATGTGAAGAAGATCCTGCCGCGCCTGTCGCAGAAGCAGTGGTACAGCAAGACCCGCTACGGTTACGCCCGCGGTGGCGAGCCAGTGCATTTCGTGGCGAACATCCGCCGCTACTACGACATCCTCACCTGGGTGACCCAGCCGCAGCTTGAAGGCGATCAGGTGGCCGAGGGCAATCTGCACGTGCCGGGGATCGACAAATCCAAACCGGCTCAAGAGCCTGCCCCGCTTTAACCAACACCCCAAATCAATTGTAGGCGTGAGCCTGCTCGCGCCTACAGGGGTTTTGTGTGGTTGCTTAGTGCTTGGCGGCAGCCAGAATCAGCGCTTTCATCTCGGACACAGCGGACTTGAAGCCGACGAACAACGCATGTGCCACCAGCGCATGGCCGATGTTCAGTTCGTTGATACCCTTGATCGCTGCCACGGCTTCAACGTTGTGATAGTGCAGGCCATGCCCGGCGTTGACGATCAGGCCCTGCGCCAGACCAAACGCCACACCGTCCGCCACCCGCTTCAATTCTTCAGCGACCTCGGTCGGTGTTTCGGCATCGGCATAACGCCCGGTGTGCAGCTCGATTGCCGGTGCGCCAACGCGCTTCGACGCGGCAATCTGACGCTCGTCGGCATCAATGAACAGCGACACTTCGCTACCCATCTTCGACAGACGCTCAACCGCTGCCTTGATGCGTTCCTCCTGCCCCGCTACATCCAGACCGCCTTCGGTGGTCAGCTCCTGACGGGTTTCCGGCACCAGGCAAATATGCGCCGGGCGGATGCGCTCAGCGAACGCCATCATTTCTTCGGTGACACCCATTTCGAAGTTCATGCGGGTCTGCAGCACGTCCTTGAGCAGCAAGACATCGCGTTCCTGAATGTGCCGGCGGTCTTCGCGCAGGTGCACGGTGATGCCGTCGGCGCCCGCCTCTTCCGCGTCCAGTGCCGCCTTGACCGGGTCCGGGTAGCGCGTGCCACGGGCCTGACGCAGGGTGGCGACGTGGTCGATGTTCACGCCAAGAAGAATGCGATTGCTGGTGGTCACGGGTGCGCTCCTGAAATGAGAGATTCGGCGCACAGCATACGGGGTGATCAGGGCTTGCGAAACAGTTCGCGGCTCACGAGCGGACGGCCGCCCAGATGCACCGCCAGTGCCTGACGCATCAAGCGCTTGGCGGCAGACAGTGCGCCGGGGGCGGACCAGTCGGCTTCGGCCATGGCCAGCAGCTCGGTGCCGTTGAACAGGCCTGGCTGCAACAGAAAGACTCGCTCAAGACCAGCATCGACTTGCAGACGATAGAGACCGTCTGGCGCGACAGACTCGCCATGGATGTCGGTGTTCAGGGCAAAGCCGTAACCGAGATCGTCGAGCAACCGCCACTCGAAGGAGCGCAGCAACGGCTCCAGCGGTCGGCCCTCGGCCAGAGCCAACAAGGTCGCCGCGTAATGATCGAACACGCCAGGGTGCGGATCTTCAGCCGGCAGCAGACGGATCAGCAATTCGTTGAGATAGAGGCCGCTGAACAGCGCCTCGCCGACCATCCAGGTCGCATTGCCGGCACTTTCCATGCGCCCGACATTCTTCAGTTCACCCTTGCCACGAAACTCCACTTCCAGCGGCACGAACGGCCGCGCCAACGTCCCGGCCTTGCCCCGTGCACTGCGCAACACCGCCCGCAGCCGCCCTTGCGGCGTGAGGAAATCCACCAAGGCGCTGGTTTCGCGGTAGGCGCGAGAATGCAAGACGTAGGCGGGTTGGGCGGGAGGTGGTGTTGAGGACATGGAGTTCTCATTGATAAAAACGCGGCTTTATATTCACCCCAAAAACCAATGTGGGAGCGAGCTTGCTCGCGAATTCGGTGTGACAGTCAACATCAATGCTGAATGTTACATCCTCTTCGCGAGCAAGCTCGCTCCCACAGTGGGTATCGGTGTTCTCTGGATCGGTGATTACAGGTCGCCGTAACCCAGCGAACGCAGTGCACGCTCGTCGTCGGACCAGCCGCCCTTCACCTTGACCCACAGGTTGAGCATGATCTTGGAGTCGAACAGCAGCTCCATGTCCTTGCGCGCTTCGGTGCCGATGCGTTTGATGCGCTCGCCCTTGTCGCCAATGATGATCTTCTTCTGCCCGTCACGCTCAACGAGGATCAGCGCGTGAATGTGCAGGGTTTTGCCCTGCTGCTTGAACTCTTCGATCTCGACGGTGATCTGGTACGGCAGCTCGGCACCCATCTGGCGCATGATTTTCTCGCGCACCAGTTCGGCGGCAAGGAAACGGCTGCTGCGGTCGGTGATCTGGTCTTCCGGGAAGAAGTGATCGTTCTCCGGCAGATGATCGGCAATGACCTTTTCCAGCGCTTCGAGGTTATGCCCGTGCTGCGCGGAAATCGGGATGATCTGCGCGTTCGGCAGCTGTTCCTGCAACCACGACAGGTGCGGCATCAGCTCGGCCTTGTCTTCGATGCGGTCGGTCTTGTTCAGCGCAACGATCAGCGGGCCGGTCACGTACTGCACGCGCTCCAGGACCATCTGGTCTTCTTCGGTCCACTTGGTGCGGTCGACCACGAAGATCACCACGTCGACGTCTTTCAACGCCGCCGAAGCGGTCTTGTTCATGTAGCGGTTCAGGGCCTTTTCGCCCCCCTTGTGCATGCCGGGGGTGTCGACGTAGATCGCCTGCACGTCACCCTCGGTCTTGATTCCGAGCATGTTGTGACGGGTGGTCTGCGGCTTGCGCGAGGTGATCGCCAGCTTCTGGCCGAGGATGTGGTTCAGCAGCGTCGACTTGCCGACGTTGGGACGGCCGACGATGGCAACGTAGCCACAGCGAGTTGCGTTTGTATCAGTCATTGCCATTCTCCACGCCCAGGGCAATCAGTGCTGCGGCGGCCGCTACCTGTTCGGCAATGCGACGGCTTACACCCTGACCCCGGCTTTTTTCATTCAGTAAGACCACTTCGCATTCGACGAAGAAGGTTCGGCAGTGCGGTTCACCCTGGATATCCACCACTTCGTAGCGTGGCAGTTCGCAACCACGCGATTGCAGATGTTCCTGCAGGCGGGTCTTGGGATCCTTGTTGGTGTCGACCAGCGTCAGGCCTTCGAACTCGCCAGCCAGCCAGGCCAGAACGCGTTCGCGCGCCATTTCCATGCCGGCGTCGAGATAGATCGCACCGATCAAGGCTTCGAGGGCATCGGCCAGAATCGACTCGCGACGGAAGCCGCCGCTTTTCAACTCACCGGATCCCAGTCGCAAGTAATCGCCAAGGTCGAAACCGCGCGCCAGTACGGCCAGCGTCTCACCTTTCACCAGGCGTGCGCGCAAACGCGACAACTGGCCTTCGCGGGCCAGCGGGAAGCGATCGAACAGCGCCTCGCCGGCGACGAAATTAAGGATGGCATCGCCGAGGAATTCCAGGCGCTCGTTGTTACGCCCGGCAAAGCTGCGGTGCGTGAGGGCCAGGAGCATCAGCTCCTGATCCTTGAAGGTGTAACCGAGCTGGCGCTCGAGACGGCTTAGAGAAACGCTCACGGTTTACCCACGCTGAGTTCGTGGCTGGATTCCACCGCCATCGCCGGGGTACGGCGCAGGCCTGGGACAATTAACGCTGTGTTCAAAAATGACGTCCTGAATATCGTGGCTTCATGCCCTGGCGCCGATTTGTGTCGACTCCAGAAATGCATTCGGCGCTGTGGTCAACAGCGCCGTGATTGATTACTTGATCAGGCCAACCCGCGAGAAATTCGGCAGGTGGCTGAGTTTCGGTTCCGGCCAGCTCATCCAGACAGCGAAGGCTTTGCCGACGATATTCTGGTCGGGAACCATGCCCAGCAGATCCTTGGGAATGTTCGGATCATCCCAGTAACGACTGTCGTTCGAGTTGTCGCGGTTGTCGCCCATCATGAAGTAGTGCCCGGCCGGCACTGTCCACGAACGGTCCGGGGTCGCGCGGTAGCGGCTCATTTCCTTGCGGATCAAGTGCTCGGCGGCACCGAGTTTTTCCTTGTAGAGCTCTGCGCTGCCCAGCGTGCCCGGCTCGGAGCCGACCAATTGCTCGGCAATCGACTCGCCGTTGACGAGCAGACGCTTGTCAGCGGTGTAACGCACCGTGTCGCCCGGCAGGCCGACTACACGCTTGATGTAGTTGACGTTCGGGTCGCTTGGATAGCGGAACACCATGACATCGCCACGCTGTGGATCACCGACTTCGATGATTTTCTTGTCGATCACCGGCAGGCGGATCCCGTAAGAAAACTTGTTCACCAGAATGAAGTCGCCAACGTCCAGGGTAGGTTTCATCGAACCGGAAGGGATCTGGAACGGTTCCACCAGGAACGAACGCAGCACCAGCACGATGAACAACACCGGGAAGAACGACTTGCCGTATTCAACCAGCAGCGGCTCTTTGTTCAGCTTTTCGACCACCACGGGTTCGGGCTGGCTGACACTGCCTTGATAAGAGGCAATGGCAGCACGCCGACGCGGCGCCAGGAACAGCAGATCGAGCAACGCCAACAGGCCGCAGACGAACACGGCGATGACCAGCAACAGCGGGAAATTTAGTGACATAGGACCTGACTATTCCAACCTGAGCACGGCAAGGAAGGCTTCTTGTGGAATTTCCACGTTGCCGACCTGCTTCATGCGTTTCTTACCGGCCTTTTGCTTCTCAAGCAGTTTCTTCTTACGGCTTACGTCACCGCCGTAGCATTTGGCCAATACGTTCTTTCTGAGCGCCTTGACGGTTGTCCGGGCGACGATCTGACCACCGATGGCGGCCTGGATCGCTACGTCGAACATCTGACGAGGAATCAGTTCTTTCATCTTCTCGGTCAACTGGCGACCTTTGAAGTGCGAGTTGTCACGGTGCACGATCAACGCCAGGGCATCGACCTTGTCACCGTTGATCAGCACGTCCAGTTTCACCAGATTAGCCGATTGGTAACGATCGAAATGGTAATCCAGCGAAGCATAGCCGCGGCTGGTGGATTTGAGACGGTCGAAGAAGTCCAGGACCACTTCGTTCATCGGCAGGTCGTAAGTGACCTGTACCTGATTGCCGAGGAACAGCATGTCGACTTGAACGCCGCGCTTCTCGATGCACAGGGTGATGACGTTGCCCAGGTGCTCCTGCGGCACGAGGATGTTGGCGCGCACGATCGGCTCGCGCATGTCCTCGATCGCCGAGACGTCTGGCAGCTTCGACGGGTTGTCGACGTAAATCGTTTCACCGGTTTTCAGCACCAGCTCGAAAATTACCGTCGGTGCCGTGGTGATCAGATCCAGGTCGTATTCGCGCTCGAGGCGCTCCTGGATGATCTCCATGTGCAGCATGCCGAGGAAGCCGCAACGGAAACCGAAGCCCAGGGCGTCGGAGCTTTCCGGGGTGTATTGCAGCGACGAGTCGTTGAGGGTCAGCTTCTGCAGGGCTTCGCGGAAGTCCTCGAAGTCGTCGGAGCTGACCGGGAACAGACCGGCGTAAACCTGTGGCTGGATGCGCTTGAAGCCGGGCAGTACCGGGACATCCGGGGTCGAACTCAGGGTCAGGGTGTCACCGACCGGTGCACCGTGAATGTCCTTGATGCTGGCGATGATGAAGCCCACTTCGCCGGCCTTCAGGTCAGCGGTGGCGGTGTGTTTCGGGTTGAACACACCGACGCTGTCGACCAGGTGCACCTTACCGGTGGACTTGACGAGGATTTTGTCGCCCTTCTTCACGCGGCCATGCCGCACACGCACCAGGGAGACAACGCCCAGGTAGTTGTCAAACCAGGAGTCGATGATCAGCGCTTGCAGCGGATCTTCGATATTGCCGGTCGGCGCAGGAATGGTGGCGACCAGACGCTCGAGCACTTCGTCGACACCCAGGCCCGTCTTGGCGCTGCAGGTGACGGCGTCGGTGGCGTCAATGCCGATGATCTTTTCGATCTCGTCTTTGACGCGATCAGGCTCGGCCTGTGGCAGGTCGATCTTGTTCAGCACCGGCATGACCTCGAGGCCCTGCTCGATGGCGGTGTAGCAGTTGGCCACGGACTGGGCTTCAACGCCCTGACCCGCGTCGACCACCAGCAAGGCACCTTCACACGCCGCCAGGGAACGGCTGACTTCGTAGGTGAAGTCGACGTGGCCCGGGGTGTCAATGAAGTTCAGCTGGTAGGTAACGCCGTCTTTGGCTTTGTAATAGAGGGTAACGCTGTGGGCCTTGATGGTGATCCCGCGTTCGCGCTCCAGATCCATGGAATCCAGTACCTGGGCTTCCATTTCACGCTCGGCCAGGCCACCGCACATCTGGATGAAACGGTCAGCCAGCGTCGACTTGCCATGGTCAATGTGGGCGATGATGGAGAAATTGCGGATATGACTCAAATCACTCACGGATCAACACTCAAAAAGGCTGCAGGCTTGGCCCGCCGAAAAATAGCCGGGAATTGTACCTGATACACGACGCAAGCGTCACGTTCGCCTGTCACCCGGATTGCATACGAAAACGCCCCTATCTGTCGACCGAGGCGTTTTCAAAGTCAAGGCACTGACAACAACAGGGCCATCAACCGGCCCGTCGCAGCAGCCAGACACCCGCCAGCCCACACACGCCGGCCGGCACCAGCACCGCGAACAGCGGCGAGAAACCGAATACCAGGCTTGAAGGCCCCAGCAGATCCTGAACGATGCGGAAGGTAAACCCGACCAGCACGCCGGTGAAGACCCGCTGGCCCAGGGTCACGGAACGCAACGGGCCAAAGATGAAGGAAATCGCCATCAGCACCAGGGCAGCGGTGACCAGCGGCTGCAACACCTTGACCCAAAATGCCAGCCAGTAACGACCGTTGCTCAGGCCCTGCTCGGCCAGATAGTGGATGTACCCCCACAGACCGCTGATCGACAGCGATTCAGGCGCCATCACTACGGTGCTGAGCAATTGCGGGCTCAGGGCAACATTCCAGCGTTCGGTCGGCGCATTCAGGACTTCAGTGCTGCGCTCATGAAACACAGTGGTCGCGACATCGGAGAGTTCCCAGTAAGTGCCGTCGAACTCGGCCTTTTTGGCAAAACTCGAACTCAGCAGATGACGCTCCTTGTCGAATTGATAACGGGTCACGCCATACAACAGGCCGTTGGGTTGCACGGCGTTGATGTGGATGAACTCGTCACCCTGACGGTGCCACATACCGTGCTTGGCGCTCTGCGCGTCGCCACTGCCCTGGGCCAGCGAGCGGTTGGCCTGGGCCATGCTCTCGGTGGCCGGCGCAACGTATTCGCCGATCAGCACGCCCGCCAGCATCAGGACGAACATCGGTTTCATCACCGCCCAGACGATGCGCCCGATGGACACACCGGCCGCACGCATGACCGTCAGTTCGCTGCTGCTGGCCAGACTGCCGAGGCCGATCAGACAGCCGATCAACGCCGCCATCGGCAGCATTTCGTAGAGACGGCGTGGCGCGGTCAGCAATACAAAGCTCAGGACATCGACCAGCGTGTAGGTTTCGCTGACATCGCCCATCTCGTCGATGAAGGCGAACAGCGTCGCCAGGCCCAGAATGATAGCCAGCACGGCGATGATCGCCACGAACACACTGCTGCCGATGTAGCGGTCGAGTTTAACCACGAGCCACCTCCAGCGCAGCGGAACGACGGCTGGCCAGCTTCAGGCGCAGAGGTTCCCAGTACAACAGGCCGAGGCCAATGACCAGGAAGATCGCGTGCACCCACCACAAGCCCAGGGCCGGCGGGAACTTGCCCTTTTCAAGGGCGCCGCGAGCGGCAATCAGGATGGTCAGGTAAGCCATATAAAGAAGAATCGCCGGCAGCAGCTTGAGGAAACGCCCTTGACGCGGGTTGACGCGCGACAGCGGCACCGCCATCAGGGTCACGATAAAGACCAGCAGTGGCAGGGACAGGCGCCATTGCAGCTCGGCCCTCGAGCGAATGTCATCGCTGCCCAGCAGAGTCGACGTCGCCATCGCATCGCGGTCTGTCACCTCTTCGCTGACTTCCGGCTTGGGCAACTGTACGCCGTAGGTTTCGTAGTGGATCGCCCGATAATCAGCCTGACCCGGGCTGCCGTCATAGCGGTAGCCATTGTCGAGAATCAGGTAACGGGTGCCATCCGGACGTGCTTCCTGACGACCCTTCTCGGCCACCAGCACGGAAATGCCGCGATCCTTCTGATCGGCACCGAGGTTTTTCTGCGAGATGAACACACTGCCGAGGTTGACGCGATCGTCGCTCAGGGTTTCGGTGTAGGTCACCCGGGTACCATCGCGCAGGGCCTGGAAGCGGCCCGGTTCGAGGGTATCGAATTCGGTCAGGGCGTCCTGCTTGTTCAGCAGCAACTGGAACTGGTTGGCGCCTTGCGGGGCCAGGCCCAGGCTCAGCCAGGCCACCACCAGCGCGACCAGCGTGGCCGGGAACAGGGTCATGCGAAACAGCTTCTGCTGGCTCATGCCGGTGGCCGAGAGCACGGTCATTTCGCTTTCCAGGTACAACCGACCGTAAGCCAGCAGGATCCCGAGGAACAGGCCCAGCGGCAGGATCAGCTGCAGAAAGCCCGGCAGGCGATAACCCATGATCAGGAACAGCGAGCCCGGATCGAGCTGGCCGGCAGCGGCCTGGGACAGGTATTTGATGAAGCGACCGCTCATGATGATGACCAGCAGCACGGCACTCACGGCGCTGAGGGTCAACAGGACTTCGCGGGACAGATAACGGAAGACGATCAAACCAGACACTCCAGGGTTGTCAGGCTAAGGCGGCCAAACAAGCAAACACTTCGACCGGCCCGCAACGCAGAGCCGTCGAAAAAAGATGCGGCATTATCCTGTGATTGAGGGCGCCTGTCACTGCGCACACTCATCCGCACGCGTAATACGTTGAAGATCGTACAACCGAGGGTTGTCAGGCGCGGGGAGCGAGGTTCAAACTGCGGCCCTTGTCGCAGGCTTTGGCCTGCGCCTCTTCTATCTATAAGCAGGCGGCTGCGGACACCGTCGAACGCCTGCGTGTTGACCATTCATTCAGGGATCCGGACATGGAACTGGTTGTAAAAAGCGTTAGCCCAGAAACGTTGAAAACCGCCACCCTGGTGGTTGCCGTCGGCGAAGGCCGCAAACTCGGCACCGCCGCCAGACAGGTCGACGAGTTGAGCGGTGGCGCGATCAGCGCCGTACTCAAGCGTGGCGATCTGGCCGGCAAGGTCGGCCAGAGCCTGCTGCTGCACAGCCTGCCGAACCTGAAAGCCGAGCGCGTGCTGCTGGTCGGCGTGGGCAAGGATGAAGAACTCGGCGACCGTCCGTTCCGCAAAATCGTAGCCGGCATCCTCAACACCCTCAAAGGCCTGGGCGGCAGCGATGCCGTGCTGGCGCTGGATGAAGTCATCGTGAAAAACCGCGACAGCTACGGCAAGACCCGTCTGCTGGCGGAAACCCTGGTGGACGGCAAATACACCTTCGACCAGTTCAAGAGCCAGAAAGCCGAACCGCGCGCCCTGAAGAAAATCACCCTGCTGACCATCAAGGCTGCTCAAGCCGAAGTGCAACGCGCCGTGAACCACGCCACCGCGATCGCCAACGGCATGGCCTTCACCCGTGATCTGGGTAACCTGCCACCGAACATCTGCCACCCGACGTTCCTCGGCGAACAAGCCAAGAACCTCGGCAAGGAATTCAAGGATCTGAAAGTCGAAGTCCTCGACGAGAAGAAGATCAAATCCCTGGGCATGGGCTCGTTCTACGCCGTCGGCCAGGGCAGCGCCCAGCCGCCGCGCCTGATCGTCATGCAGTACAACGGTGGCAAGAAGTCCGAGAAGCCATACGCACTGGTCGGTAAAGGCATCACTTTCGACACCGGCGGCATCAGCCTGAAGCCGGGCGCCGGCATGGACGAGATGAAATACGACATGGGCGGCGCCGCCAGCGTGTTCGGCACCCTGCGTGCCGTGCTTGAGCTGAAACTGCCGATCAACCTGGTGTGCATCCTCGCCTGCGCCGAAAACATGCCGAGCGGCAACGCTTCGCGTCCGGGCGACATCGTCACCACCATGAGCGGCCAGACCGTGGAAATCCTCAACACCGACGCCGAAGGCCGTCTGGTGCTGTGCGACGCGCTGACCTATTCCGAGCGCTTCAAGCCGCAAGCGGTGATCGACATTGCGACCCTGACCGGCGCCTGCGTCGTGGCACTGGGTGCACACACTTCCGGCCTGCTGGGCAACAACGACGAACTGATCGAGCAACTGCTCAGCGCCGGTAAAACCGCTGACGACCGCGCCTGGCAACTGCCGCTGTTCGACGAGTATCAGGAGCAACTGGACAGCCCGTTCGCCGACATCGCCAACATTGGCGGGCCGAAGGCCGGCACCATCACCGCCGCGTGCTTCCTGTCGCGCTTCACCAAGAACCTGAACTGGGCGCACCTGGACATCGCCGGCACCGCCTGGACCAGCGGCGGCAAGGACAAGGGCGCCACCGGCCGTCCGGTTCCACTGCTGACCCAGTACCTGCTGGACCGCGCCAAAGCCTGAAACCGATGACGTGCGGCGGCGTCACTGAACGGTGGCGCCGCCCGCACATCAGGAACCGTAATGACCAAAGTCGACTTTTATATCCTGCCCAGCGCCGATCCGTCCGCGCGCCTGGATTTTGCCTGCAAGCTCACCGAGAAAGCCTGGCGCATGGGCCACCGCATCTATCTGCATTGCAGCGATGTTGCCCAGCGTGATGATCTCGATGCGCGCCTGTGGGCGTTCAAGGGCGAAAGCTTCGTGCCGCACGGTCCCGCCGACAGCGAACCGGACGGCTTGATCGTATTGGGCCTGGGTGACGACTGCGGTCAACATCAGGACCTGCTGGTCAATCTCGACCTGAAAGTCCCGGCCTTCGCCAGCAAATTCGCCCGCGTGGCGGAGGTGGTGGTGGAAGATCCGACGATTCGCGCGGCGGCACGGGAGAGTTTCCGTTTCTACCGCGAACAGGGCTATCCTCTGCAAGACCACCGTTTACAGCGACTCTGAGTACGCCGATGGACACTCCAAAACCGCTGCAAAAGTCTGCGCACCTGCTGGACGATCTCGAATCGATCCGCCAGTTGCTCGGCGATGACAACCTGCAACCGCCGCTGCTGACCGATACGGTCGATGAAGGCGAACAGGAACAGATTCCGATGTTGTTCGACCCGGTCGTCAGCGAACCGCCAGCCGTCGAACCACCTCCCGCCCCCGTTGCACCCGCTGCACAACCTGCCGCGCCCGCTGCCAAGGGCCCGGACGCCCTGCTCCACCTGGACAGCGAACTGCGCGCCGCCGCGCAATTGATCATGCAAGACGTGATTGACGACTTCGCGCCGCACATCGAAACCGAAATCAAACGCCGCCTCGACGCGCGGATGGAACGGCTGCTCGCCGCAGCTACGAGCGGCAAGCTTTAAGCTGCAAGCCAAAGCTAAAGCCCAAACGTACCTGCCACCCTCCTCTTGCAGCTTGCGGTGGCTTGTAGCTTGCAGCTGTCCTCGCGGCTATACTTCCCGGCTTTTCCTGAATAAATGCCAATAGGGTCCCGCCGCGCATGGATAAGACCTACCAGCCGCACGCCATTGAAACTTCCTGGTACAACACCTGGGAGTCCGAGAACTATTTCGCACCGCAAGGCGCGGGCGATTCCTACACCATCATGATCCCGCCGCCGAACGTCACCGGCAGCCTGCACATGGGTCACGGTTTCAACAACGCGATCATGGACGCCCTGATCCGTTTCCGCCGCATGCAGGGTCGCAACACCCTGTGGCAGCCGGGCACCGACCACGCCGGTATCGCCACGCAGATGCTGGTGGAGCGTCAACTGGAAGCCACCGGCCAGAACCGTCATGACCTGGGCCGCGAAAAATTCCTCGAGAAAGTCTGGGAGTGGAAGGATCAGTCCGGTGGCAACATCAGCCGTCAGATCCGCCGCCTCGGTTCGTCCGTGGACTGGAGCCGCGAGCGCTTCACCATGGACGACGGTCTCTCGGAAGCGGTCAAAGAGGCCTTCGTGCGCCTGCACGAGGACGGCCTGATCTACCGCGGCAAGCGTCTGGTCAACTGGGACACCAAGCTGCACACGGCGATTTCCGACCTCGAAGTGGAAAACCACGACGAGAAAGGTTTCCTGTGGAACCTCAAGTACCCACTGGCCGACGGCGCGAAAACCGCTGAAGGCAACGATTTCCTGATCGTCGCGACCACCCGCCCGGAAACCATGCTCGGCGACTCCGCCGTCGCGGTTAACCCGAACGATGAGCGCTACAAAGCCCTGATCGGCAAGTTTGTCGAGCTGCCACTGCTTGGCCGCCGCATCCCGATCATCGCCGACGATTACTGCGACCCTGAATTTGGCACCGGCTGCGTGAAAATCACCCCGGCTCACGATTTCAACGACTACGAAGTCGGCAAGCGCCACAACCTGCCGTTGCTGAACATCTTCGACAAGAACGCCAACGTGCTGCCAGCGGCCCAGGTGTTCAACCTCGACGGCACGCTGAACGACAGCATCGACGGCAAGATCCCGGCTGAATTCGCCGGTCTCGAGCGTTTCGAAGCGCGCAAGCAGATCGTGGCTGCGTTCGACGCCGCCGGCCTGCTGGTCAGCGTCAACGATCACGCGCTGAAAGTGCCGAAAGGCGATCGCTCCGGCACCATCATCGAGCCGTGGCTGACCGACCAGTGGTATGTGTCGACCAAACCGCTGGCCGAGCCAGCGATTGCTGCCGTTGAAGACGGTCGCATCCAGTTCGTGCCGAAACAGTACGAAAACATGTACTTCTCGTGGATGCGCGACATCCAGGACTGGTGCATCAGCCGTCAGCTGTGGTGGGGGCACCGGATTCCGGCCTGGTACGACGAGTCGGGCAAGGTCTACGTCGGTCGCGACGAAGCCGAAGTGCGTGCCAAGCACAACCTCGGCCCGGACGTTGTGCTGCAACAGGACAACGACGTGCTCGACACCTGGTTCAGCGCGGGCCTGTGGACGTTCTCCACCCTCGGCTGGCCGGAAAAGACCGAGTTCCTGAAGAAATTCCACTCCACCGACGTGCTGGTGACCGGTTTCGACATCATTTTCTTCTGGGTTGCCCGGATGATCATGCTGACCATGCACCTGATCAAGAACGAGGACGGCACCCCGCAGGTGCCGTTCAAGACCGTCTATGTACACGGTCTGGTGCGTGATGGTCAGGGCCAGAAGATGTCCAAGTCCAAGGGTAACGTCCTCGACCCGCTGGACATCATCGACGGTATCGAGCTTGAAGCGCTGGTGCAGAAACGCACCTCGGGCATGATGCAGCCGAAAATGGCGAAGAAGATCGAGAAGCAGACCCGCGACGAGTTCGCCGACGGCATCGCCAGCTACGGCACCGACGCCCTGCGCTTCACTTTCTGCTCGCTGGCTTCCACCGGTCGCGACATCAAGTTCGACATGGGCCGCGTCGAAGGCTATCGCAACTTCTGCAACAAGATCTGGAACGCCGCGCGTTATGTTCTGGACAAGGGCGAAGACTGCGGCCAGAACGGCGAAGCCTACGAGCTGTCGCTGGCGGATCGCTGGATCATCTCGCAACTGCAACGCACCGAAGCCGAAGTGACCCGTCAACTGGATCAGTTCCGTTTCGACCTCGCCGCGCAAGCGCTGTACGAATTCATCTGGAACCAATACTGCGACTGGTACCTGGAACTGTCCAAGCCTGTGCTGTGGGACGAGAACGCGCCGGTTGAACGTCAGCGCGGCACCCGTCGCACACTGGTGCGCGTCCTGGAAGTTGCGCTGCGCCTGGCGCACCCGTTCATGCCGTTCATCACTGAAGAAATCTGGCAGCGCATCGCGCCGCTGGCCGGCATTCAGGGCAAGACGATCATGCTGCAAGCGTGGCCAGTGGCCAACGAAGAGCGCATCGATCCGGCCGCCGAAGACGACATCGAATGGCTGAAAGGCCTGATGCTCGGCACGCGTAACATCCGTGGCGAAATGAACATCGGCCCGGGCAAGCCGCTGCCGATCTACCTGAAGAACGTCAGCGCTGAAGACCAGCGCCGTCTGACCGAGAACGAAGCGCTGCTGAAGAAGCTGGCGCGTCTGGAATCGATCACCGTTCTGAAGGCTGGCGAAGAAGCGCCGCTGTCCGCGACCGCACTGGTTGGCGAGATGGAAGTGCTGGTGCCAATGGCCGGCCTGATCGACAAGGGCGCCGAACTGGCGCGTCTGGACAAGGAAATCCTGCGTCTGCAGGGCGAAGTCCAGCGCGTTGGCGGCAAGCTGTCGAACGCCGGTTTCGTTGACAAGGCCCCAGCCGAAGTCATCGAGAAAGAACGCGCCAAACTGGCCGAGGCTGAACAGGCTTTGGGCAAACTGGCCGAGCAACACGCGCGGATTGCCAGCCTCTAACTGGTAAATCGCATTAAAAAGGCGCGCCACCCGATCGGGTGACGCGCCTTTTTTATTGCCTACTTTCCTTCATCCACTGCCAATCCCTGTGGGAGCGAGCTTGCTCGCGAAGAGGCCGTATCAGGCGAAAGTGATGTTGACTGAGAGGACGCTTTCGCGAGCAAGCTCGCTCCCACAGAGATCGGTGGTGTTGCTGATATTGAGTTCGCAGCGGCTGGATGTGGGACAATACCCGCCACTTTCAGCCATACCCGAATCGACCACGCCCATGAACGCCCCCCGCACACCCAAACCTGCGCGCAAGAAGCCTGATTCCGCGACCCCGGCCAAGACCGTTGAGCCGCGTGAAAAGGCCAGCCTGCACCCGCGCAATCGCCATCAGGGTCGCTATGACTTCCCGGCGCTGATCAAAACCACGCCGGAACTGGCGAAGTTCGTGATCACCAACCCGTACGGCAAGGAAAGCATCGACTTCGCCAGCCCCGATGCGGTGCGCGTGTTCAACCGGGCGCTGCTCAAGGCGTTCTATGGCATCCAGCATTGGGACATTCCAGCGGACTACCTCTGCCCACCGGTGCCGGGTCGTGCCGATTATGTGCACTTCCTCGCAGATCTGCTGGCGAGCATGAACGACGGCAAGGTGCCGCGCGGTGCCATCGTCAATGTGCTGGACATCGGCATGGGCGCCAACTGCGTGTACCCACTGATCGGCAACAGCGAATATCGCTGGCACTTCCTCGGCTCGGAAATCGACCCGACCGCCGTGGCAGCCGCCAGAGCCATCGTTCAGTCCAACGATCTGAGCAAAGTGATCCAGCTGCGCCAACAGGAAAACCGCAAGCACATCCTGATCGGCTTGCTGGAGCCGGGTGAGCGCTTTGACCTGACCATGTGCAATCCGCCGTTCCACGCTTCGATGGAAGAAGCGACCAAGGGCAGCGAGCGCAAGTGGCGCGCACTGGGCAAGGCTGATCCGAAACGCAAGCTGCCGGTGCTGAACTTCGGCGGTCAATCGGCCGAGCTGTGGTGTGAAGGCGGCGAAGCACGGTTCGTGACGCAATTGATCGCCGAGAGCGCGAACTTCCAGCACAAGGTGCTGTGGTTCAGCACGCTGGTGTCGAAAGCCTCGAACCTGCCTGCCATCGAGACCGCGCTGAAAAAGGCCGGCGTGCTGGAAAGCCAGGTGGTGGAGATGTCGCAGGGCCAGAAGCAGAGCCGCTTCGTGGCTTGGACCTTCCAGACCAAGTCCGAACAGCAGATCTGGCGCCGCGAGCGCTGGGTTCGCTAAACATTGCATCGCCGGACACAAATCAATTGTGGGAGCGAGCTTGCTCGCGAAGGCAGTGTGTCAGTCAAAGTTGAATTGACTGATGCGCCGCATTCGCGAGCAAGCTCGCTCCCACAATGGCTTATGGTGCTCAGGAGTCGGCCATCAAATCACAGGCACAAAAAAACCGTGCCCGGATCGCTCCGGTGCACGGTTTTTTTATCGCTGCGTCTTACTTGTTCACAGCGTCGGTCAGGCCTTTGGCCACAACCAGCTTGATCACTTTCTTGGCAGGGATTTCGATGGCAGCGCCAGTCGAAGGGTTACGGCCAGTGCGGGCAGGACGCTCGGTCACTTTCAGCTTGCCGATACCTGGCAAGGTGATTTCGCCGCCGTTTTCCAGCTGATCGGCAACGATTTGGCCCAGTTGGTCCAGAGCGTTACGCGCGGTGGTTTTCGGCGCGTCGATAGCTTCAGCGATGTCGGCGATCAGTTGGTCTTTAGTAAGAGCCATGTAGTGTTCCTTCCCTATCAAATTCATATGGATTGCAGAGTGCAGTGTCAGCCATCGAGCCCGATCTTCTGGATCTGGCACCCTCGGCGATAACCACGACGAGTCGGGGTTATAGATGCCGAAATCAGGGTTTGGTTCGACCTGACAAATGCTGAATGCACGCTTAACGCAGTGACTTCGCGTAAGACCGGGCAAAACTAGCACAGAGACGGGGAAATATCCGCCTCTAGCTACCCATTTGGTCAGGTTTATTGCGCTAAATCGGTAAAAAACTGCATAAGGGCCGCCGCCCGCCCCGGATTTGCCCTTCACCCCGCGCCAAAACCAGTGGTTGCGGTACACTGGGCGCTTTTTCGGGGGAGCCTGCCCTCCTCCCTTCCAACAGCCGAGAAGCCCATGCCGATCCGTCATTGCATCGTCCACCTGATCGACAAAAAACCCGACGGCACGCCCGCAGTTCTGCACGCCCGTGACACTGAACTGGCCGAATCCGCAGCCATCGAGAACATGCTCGCCGACCTCAACGAGAGCTATAACGCCAAACAGGGCAAAGCCTGGGGTTTGTTCCATCCGGAATCCGGCGCGTTCCCGTTCAGCGGCTGGCTGAAGGAATACATGGACGGCGGCAAGGACTTCACCGCCTTCAGCAAAGTCGCGGTCGAACACCTGCAAAAGCTGATGGAAGAATCGAACCTGTCGGTCGGTGGCCATGTGTTGTTCGCCCACTATCAGCAAGGCATGACCGATTACCTGGCCATCGCCCTGCTGCACCACAGTGAAGGCGTGGCAGTGACCGACGAGCTGGACGTGACCCCGTCGCGCCACCTCGACCTCGGCCAGTTGCACCTGGCGGCGCGAATCAACGTCTCCGAGTGGCAGAACAACAAGCAGTCCAAGCAGTACATCTCGTTCATCAAGGGCAAGAACGGCAAGAAGGTCTCGGAATACTTCCGCGACTTCATCGGCTGCCAGGAAGGCGTCGACGGCCCGGGCGAGACCCGCACCCTGCTCAAGGCCTTCAGTGACTTCGTCGAAAGCGAAGATCTGCCGGAAGACGCCGCCCGCGAGAAAACCAAAACCCTGGTGGACTACGCCAGCAGCCAGGCCAAACTCGGCGAGCCGATGGGCCTGGAAGAGCTCTCGGAGTTGATCGACGAAGAACGCCCGAAAGCCTTCTACGACCACATCCGCAACAAGGACTACGGCCTGTCGCCGGAGATTCCGGCAGACAAACGCACTCTCAACCAGTTCCGCCGCTTCACCGGTCGCGCCGAAGGCCTGTCGATCAGCTTTGAAGCACACCTGCTGGGCTCGAAAATCGAGTACGACGAAGAGGCTGGCACCCTGGTAATCAAGGGCCTGCCGACGTCGCTCACCGATCAACTGAAGCGCCGCAACTGATGCTCGGCAATGTGCTGAAGAAGGTTGCTCTGGTTCTGCTGGTGGTCGTGGTCTATCAGAACTGGGGCAAGATCGAGCGGGTGTTCAACCCGTCGCAGATGGTTTCGGAGCAGACGCGGGCGCAGGCCAATGTTGTGCTCTACGCCACCGACTGGTGTGGCTACTGCAAGCAGACCAAACGCTTTCTCGACAGCAAGGGGATTCCATTCAAGGAGTTCGATATCGAGAAGGATGCCGAGGCGCGCAAGGCGTACGAGGCATTGGGTGGACGCGGGATTCCGTTGATCGACGTGAATGGCACATTGATTCGCGGATTCGACCCGGATGAAATTCTGGCGGCTTTGAAGTAACGCACACCCCTGTGGCGAGGGAGCTTGCTCGCTCGCCACAGGGTCGGTCGCTGTTACTTGGCTTCGATGCGGAAGCCGAAGCGCGGGAAGTGCACATGCACCACACCGCCACGCGGGTCTTCACGGCGCAGGATCAACTCCTCACGGCCGGCAAACAACAACTCGCCCACCACTGGATCCACCCCGTAATCGGTGGCGGCAATCGCCACTTGCTGCCCGGCCTTGAACCCGTTCGGGTCTGCAAACTGCTCATCCGGCAGCGCCGCCGGCGTCGAGCTACGCGCCACTTCCAGCGCCTCCTCGGCAGTCATCGCGCTTGCCGCACCATGACCGAAGCCCAGCACACGCCCGAGCCATGCCGCGACAGCCGGATAGTCATCGACCAACGGTGCGGTGACGTGCGTCGCCTTGAGGAACCAAAGGGGATGCGCCAGGGCGAAGTCGGCAATCGACGGCTCGCCGAACAGGAAGTCGCCCTGCTCGCGCTGCAACTGCTGCTCCAGGCGCGCCATGATCGTTGGCCACTGGTGCTTGGCCTGCTCGGCCGACAACCGGGTGGCGCTGCCGCCACTGAACAACCCGGCCCGATCAGCGATGAACGCCTTGATCGCTTCCGGCGGCAACTTGCCGAAACGCACCGCCACCGACTCCGGCTGGAACACCAGGCTGACGGCATGCTGGAAGACCACCGAATCAGCCCACGCTGCAAAACTGGCGCTGGTCATTTCCTGACCTTCCGGGAAAAACGCCGGCAGGGCTTTTTCCTGCTCCAGGCGACGCGCGATCAGCGAAGTGTCGCAGTAAATGTCGGCACCGATCTGCAGCACCGGGGTCTTGCGATAGCCACCGGTCAGGGCGGTCAGATCTGGCTTGGGCATTACCGGCGAGATGTGCACCGAACGCCAGGACAAGCCTTTGAACCCCAGCAGAAGGCGGGCCTTCTCGGCAAATGGAGAGGTCGGGTAATGATGGAGAATCAACTCGGACATGCTCGGCTCCGCCGCTCAGATAGTGAGCCAGCAGCTTAGCGTGCATTTGCTTAGCAGCCTACAGATCTGCCTGATGGGAACTGATCAGTCTGATTGATAAGACGCGACCAGGCATTCCTTGGCGCTCTTGCGCAGCTTTTTGATCAGCCGTTCCTGGCGCAAGGCGTCGCTCTTGTCGCGGCAACGCTCGGTGTAGACCAGTGCCATCGCCGGGCTGGAGAGGAAAAACCGTGCGCCTTTGCCGCTCTGATGTTTGGCAAAACGGCGCACCGGGTCGTCACTGATCCCGCAATACAACGAACCGTTGGCTGCGCGAACGAGATAGACGAACCAGGATTTGCTCACCGGTTCGGCAGTATCGACAGAATTTTCGCCAGGGCTGGTCACTTCGGGATCAAGACGTGTAGGAAACAGGCCGCGATCTTATCAGCGACTGGTCTGAAATGCCTTCAGCCCTTTCAACGCCTGCGCACGCACGGCGTTGCGTACCAAAGGCGTCCAGCCCAGCAGCAGGCCTTTGAAACCCAGGGCCTGGCGCGACCAGCGCCACAGGTCGAAATGATCATGATGCTCGCAGATCTTGCCGTCACGGAAGACGAAACGTGCCTGGATATCGTTGATCACCACGTTGCCGGTCTGACTGAACAGATACGTCGCCACCCAGTGCGCACCACCGCTGCGCTCATCGGCGCGGACATTGTCGAAGGTCAGCGAGAAGTCTTTGGCGCGGGTGGTGAGCATGCGCCACATGTCGCCGGCCTCACGCCCGCGCAACTCGCCGAACGCCGGGTCGCTGAACACCACGTCATCGGTGTAACAGGCGGCCATGGCTTCGGCGTCGAGGCGCTGGAAGGCCTGGTAGAAACGGGTGATCAGGGCGGCGTGGGCTTCGCTCATGGGCAAACTCCAAAATAGGTACAGAGTGCCAGCACCATAATCTGCAATGCGCAGAAACACTATCGGCATTCGTAAACCGAATACCACGCACGATCTTCAAGGCGCCCCAAAAACTGTGGGAGCGAGCTTGCTCGCGAAGAGGCCGGCACATTCAACATGATCTTTGCCTGAACCACCGTCTTCGCGAGCAAGCTCGCTCCCACATTGGATATCATTGGCCCCCAAAAAGGGTTACGCGTCAGATTTTTTCGCTTTGCACTTGCACGTACAGCGCCCGGCCCGCACCCAGCCCGGCAATGATCGCGCCGGTGCCGATGATCCCGAAAATCCAGCCCACCGCGTTCCAGCCACCGGTCCAGTCATGCACCACGCCGACCGCGAACGGCCCCATCGAGGCCAGGGTGTAGCCGAAGCCCTGGGACATGCTCGACAGGTTCGCCGCAACATGGGAATCGCGCGAGCGCAGCACGATCAACGTCAGGGCCAGGCTGAACGTGCCCCCCTGCCCCAGGCCCAGCAGAATCGCCCAGCCCCACAGGCCGTCGATCGGCGCATACAGACAACCGAACAAACCACCAAGGGTCAGGGCCATCACGATCACGATCGCCAGACGCTGATCCTTGCCGCGAGTCGCCAGCCACGGTGCCGCGAGGGAGCTGGCCAGTTGAATGATCACCGAACCGGACAACACCAGACCGGCCTGGGTCGGCGTCAGACCACGACCGATCAGGATCGACGGCAACCAGCCAAACACGATGTAGGCCAGCGACGATTGCAGGCCCATGTACAAGGTCACCTGCCATGCCAGCGGATCACGCAGCAGACCGCGCACACGATAGGCAACATTGTGCGCACCGTGTTTCTGCCCGACTTGCGGCAACCAGAACACTGCCGCAACCAGCGCCGGAATGACCCAGAAACCCAGGCCCATCGCCCAACTGTGATCGAAATGCTCACTCAACGGCACGCTGGACCCCGCCGCCATCGCCGCGCCCAGACACAGCGCCATGGTGTAGACACCGGTCATGGTCCCGGCGTGCCTGGCAAAGTCGCGTTTGACAATGCCTGGCAGCAATACCCCGACAATACCAATGCTCGCACCGCCCAATACACTGCCAGCAAACAGGCCGATCTCACCAAAGTTGCTGCGCAAAATGATGCCGCCGGCCAGCGTCAGCAGAATCCCCAACACCACCCGCTCGGCACCGAAGCGGCGCGCCAGAATCGGCGCGAGCGGTGCAAACAAACCGAGGCAGAGCACCGGCAACGTGGTCAGCAAACCGGCCTGAGCTGCCGACAAACCAAGGCTTTTCGACACGTCGCTGAGCAGCGGCGCCATGCTCGACAGCGCCGGACGCAGGTTCAGCGCCACCAGAATCAAGCCCAGCAGCAACAGCCATGGCCGGCGCACCAGCGGGTGGTTCTGCTGCACTTGTTCATCATCGGCTTCGGCGTCGATCAGCAGCTCTTCGAGTTCTGCCGTGCGCTTCGGGGTTGTGGATATCTCACTGCGTGACATGGTCTTCTCGGTTTCAAGGTTCATTGATCAACTGCCTCGACAAGGCTTTGGCCCGTTCCGGATCGCGTTGCTCGACCGCATCGAGCAGCTCGATGTGCAAGTCGAACACTTCCTGACGGCGCGGGACGATGTTCAGGGTCTGGCGCAATTGCGCGCCGACGATGCTGGAGAAATAGCGATACAGCTCGCTGAGGGTCGGGTTGTGCGCGGCGTCGACCAGACGGCGGTGGAACACCAGATCGCAAGCGATGTAGGTGTCGAGATCGCCGTGGTAGTGGCTGCCGCTGGTGCCAAGCGCCTCACGTAATGCGACGAGGTCCTCGTCGGTACGGCGCAACGCCGCCAGGCCGATGGCCTCGACTTCGAGGATATGTCGGGTTTCCCGTGCCTGATCGAGCGAGCAGCGCGACAAGGCTTTGAGCGTGTCGAGCGGATCAACCACGGCGCGCAAGTAACTGCCATCGCCCTGGCGAATCTCGATCAATCCGGAAAACGCCAGCACGCGCATGGCTTCGCGCACGGTGTTGCGGCTGATGCCCAGCTCGGCACACAGCTCCGGCTCGGTCGGCAGACGCTCGCCGACCTTCCAGGCACCGCTGTTGATGCGCTGGCGGAGTTGATCCAGGGCCTGATCGACCAAGGATCGTTTGATAAGTGGAGAAATGTCTGACATAGGATTCGCCCTTTCATCCAATCATAGGATGAATTTTCTGACATGTTAGTCAGACCCGTGTAGGACGGCAACCACCTAGGGTCAATCGGAGACACATGGAGCGGCATTTTCGATTGGTCAAAATTACCCTTTAAGGGTAATTTCAGGGACAGGGTTTTGGTTTCTTATGGAAAAGAACACACCCCATTATGAGCTGGCGGTAATCAAGGCTGAGGTGAGGCGGTTAGGTCAAAAAGCGTTCACAAAAGCTTCGGTCAAATCAGCGGAGAAGCTCGGCTTCAACCTCAGCGAAATGCTAGAGATCGTTTTCGAGCTACAAACCCGGATGTTGTACAAATCGATGACTACTTATGACGATCATCGAATCTGGCAAGACGTGTATCACATCAATTCACGAGATCAGGAGATTTACATCAAGGTGACCTACCGCCCCGGCGGCAGCCCACCGGCAATCTCCTTCAAGGAGAAAAACCCATGAAAACCCAGCAATGTGTCAGCTGCGGTGCACGTGAGGGAATGAGGCATTTCGAGGGTCGCGGAGAAACCCTGAGTGTCAAAGGCATGGAGCGCCGTGTAGACGATCTATCTGGTTGGGAGTGCCAGAAGTGCGGTGAAGTGGAATGGGATTTCGACACCGATAGTGCTGAGCGTTATTGTAATGCCGGTGACGAGTTGGTTCTCGCTGGCAGACAAATGATCGGCGCCGAGATGAAACGTATTCGACGCAAACTGCACCTGACGCAGAAAGAGACGGTGCAACTGCTCTCTGGTGGCGGGCATAACGCATTCTCTCGCTACGAACGCGGTGAGTTACTTCCACCCAAAGCATTGGTGCTGCTGATGCGTCTATTGGATCGTCATCCCTACATGCTCGTCGATATCCAGACCTTGGCTGAAGGCGCAGACCTGCGAGGTTTCACCCACACCGTGCACAAGGAACACGAAACCCTCACCGCTTCCTGACTCCAAAAAACAAACCCGGCACAAGGCCGGGTTTGATTTACGCAAAAACCATCAATGCAAAATCTGACTCAAGAACAACTTAGTCCGATCATTCTGCGGATTATCAAAGAAGTCATTCGGCGCCGCCTGTTCAACGATTTCGCCCTTGTCCATGAAGATCACGCGGTTGGCCACGGTGCGGGCGAAGCCCATTTCGTGGGTCACGCAGAGCATGGTCATGCCGTCTTCAGCCAGACCGATCATGGTGTCGAGCACTTCTTTCACCATTTCCGGGTCGAGCGCCGAGGTCGGTTCGTCGAACAGCATGATTTTCGGCTTCATGCACAGCGCGCGGGCAATCGCCACACGCTGTTGCTGACCACCGGACAGTTGCCCCGGAAACTTGTGCGCCTGCTCTGGAATGCGTACGCGCTCCAGGTAATGCATGGCGATTTCCTCGGCCTTGCGCTTGGGCATCTTGCGCACCCACATTGGCGCCAGGGTGCAGTTCTGCAAAATGGTCAGGTGCGGGAACAGGTTGAAGTGCTGGAACACCATGCCGACTTCGCGGCGGATCGCTTCGATCTGCTTGAGGTCGTTGGTCAGTTCCACGCCGTCGACGACGATGCGGCCCTGCTGGTGTTCTTCCAGACGATTGAGGCAGCGAATGGTGGTCGACTTGCCGGAACCCGATGGGCCGCACAGGACGATACGCTCGCCCTGTTTGACGTTGAGGTTGATGTCTTTCAGCACGTGGAACTGGCCGTACCACTTGTTCACGCCCTGCATCTGAATAATGCCTTCAGGACCTACAGGCTTTTTGATTGCTTCACTCATTTACAGAACTCCTAACGCTTGTGGCCAGTGTCGAGCTTGCGTTCCAGATGCATGGAATAGCGCGACATACCAAAACAGAAAATCCAGAACACCAGGGCGGCGAACACGTAGCCTTCGGTGGCCATGCCCAGCCATTTCGGATCGGCAGCGGCTTGCTTGACGCTGTTGAGCAGGTCAAACAGGCCGATGATGATCACCAGACTGGTGTCCTTGAACAGCGCAATGAAGGTGTTGACGATGCCGGGAATCACCAGCTTCAGGGCTTGCGGCAGAATCACCAGGCCCATCGCACGCCAGTAGCCGAGGCCCATCGCCGCAGCCGCTTCGTACTGACCTTTCGGGATCGCTTGCAGACCGCCGCGCACCACCTCGGCCACATAGGCCGACTGGAACAGAATCACGCCGATCAGCGCCCGCAGCAGTTTGTCGAAGTTCATGCCTTCGGGCAGGAACAGCGGCAGCATCACCGAGGACATGAACAGCACCGTGATCAACGGCACGCCGCGCCAGAATTCGATGAAGGTCACGCAGACCACACGAATCGCCGGCATGTTCGAACGGCGCCCCAGCGCCAGCACAATCCCCAGTGGCAAGGCCCCGGCGATACCGACCGTGGCGATCACCAGGGTCAGCATCAAACCGCCCCACTGGCTGGTCGCCACATTGCTCAGACCGAAACCGCCGTGCAGCAGGATGTAGGCAATGATCGGGTACAGCACCAGGAAGCTCAGCCCGTACACCGCTTTACGCGGGAAGCGCGAGATGAACAGTGGCGCCACGCCGATCACCGCCAGCCACACGGTCAGGTCCACGCGCCAGCGCAGTTCCGGCGGGTAGTAGCCGTACATGAACTGACCAAAACGCTGCTGAATGAACACCCAGCAGGCGCCGTCCTTGGTGCAATCGGCGCGAGTGGTGCCGACCCAGTTGGCATCGAGAATCGCCCAACTGAGAATCGGAGGAACCACCAGATAGATCAGGTAGAACGCGAACAGCGTCAGCAGGGTGTTGAGCCAGCTGGAGAACATGTTCGCGCGCATCCATGCCACCACACCGATGCTGCTGCTCGGTGGGGGCATGTCGGGTTTGAAAGTATGAGTACTCATGCGCTTTTCCTTACCGCTCGATCAGCGCAATGCGCTTGTTGTACCAGTTCATCAGCAGGGAAATGCTGATACTGATCGCCAGGTAAACGCTCATGGTGATGGCAATCACCTCGATCGCCTGACCGGTCTGGTTGAGCACGGTGCCGGCGAACAGCGAAACCATTTCCGGGTAACCGATACCGGCCGCCAGGGACGAGTTTTTCGCCAGGTTCAGGTATTGGCTGGTCAGTGGCGGAATGATCACGCGCAGGGCTTGCGGGATGATCACCTTGCGCAGGGTCGGACCGTTGCGCAGGCCCAGGGAGCGTGCCGCTTCGGTCTGGCCGTGGCTGACCGACTTGATCCCGGAGCGCACGATCTCGGCGATGAACGCCGCGGTGTACACGGTCAGGGCCAGCGTCAGGGCGAGCAATTCCGGGATCAGCACCCAGCCACCGACGAAGTTGAAGCCTTGCAGCTTCGGCATCTCCCAGTGCAGCGGGGCGCCGAAGATCAGCGCGCACAAGGCCGGGATCACCAGCATGATCGCCAGCCCCGTCCAGAACTTGTGGAACGGCACGCCGGTTTCTTCGAAGCGTTTGTTGGCCCAGCGGCACATCAGGACCGTGGCGATGATGGCCACGACGATGCTGATCACGAACGCCCAGAAGCCGTCGGCTGCCAGCGCGGCCGGCATGTTCAGGCCACGGCTGCTGACGAAGAAGGTGTCGCCGAAGTTGTGACTGTTGCGCGGCCCCGGCATGGTCAGGAACACCGCGAAATACCAGAACAGGATTTGCAGCAGCGGCGGAATGTTGCGGAACACTTCCACATACACGGTCGCCAGTTTGCTGATGATCCAGTTCTGCGACAGCCGCGCCACACCGATGATGAACCCGAGGATCGTCGCCAGGATCACGCCGATCACGGTCACCAGCAACGTGTTGAGCAGACCGATGACAAACACCCGGGCATAACTGTCCGCTTCGGTGTAGTCGATCAGGTGTTGAGCGATGCCGAACCCGGCACTGCGCTCCAGAAAGCCGAAACCGGAGGTAATGCCCCGGTGCTGAAGGTTGGTTTGCGTGTTGTCGAACAGGTACCAGCCCAGCGAGACCACCGCCACAACGGTGATGATCTGGAAGAGCCACGCACGCACTCGTGGATCGCTGAGGCTGAGCCTCTGCTTTGGTGCGCCGATTGAATTTTGCATGAAGTGCCCCGGAAGAAATGGAACAAGAACATCACCCGGCGGTTGGCCCGCCGGGCGATAGAACCATTAGCGCACTGGTGGTGCGTACTGAATGCCGCCGTTGTTCCACAGGGCGTTCAGGCCACGGTCGATTTCCAGCGGCGTGCTCTTGCCGAGGTTTTTCTCGAAGATTTCACCGTAGTTGCCGACTTGCTTGACGATCTGCACAACCCAGTCTTTCGGCAGCTTCAGGTCTTTACCGTATTCACCGTCAGCGCCGAGCATCCGCGCGACGTCCGGGTTCTTGGTCGACTTGGCTTCGGCTTCGACGTTCTTCGAAGTGATGCCGGCTTCTTCAGCGTTGAGCAGCGCGTAGCCAACCCAGCGCACGATGGCCAACCACTCGTCGTCGCCGTTACGCACGACCGGGCCCAGCGGTTCTTTGGAAATGGTTTCCGGCAGAACCACGTAGTCCTTCGGCGACGCCAGCTTGGAACGCTGGGCGAAGAGTTGGGATTTGTCCGAGGTCAGCACGTCGCAACGACCGGATTCCAGCGACTTGGCGCTTTCATCGGAGGTGTCGAAGGTGATCGGGGTGTATTTCAGACCGTTGCCACGGAAGTAGTCGGAAACGTTCAGCTCGGTGGTGGTACCGGCCTGGATGCAGATGGTTGCACCGTCCAGTTCCTTGGCACTCTTCACGCCCAGCTTGTTGTTTACCAGGAAGCCGATGCCATCGTAGTAGGTGATGAAGCCCGGGAATTTCAGGCCCATGCCTGCGTCACGCGAGCTGGTCATGGTGGTGTTGCGCGACAGGATGTCGATCTCGCCCGATTGCAGCGCGGTGAAGCGCTCCTTGGCGTTCAACTGACTGAACTTGACCTTGGTCGCGTCGCCGAATACCGCAGCGGCAACGGCACGGCAGACGTCAGCGTCGATGCCGAGGATCTTGCCGGTTGCGTCCGGAACCGAGAAGCCCGGCAGACCGTCGCTCACGCCACACTGCACGAAACCTTTCTTCTGCACGGCATCCAGGGTTGCACCCGCCTGAGCGAACCCGCTGACGCCGAGCACTGTTGCTGCAGTCACGATCGCCAGAGTGGATTTCAACATCTTCATTCAAACCTCCAGTTTTGCTCTTGTTGTGTCGGAGCTTGAGTCCAGTCGCACCCTTTTGAGGCGTTGTTGACCCGTGTTGGCTTTTTTTGGGGTCAACCGACGTAAGACCTTCGCTATGAGTCTAGTAGGAGAAAATCCACATCATGGACAACTCACTTCTCACCAATCGGCCGAACGGGCTGTAGCCCTTTCACGTTCGCTAAGCCCGTAGTGGCCATTGGCGAACATCCATCACCGGATTCGTTGCAATCCCGTCGCAAGTCGTACACTGATAGTGTTACCGCCGCGCGCAGGATGCTTCGTACAGAGTCCTCCAAAGCAAAGCCCGTACCACACCGCTTGCTTAAGCGATTGCGCGACAGGTCAATAGCAAAACTTGTAGCCTTGCGACATCTTCTTAACGGATCGACCGGGCGCGCACGCAAATCACGCACTCAATGAGCGCGCCCGCACACTATTGGAGCAGCCATGACCGAGCCCCTTATTCTTGAACCCGTCAAGCACGCAGACGCCTGCGTTATCTGGCTGCACGGCCTCGGCGCTGATCGCTACGACTTCCTGCCAGTGGCCGAAGCCCTGCAGGAAACCTTGCTGAGCACTCGCTTCGTCCTGCCGCAGGCGCCAACCCTGCCCGTCACCATCAATGGCGGCTATGCAATGCCGAGCTGGTACGACATAAAGGCCATGAGCCCGGCGCGGGCGATTGACCGCGAGCAACTGGAAGAATCGTCAGATCGCATCGTCAAACTGATCGACGTGCAGCGAGCTAGCGGAATAGACGCCTCGCGGATTTTCCTTGCCGGTTTTTCCCAGGGTGGCGCCGTAGTGCTGCACACCGCTTTCAGGAAATGGGAAGGCCCGTTGGGTGGCGTCCTTGCCCTCTCCACGTATGCCCCGACCTTTACCGACGAGATGGAGTTTTCCGCCAGTCAGCAGCGCATTCCCGCTCTGTGCCTGCACGGCCAGTTCGATAACGTGGTGCAGAACTCGATGGGGCGCAGTGCCTATGAGCATTTGGTGAAGCATGGTGTCACCGTGACATGGCAGGAATACCCAATGGAGCACGAAGTGTTACCCGAAGAAATTCGCGATATCGGCATCTGGCTGAGCGAGCGCCTGCGCTGATTCGGCCGCTTGGCGGACCGCTTTGATCATCCCACTACGCCGCGCCCGTTTCTTGCATTACACTGGCCGGCGTACATTCCTTAATCAATTGATGAGATGACCGTGCTCGAAGCACTCAAGAAAATGTTCGGTAAAAGCGAGGCTGAGCAGCTCGCGCCAGTTCCCAGTGCGCCGTCGCACGCCCCCGGCCCCCGCAGCGATGCGCCCAAGGCTGAACGTCCGGCTCCGGTAGCGATACCCGAGTCCGAGCCGCAATCTGCTATCGCCGCCGCACCTGTGCGCACCGAAGCACCGAAACCGGCCAGGCCGCGCCGCGAACCGAAGCCCAAGGCACCGGTCATTCCCTGGAAACTCGAAGATTTCGCCGTCGAGCCCCAGGAAGGCAAAACCCGCTTTCACGATTTCAAACTCGCTCCAGAACTGATGCACGCCATCCAGGACCTGGGGTTTCCGTATTGCACGCCGATCCAGGCGCAGGTGCTGGGTTTTACCCTCGCCGGCAAAGACGCCATCGGTCGGGCGCAGACCGGTACCGGCAAGACCGCCGCGTTCCTGATCTCGATCATCACTCAGCTGTTGCAGACACCGCCGCCGAAAGAACGCTACATGGGCGAACCCCGTGCGCTGATCATCGCGCCGACCCGTGAGCTGGTGGTGCAGATCGCCAAGGACGCCGCCGACCTGACCAAGTACACCGGCCTCAACGTGATGACGTTCGTGGGCGGTATGGATTTCGACAAGCAGCTCAAACACCTCGAAGCGCGGCACTGCGACATCCTCGTCGCTACCCCGGGCCGTCTGCTCGACTTCAACCAGCGTGGCGACGTGCACCTGGACATGGTCGAAGTGATGGTGCTGGACGAAGCCGACCGCATGCTCGACATGGGCTTCATCCCGCAAGTGCGGCAGATCATTCGCCAGACCCCACCGAAAAGCGAACGCCAGACCCTGCTGTTCTCCGCGACCTTCACCGAAGACGTGATGAACCTGGCCAAGCAATGGACCACCGATCCTGCGATCGTCGAAATCGAAGTCACCAACGTGGCCAACGAAAACGTCGAGCAGCACATTTACGCGGTAGCCGGTGCCGACAAATACAAACTGCTCTACAACCTGGTCAACGACAACGGCTGGGAGCGGGTGATCGTGTTTGCCAACCGCAAGGACGAAGTGCGCCGTATCGAAGAACGCCTGGTGCGTGACGGCATCAACGCCGCGCAACTGTCCGGCGACGTGCCGCAACACAAGCGCATCAAGACCCTGGAAGGCTTCCGCGAAGGCAAGATCCGCGTACTGGTGGCCACCGATGTCGCCGGTCGCGGCATCCACATCGACGGCATCAGCCACGTGATCAACTTCACCCTGCCGGAAGTGCCGGACGACTACGTGCACCGCATCGGCCGTACCGGTCGCGCGGGTGCCGACGGGGTGTCGATCAGCTTCGCCGGTGAAGACGACTCCTACCAGTTGCCGTCCATCGAAGAGAAGCTGGGCCGCAAGATCAGCTGTGAAACGCCACCGACGCATCTGCTGCGTGCGGTTGAGCGCAAGCGTCCACAGTAAGCGACGCCATTAAAAGAAGCGCAGCCGGCGACGGACTGCGCTTTTTTTTCGCCCGGCAGTTCATCAGGCGCTTGCTAGACAAAACTAAAAGTCCATAATGGACAAATTAGTTTACATCTAGACCGCGGAGCCTGACATGTCCAGTAAGCCCTACGTGATTGACCAAGCCGAGGCTCGTGCGCTGCTGGCGCGCATTGATGTGCCGCAGATCCTGCGCAAGCTGTTCCGCGATCTTGCCGCCGGCCATGCCGTGCAACCGGCGCAGCAACTGGTGGAATTCCCGCAGGGTGCCGGCGACTTCATCAATTATCTGGGCGTGCTGGCCGAGGACGGTGTGTACGGCGTGAAAACCTCGCCGTATATCGTTCGCGAGCAAGGTGCACTGGTAACAGCGTGGACACTGTTGATGTCGATGCACACCGGTCAGCCACTGCTGCTGTGCGATGCCGCTGAACTGACCACCGCACGTACCGCCGCGACCACGGCAGTGGCGGTCGATGCCCTCGCCCCGCTGGATGCGTCGCGACTGGCGATCATCGGCAGCGGCAAGGTTGCTCAGGCACATCTTCATTATGTGAAAGGCTTGCGCGACTGGCAGAGCATCAGCGTGTATTCGCCGAGCCTGTCGGAAGATGCGCGAACCCGGGCGCAGCTGAAAGCGATCTTCCCGGGCGTGAAAATTGCCGACAGCCGCGACACCGCCCTCGACGATGCTGACGTGATCATGCTCTGCACCTCGTCCGCCGGGCCGGTCATCGACCCGGCCACCTTGAGCAAACCGGCGCTGATCACCTCGATCAGCACCAACGCCCCGCGCGCCCATGAAGTGCCGCCGCAGAACCTGGGCGACATGCAGGTATTCTGTGACTATCGTCTGACCACGCCGGGTTCGGCCGGTGAGATGCTGATCGCGACCGAACAGCATGGCTGGAGCAAGGATTTGATCGTCGGTGACCTCGCCGACCTGCTCAGCGAGAAAGTGCCGCGCCCCGGTTACAACCGTCACGTATTTTTCCGTTCAATTGGTCTGGGCCTGGAAGACATCGCCCTGGCCAATGCGCTTTATCACTTGACCAACTAACACCCCAAATCCCCTGTAGGAGTGAGCCTGCTCGCGATAGCGCTTTTACATTCAACATTATCGTTGACTGATATACCGCTATCGCGAGCAGGCTCACTCCTGCAGGAGATCGCGAACTTCTCGATATCGCGTCCACCCCGGAGACATTCATGAGCCAGGCAGACTTCATCATCATTGGCGGCGGAATTGCCGGCGCTTCCACCGGTTTCTGGCTGTCGCCGCACGCCAAAGTGATCGTGCTGGAACGTGAGTCGCACCCGGCTTACCACTCCACCGGACGCTCGGCGGCGCTCTACACCGCCGCGTACGGAACGCCGCAGGTGCGCGCGCTGACCCTCGCCAGCCGTGAGTTTTTCGATCAGCCGCCGAGTGGCTTCTGCGAGCATCCATTGCTGACCCCGCGCGGCGAAATGACTGTCGATTTCACCGGCGACGCCGCTGAACTGAACAACCAGTACCTCAGCGCCAAAGCCACGGTACCGGAGATGCAATTACTCAGCGCCGACGAAGCCTGCGCCCGTCTGCCGATCCTGCGTCGGGACAAAGTCCATGGCGCGATCTACGACCCGACCGCCAGCGACATCGACACCGACGCTCTGCATCAGGGTTACCTGCGCGGCATCCGCCGCAACAACGGTGAAGTCCACACCGATTGCGAGGTACTGAGCCTGAGTCGCGACGCTGACGGCCAGTGGCAAGTGCAAACCAATAGCCAGACGTTCAGCGCCCCGATCATCATCAACGCCGCCGGCGCCTGGGCCGACAAGATCGGCGCATTGGCCGGCGCCCGCCCGCTGGGCCTGCAACCGAAACGCCGCGCCGCGTTTATCTTCGCCGGGCCCGAAGGCGTCGACATTCATCACTGGCCGATGCTGGTCAGCCTCGACGAATCGTTCTACATGAAGCCCGACGCCGGGATGTTCCTCGGCTCGCCAGCGAATGCCGATCCGGTCGAACCTCACGACGTGCAGCCGGAGGAGCTGGACATCGCCATGGGCATCTACCAGATCGAAGAAGCCACGACGCTGACCATCCGCCGCCCGACCCGGACCTGGGCCGGTTTGCGCAGCTTCGTCGCCGATGGTGACCTGCTCAGTGGTTTCGATCAGCAGGTGCCGGGGCTGTTCTGGGTCGCGGCGCAGGGCGGTTACGGTATCCAGACTTCACCGGCGATGGGCCAGGCCAGTGCGGCACTGGTGCGCGGTCAGTCGTTGCCGGAGCATCTGCAGCAGTTCGGCCTCAGCCGCGCCATGCTCTCCCCTTCACGGCTGCGCTGATGGCCCCTGCGGATGACGCGCCCAACGGATTGCGGCACACTCGCAGCGCCCCCGTGCACGGGGGCGCTGACGCCGCCTGGAGCTCAACAGTCATGACTGCCCCCGAATTCGATCCGGCACTGGATAACTTCCGTGCCATCGCCGACGCCATCGCCACGCTGTTCTTTCCCCACGCCGAAGTGGTGCTGCACGACCTGCGCACGCAAAAGGTCGACTACATCGCCAACAATCTGTCCAAGCGAGTGATCGGTGATGAGTCGTCGCTGGAAGACATGCTTAGCGAAGATGTCAGCGACCGCAACATCGGCCCGTACGAAAAGCTCAACTGGGACGGTCAGAAAATCCGCAGCCTGAGCACCGTATTGCGCGACAGCGAAGGTCTGCCGCTGGCGGTGCTGTGCATCAACCTGAATATTTCGCTGTTCGAAAATGCGAAGGCGGCGCTGGACCTGTTTCTGTCGCCGAGCAAACTGATCCCGCAACCGGACTCTCTGTTTCGCGATGACTGGCAGGAGCGCATCAACACCTTCCTCCACGCCTGGCTGCGCGAGCGGCAGCTGAGCCTGAATCTGCTGACCCGCGATCACAAACGCGAGCTGGTGCTGGCCCTGCACGCCGAGGGCGCGTTCAAGGGCAAGAGCGCGTCGAACTATGTGGCCAATGTGCTGAACATGGGGCGGGCGACGGTGTACAAGCACCTGAAGGAATTGAAGGGCTAGAGATCTGAATTGACAGTTGCGGCCCCATCGCTGGCAAGCCAGCTCCCACAGTTATTGAATCGAACACAGCGTTTGTGTCCACCCAAAAACCTGTGGGAGCTGGCTTGCCAGCGATAGCGGACGATCAGTCGCCGTAGATGTCGGACTTGAAATACTTCTCGGAAATTTTCTGATACTCGCCACTCGCACGAATCCCGTCGATGGCCGTGTTCAACTGGCTGACCAACTCGGCATTGCCCTTGCGCACCGCAATCCCGGCGCCCTCGCCCACATACTTCGGATCCTTCAGCTCCGGCCCGACAAACGCATAGCCCTTGCCGCGCGGCATCGACAGAAAGTCGTTCAACGGAATGGTGTCGGCAAAAATGGCATCGAGGCGTCCGGCCGCCAGGTCCATGTAGATTTCTTCGTTGTTGCTGTAGCGCTTGACGTTGATGCCCTTGGGTTCGAACACCTCGGTGGCATAACGGTCGGTGGTGGTGGCGCGCTGCACGCCGACGTTCTTGCCCTTGAGGCTGGCGTACTGATCATCGACGGTGGCGCCGTCCTTCATCACCAGCCGCGACGAAGTGAAATAGTACTTGTGGGTGAAATCCACCGACTTCTTGCGATCTTCGTTGATGGTCATCGACGACAGGGCCATGTCGATTTTCTTCACCTTGAGCGAAGGAATCAGACCGTCGAACTCACCCTCGACCCACACACACTTGACCTTCATCTGCGCGCACAGGGCATTGCCGATGTCGTAGTCGAACCCGACGATTTCGCCCTTGTCGGTTTTCGAGGCGAACGGCGGGTAAGCCGCTTCGATACCGATGCGCAGGGTTTGCTCGGCGGCGAACGCGCTGGTGCACGCCAACAGGCTCAGGGCCAGACCGGTGATGAGGGGGAATTTCTTCATGTTCGTTCTCTCGCGGGTTGTTGTTGGTTTGGCAAGATGAAGAAGAGCAGCTAGAAGCGGGGAGCTACGAGCGGCCAGACTGAAGCTGTTTTTTGTACTTGGAAATCCATATTGGACTCATAGGTACAAGTCGTCAATCAGGGAGAAGAGAGTGTCTGCGAGGTTTTTTGGTGTTGCAGATAGCCTCATCGCTGGCAAGCCAGCTCCCACAGTTTCAGTGGTGCGCAAAAAATATGTGCACGACGCAAAACCCTGTGGGAGCTGGCTTGCCAGCGATGGCGGATTCGAAGGCGCTAGAGGACTTATTTCTTCCAGCGATCGGCGGCGGCGTGATCGCTGTCACGCCCTTCGACCCAACGCGGGCCGTCGCTGGTGTTTTCTTTCTTCCAGAACGGCGCACGGGTTTTCAGGTAGTCCATGACAAAGGCGCAGGCATCGAATGCGGCCTGGCGATGGGCGCTGGCGGCGCCGACAAAGACGATCGGCTCGCCGGGCTCCAGCGCGCCGATGCGGTGCAGCACTTCCAGTTTCAGCAACGGCCAGCGCTGCTCGGCTTCTACAGCGATCTTGCCCAGGGCTTTTTCGGTCATGCCCGGGTAGTGCTCGAGGAACATCCCGGCGACATCGAGCCCATCGTTGAAGTCGCGCACATAACCGACAAAACTCACCACCGCCCCGACGCCGACATTGGCCGCATGCATCGCATTGACTTCGGCACCCGGATCGAACGGCGTGGCCTGCACACGAATCGCCATGCCTCAGCCTCCGGTCACGGTGGGGAAAAACGCCACTTCGTCGCCATCGACCACTGGCTCGTCGAGCTGGCAGAGATCCTCGTTGCGCGCACACATCAGGTTCTGCTCGCTCAACACCTCGGCGCCGTCACGTTGCGCGAGCAATGCGCGCACGTCATCGACAGTGGCGAAATCACCTTCGACCTTTACCGAATCAACCCCCAGCGCCTCACGGTAACGGGCGAAAAACTTCACGGTCAGGTTCATGGCTGCTCCGCCTGAAAGTGCCCGCTCTTGCCGCCGATTTTCTCCAGCAGACGTACGCTTTCGATGGTCATGCCGCGATCCACGGCTTTGCACATGTCATAGATGGTCAGCGCGGCGACGCTGGCAGCGGTCAGGGCTTCCATCTCGACGCCGGTCTGCCCGGAGAGCTTGCAACGGGCGACGATGCGCACGCTGTCATCGCCTTCAGCGCTGAGTTCGACTTTGACGCCGGTCAGCATCAACGGATGGCACAGCGGGATCAGATCGCTGGTCTTCTTCGCGGCCTGAATGCCGGCAATGCGCGCCACGGCAAACACGTCGCCCTTGGGATGGCCGCCGCTGACGATCATCTGCAGCGTTTCGGGGAGCATGCGCACCAGCGCTTGAGCCGTCGCTTCACGGAACGTCACGGCTTTTTCGGTGACGTCGACCATGTTGGCGCGACCTTGGGAATCGAGATGAGTCAGCACGGGGGCCTCCTTGAGGCAGCTGCAAGCGGCAAGCTACAAGCGGCAAGTTAAAAGCGCGGTAGGCAGGCGTCAGGAAAGCTCGCATTTAAACAGCCGAAAGCCGCAAGCTTCAAGCGGCAAGTGAAGTTCACTTGGACCACTTGCAGCTTGCGGCTTGGAGCTGCTCCTCTCAGAGGTGAGATTCGGCGTATTCGGCCAGGATCGAGCGAGGCACCCCTTGCAGGGTGATGTGCACACCGTTGGGGAAGTCCTTGAAGCGTTCGGTCAGGTAGGTCAGCCCGGAGCTGGTCGCGGACAGGTAAGGGGTGTCGATCTGTGCCAGGTTGCCCAGGCACACCACTTTGGAACCGGCGCCGGCCCGGGTGATGATGGTTTTCATCTGGTGCGGCGTGAGGTTCTGGCATTCGTCGATCAGGATCAGGCTCTGCTGGAAGCTGCGACCGCGAATGTAGTTGAGCGATTTGAACTGCAACGGCACTTTGCTGAGGATGTAGTCGACGCTGCCATGGGTGTTTTCGTCATCCATGTGCAAGGCTTCGAGGTTGTCGGTGATGGCGCCCAGCCAAGGCTCCATTTTTTCCGCTTCGGTGCCGGGCAGGAAGCCGATTTCCTGGTCCAGACCCTGCACGCTGCGGGTGGCAATGATGCGCCGATAACGCTTGCTGACCATGGTCTGTTCGATGGCTGCGGCCAGCGCCAGAATGGTTTTACCGGAGCCTGCGGCACCCGACAGGTTAACCAGGTGAATGTCCGGATCGAGCAACGCGTACAGCGCCAGACTCTGATAGATGTCGCGTGGCTTGAGCCCCCAGGCTTCCTGGTGCAGCAGCGGTTCCTGATGCAGATCGAGGATCAGCAGCTTGGCCTCGTCGATCTCCTTGATCCAGCCCACGAAGCCCTGTTCATCAATGATGAACTCGTTGATGTGCACCGCAGGAAGGTTGTCGATCAGTTGCACCTGGTGCCAGGTGCGACCGTGATCCTGACGGGTTTCGACCTTGCTGACGCGGTCCCAGAAGGAGCCGGTCATGTTGTGGTAGCCGTTGGGCAGCAAGGACACGTCATCGACCAGTTGGTCGGTGCTGTAATCCTCGGCATCAATCCCGCAGGCGCGCGCCTTGAGGCGCATGTTGATGTCTTTGGTAACCAGCACTACCGGTTTTTTCGGATCGCGAGTGTGCAGGTCGATCAGTTGGTTGATGATTTTGTTGTCGTTCAGATGCTCGGGCAGAATCAGACTCGATTCGGCCTGCTTGCTCATCAGAATTGACAGCAAGCCCTTCGGACCGCCCTTGCCACGCTGGATCGGTACACCCAGTTCAACGTCTTCCGGGGAAGCATCGCCCAGGGTCTTGTCGATCAGCCGGATGGCCTGGCGGCACTCGGCCGCGACGCTGTGATGCCCGCTCTTGAGCTTGTCCAGCTCTTCGAGCACGGTCATCGGGATCGCGACGTGGTGTTCTTCGAAATTCAGCAGGGCGTTTGGATCGTGAATCAATACGTTGGTATCGAGTACATAAAGGATTGGCTGGTTGGAAGAAGGGCTACGTCCGTGATCATCCATACTCGGTCACCTTTGTGGGAGCCATTCGACGCAATACCTCGGCGGTGCTGCGCCTCGAAGTGACTGCCGAATTCACCTGCGAAGCTCTTGTTCGAGGAGCAGATGAACTGCACACAAAATGGGTCTTGGGAGACGCCACCTGTGTTGCAGGTTTCGGCGGTCTGTCTTCGTAATACTCCAAAACCCATGACATAAAAAAGCACTTTGACGGTTTTTTTAAGTTTATTTTGCAAAGTGACGAAAAGCCCTTGGCGGACTCCCCCGACACCGTTAGAGTCGGAAGTCCGCCCGCATCGTTTTCTTCAAGAAAATCGCCCCAAGCCCAATGTTTCCGGGCTTTTTCCGCTTATCAGCGAAACGCGTCCTGACAATCTTCCCAGCCGATACCGCTTTGTGCGGTCTGCGTGATCAGCCACGGCAACGACGTCTTCACCGCATCCTGTTTCATGTTGAAATTGATCACCCCGTGCCGCCACAACAGCATCAGGGTCAGCACCCGCTGCGCACTCGCACTGCCCTTGAGTTTGCCGGCGCCGTCCTGTGCATCTATGTCCCACAAGGCCACTTGCAGGCCCTGGGTATTGAAGAAACCTTGTGCATCACTGCGGCGCTGCCCCTCCGGCGGCCGGAACAGCGGCACGTAGTTTTCCGGCAACTTGCTCTTCACCAGATCAGCACTGCGACGTACCGAGTCCTGCCAGTCCTGCCAATAGCTGTGGGAGCGGAACTCCCAGCCCTGCACGCCGACACACTGTTTCGAGAACTCTGCTTGCAGGTTGTTCACCGAGCGATCGGCCAGACGTGCCTGAATATCCTTGCCCAAGACAAAGAATGTCCCGCTCAGATTCGCCTTGCGCAGGTAGTCCGCGAGCCAGTCAGTGTTGTCCGGCTGGAGGTTTGCGGCGCTGTCGAAAGTCAGCAGAAACAGCCGGTCATGCATCTGGTCGCCATTGCGCTCGTAGTCTCCGAAACGATCGACTTCGCTGCTGGTCTGCGGCGACAGCGCGGCTTTGCGCATCAGTTCGTCGAGGTACTGCACATGGAAGATCCGGCTCGGTTCGGCCCATTTGGTGTAATAGCTGTCGTCACTGACCACAAACTTGGCAGCCTGCTCGCGCAGGGTCGGCAGGTCTTCGACGAGGAAACAGAACGACGCATCCTGATCGCAGCTTTGCTGGGCATAGTTGTAGTTGCTCAGCAGACGTTGCCACACGCGTTGGCGCAGGCTGTTGATCGCGTCGATATTGACCGTGCGCAGGCCCAGACGCTGGGCCAGTGCGGTTTCGTCCAGCGACTCGGTGCCGAGCAGGACTCGGGCGAACATCAGGATTTCCGCCCGTGACGCCACGTCGAACAAGGTCGGATTGCCGAGCTGTTCCGGCCAGGTACTGCGATCCAGCGTCGCAACATCGCCCGGTGCCGCTACGGCACCGAAGCTCAACAGCCACGCGGTGAAGAAAAGAACAATGCGCAAAGGGATGTCTCCATAACAAAACCCGCGCGGCACTATAGCTGATGTGCAAGGTTGAAGGACGCCGCCCTCACCCCAGCCCTCTCCCGGAGGGAGAGGGGGCCGATCTGTGTGGATTTCAAATTCAGCATTCAACTCAATAGCTCAGTTCGGCGTAAATCTACAGTCCTACGCGTTCAACTCCCTCGCCCTCCGGGAGAGGGCTGGGGTGAGGGAAAAATCCACCAGCCGTCGCAAATGCCGACCTTGGCACATACCTATAACCCCCATAGCTGGAGTCAACTCGGACAACCCCCTAGAATCGCCCCCACGATTAAAGGAGACGACTTCATGCTGATGGTGATTTCCCCCGCCAAGACCCTCGATTACGAAACACCGCCGGCGACCCAGCGCTTCACCCAGCCGCAATACCTCGATCACTCCCAGGAACTGATCCAGCAACTGCGCGACCTGACCCCGGCGCAGATCAGCGAATTGATGCACGTGTCGGACAAGATCGGCGGGCTCAACGCTGCGCGCTTCGGCAGCTGGACGCCGGCGTTCACCCCCGAGAACGCCAAGCAGGCGCTGCTCGCGTTCAAAGGCGACGTCTATACCGGTCTCGACGCGCAATCCTTCAGCGAAGCCGATTTCGACTATGCCCAAAGACACCTGCGCATGCTCTCCGGCCTCTATGGTCTGCTGCGTCCCCTGGACCTGATGCAAGCGTATCGCCTGGAAATGGGCACCAAACTGGCCAACGCCCGCGGCAAGGATCTGTATGCCTTCTGGGGCACACGCATCAGCGAATGGCTCAACGAAGCACTGGCCGAACAAGGTGATGACGTGCTGCTGAACCTGGCCTCCAACGAGTACTTCTCGGCGGTCAAGCGCAGTGCCCTGAACGCACGGATCATCAACACCGAGTTCAAGGACCTGAAGAATGGCCAGTACAAGATCATCAGCTTCTACGCCAAGAAAGCCCGTGGCCTGATGAGCCGCTTTGTGATTCAGGAACGCATCAACGATCCAGCCGCCCTCAAACAGTTCGATGTACAGGGCTATCGCTACAGTGCCGAGCAATCGAAAGTGGACAATCTGGTGTTTTTGCGCGACCACGCTCCGGAATAAAGCATGCCGGTTGCACGACGCTTTCTATAAAGAGTCGTGCAGCTCGCACGATGTCAAAAATCCCCCGCCGCATTTCGCCACTTTATTGGCGCCATAAAATCGTCCCCTCAAATTCTAATTTTAGTTTCACTCGACAGCCCCGCTTTTTTTCAGTAGTGGCACGTAAATTTTTTTACGGTAGTGGCACAAAACTATCTAGCGCGATTACACACCGATTAATAAAGGCCCAAGTCGAAAGTGCTATCAATTTGCGACCAGTGCCATCTTTATCAATATTTCAAAAAATTTCAGTTTTCGCGATGAGCGGGTAGGAACTATGTCCAAATGCATAGCTCATACCACCGGTAACGATTATCGCCGAGTTTGTACGAGATAACTTACGCAGTGCAGAAAACCATGTAACCAAGTTGTCACGGCAACTTGCCTAGATGGTTGACTCAACTGGACAACAAACGAAGGACAGGAGATACGCACCATTAATATCCCCTACAAGGCCATGGCCGCCCCCCTATAAACGTGCTCGCAAGAGCACCCAACCGCTTGATTTACGGGACTTTTCTCCTGTCATCAAGCGTGTAAGACGATTGCACGAGACTCTTCTGAAGAGAAGAGCGGCTGCATAACAGGGCAAGTCATAACAACAAGGCCTGTTTACGCACATCTTGAGTGCACCTATTTAGACACTCGAAACTTAGTCTGCCTGCACACGGCATTGTGGCGCCTGTATGCCGCACTTTCGAGTGCACTAGTGTCCGCTGCACACCATTAACTCCGGCCATCTAATGGCTTGATAAAACACAGAGGTAATTGCGATGCGCATCAGCATATTTGGTTTGGGTTACGTTGGCGCTGTCTGTGCCGGTTGCCTGTCTGCACGGGGCCATGACGTGGTTGGCGTCGATGTTGCCAAAGACAAGATCGACATGATCAACGCCGGCAAGTCGCCGATTGTCGAACCGGGCCTGGGCGAACTTCTGGAGCAAGGTATCCAGACCGGTCGTCTGCGCGGTACGACCAACTTCGCCGAAGCGATTCGTGACACCGACCTGTCGATGATCTGCGTCGGTACACCAAGCAAGAAGAACGGCGACCTGGAACTGAACTACATCGAAGCGGTGTGCCGCGAGATCGGTTTCGTGCTGCGTGAAAAATCCACCCGCCACACCATCGTGGTTCGCAGCACCGTGCTACCGGGCACCGTCGCCAACGTGGTGATCCCGATCCTCGAAGACTGCTCGGGCAAGAAGGCCGGCGTCGACTTCGGCGTCGCGGTCAACCCGGAGTTCCTGCGCGAATCCACCGCCATTGCCGACTACGACCTGCCACCGATGACCGTTATCGGCGAATTCGACAAGGCTTCGGGCGACGTTCTGCAATCGCTGTACGAAGAACTCGACGCACCGATCATCCGCAAGGACATCGCCGTTGCCGAGATGATCAAGTACACCTGCAACGTCTGGCACGCGACCAAAGTGACCTTCGCCAACGAGATCGGCAACATCGCCAAAGCCGTCGGCGTCGATGGCCGTGAAGTGATGGAAGTGGTCTGCCAGGACAAGACCCTCAACCTGTCCCAGTACTACATGCGCCCAGGCTTCGCCTTCGGCGGTTCGTGCCTGCCGAAAGACGTGCGTGCCCTGACCTACCGCGCCGGTTCGCTGGACGTCGAAGCGCCGTTGCTCAACTCGCTGATGCGCAGCAACGAATCGCAAGTGCAGAACGCCTTCGACATCGTTGAAAGCCACGACAAACGCAAAGTCGCCCTGCTCGGCCTGAGCTTCAAGGCCGGCACCGATGACCTGCGCGAAAGTCCGCTGGTGGAACTGGCCGAAATGCTGATCGGCAAGGGCTACGACCTGAGCATCTACGACAGCAACGTCGAGTACGCCCGTGTGCACGGCGCGAACAAGGACTACATCGAGTCGAAAATCCCGCACGTGTCGTCCCTGCTCAACTCGGACTTCGATTCGGTGATCGACAACTCCGACGTGATCATCCTCGGCAACCGCGACGAGAAATTCCGCTCGCTGGCCCAGGAAGCGCCGCATGGCAAGCAGGTCATCGACCTGGTGGGCTTCATGTCCAAAGCCACCAGCGCCGGTACACGCACCGAAGGTATCTGCTGGTAAAGCAGCGCCAAGCGACAAGCCTCGGGCTGCAAGCCAAAGCGTTTCACTTGCAGCTTGAGGCTTGCAGCTCGAAGCCTCTCTTACCTTGGATGACGTCGATGACCAAGCTCAAACATTTCTTTCTGCAATCCGCCGGCTGGCTGTTGTTTTTAAGCCTGCTGATGGGCCTGGCCTTGATGCTGCCCGCGTCCACATTCGACTCCGAGTCGAAGGACTTTATTTTCCTGATTGGCGCCGTGGGTATCTGGCGCTACTCGATGGGTGCAACGCACTTTGTGCGCGGCATGATTTTTCTCTACCTCGTTTACCCGCACCTGCGCCGCAAAGTGCGCAAGCTGGGTAAAGCGGCGGACCCGTCGCATGTGTTTCTGATGGTCACCAGTTTCCGTATCGACGCGCTCACCACGGCGCAGGTCTACAGCTCGGTAATCCGCGAAGCCATCGACTGCGAACTGCCGACCACCGTGGTCTGCTCGATCGTGGAAATGTCCGATGAGCTGCTGGTGAAAGCGCTCTGGGCGCGGATGAATCCGCCAGACCGCGTGAAGCTCGACTTCGTGCGCATTCCCGGCACCGGCAAGCGCGATGGCCTGGCCTATGGTTTCCGCGCGATCTCCCGTCACCTGCCGGACGACCGCGCCGTGGTGGCCGTGATCGACGGCGACACCGTGCTCGGCGAAGGCACTGTGCGCAAGACCGTGCCGTGGTTCCAGCTGTTCGGCAACGTCGGCGGCCTGACCACCAACGAGTTCTGCGAAGTGCGCGGCGGCTACATCATGAGCGAATGGCACAAGCTGCGTTTCGCCCAGCGCCACATCAACATGTGTTCGATGGCCCTGTCCAAGCGCGTGCTGACCATGACCGGTCGTATGTCGGTGTTCCGCGCCACCGTGGTGACCAACCCGGAATTCATCGCCGACGTCGAAAGCGACTCGCTGCAACACTGGCGCCTGGGCCGTTTCAAGTTTCTCACCGGCGACGACAAGTCGAGCTGGTTCAGCCTGATGCGCCTGGGTTACGACACCTTTTACGTACCGGATGCGGCGATCAACACCGTTGAACACCCGCCGGAAAAGAGCTTCATCAAGGCCAGCCGCAAACTGATGTTCCGCTGGTACGGCAACAACCTGCGCCAGAACTCGCGAGCGCTGGGCCTGGGGGTCAAACGCCTCGGCGCCTTCACCTCGGTGGTGCTGTTCGACCAGCGCGTGTCGATGTGGACCTCGCTGCTGGGCCTGACCGTGGCAATCATCGCCAGCTTCAAGTACGGCGGCGCGTTCATCCTCGCCTACCTGCTGTGGATCGGGATCACCCGCCTGATTCTGACCCTGCTGCTGTCGTGCTCGGGTCACCGGATCGGCCCGGCCTATCCCGTGATTCTGTATTACAACCAGATCGTCGGTGCGCTGGTGAAGATCTACGTGTTCTTCCGCCTCGACCAGCAATCCTGGACGCGCCAACCCACTTCCCTGACCCGTGATCTCGCCAGCTTTCAACGTTGGTTCAACACCTGGTCGTCTCGGACCATGACCTTCTCCGCCGGCAGCATTTTCGTCGCCGTGCTGCTGATGATGGTCTGACCTGCCCCTATTGAATTAACAAGGAAATCGCCCCCATGAATACCGCCGTCAACGCCAACGTAGTGCATGAATCCGAAGCCCAGCGCCAGCACGCCCGCGTGAAAATCCCGGCCAAGCTGCGGTTCTTCGGCCCCGACCGGACCCCGCTCGAAGCACGGGTCCTCGACCTGTCCGCCGGTGGTCTGGCGTTCAACGCCGGGCAAATGCCCCTGACCATTGGCCAGGTGTACAAGGCACGCCTGCAATTCGTCATCGACAACCTCGGCATCGGCATGGACGTTGAACTGCAAGTGCGCTCCTTCGACCGCCAGACCGGCCGCGCCGGTTGCCAGTTCCAGAACCTCGAGCCGCAGGATATTTCCACCCTGCGCCACCTGATCACGTCGCACCTGGCTGGCGACATCGTCAGCATCGGCGAAGTGCTGGCGACCCTGCAGCGCGACAACTTCACCAAGGCGCGCAAGGTCAAGGACGGCGGCAGCGGCATGACCCCGTTCGGGCGTCTGAAAGCGGTGACCTTCAGCGCCGGCATTTTCGCCATCGGCCTGGTGGCGTTCGGTTTCGTGTTCAAGTCGGTATACGGCATGTACTTCGTCAGCCACGCGCAGGCCGGTCTGGTCAGCGTGCCGGGGATGAACATCACCATGCCGCGTGACGGCACCGTGCAGAGCCTGGTCAAGTCCGACGGCGTAGCGGCCAAAGGCGCACCGCTGGCGACCTTCAGCACCAGCATGCTCGACGTGCTCAAGGGCCATCTGGACGAAGATCAGTTGCAACCGGCCAAGGTTGAAGAGCTGTTCGGCAAGCAAATGACCGGCACCCTGACCTCCCCTTGCGATTGCACCGTAGCCCAGCAACTGGTGGCTGACGGTCAGTACGCGAGCAAGGGCGACGTGATTTTCACCCTGGTTCCGCGCAACACCCAGGCCACCGTCGATGCGCGCTTCTCCTATCGCCAGTTCGGCGACGTGCGTCCGGGTACTTCGGTGAGCTTCCAGATCGCCGGCGAAGACCAGACCCGCACCGGCAAGATCGTCAGCAGCACCAGCCTGAAAAGCGCCGACCTGTCCTCCGACATCCGCGTGCAGATCCAGCCGGACCAGCCGCTGGACAGCAGCTTCGCCGGCCGCCCGGTGGAAGTGAACAGCGACCGTGGCCCGAACCTGAACTGGCTGATCGACAAAGCCATGGCTGCCGGTCTTTAAGTCGAGGACATGCCTGTGACCTTTTTTCTGAGAACACCACAATCCCTGTGGGAGCTGGCTTGCCAGCGATGGGATCAATGCGGTCTAGCTGAAAAACCGAGTCGCCTGAATCGCTGGCAAGCCAGCTCCCACAAGGGATCAGTGTGCGCGTTGGCATTGGCAGTCAGTCTGGCCGGTTGCGCCGGTCTGCCCGATCAACGCCTGGCCAACGAAGCGCTCAAGCGGGGCGACACCGCCACCGCCGCGCAGAACTACCGAGCCCTGGCAGATCTGGGTTACAGCGAGGCGCAAGTCGGCCTCGCCGATATCCAGGTCGACAGCCGCGACCCCGAGCAGATCAAACAGGCCGAAGCGACTTACCGCGCCGCCGTCAGTGTTTCGCCGCGTGCTCAGGCGCGTCTCGGCCGCTTGCTGGTGGCCAAGCCGGGTTCCACTGAAGCCGAGCACCACGAAGCCGAAAGCCTGTTGAAAAAAGCCGCCGCCCATGGCGAAGGCAATACGTTGATCCCGCTGGCGATGCTGTACCTGCAATACCCGCACAGCTTCCCCAACATCAACGCCCAGCAACAGATCGACCAGTGGCGCAAATCCGGTTACCCGGAAGCGGGTCTGGCGCAAGTGCTGCTGTATCGCACCCAGGGCACCTACGACCAGCACCTGGATGACGTGGAAAAGATCTGCAAAGCCGCGCTCAACACCACCGACATCTGCTACGTCGAACTGGCCACGGTCTATCAGAAACGTGCCCAGCCGGAGCAACAGGCCGAGCTGATCAAGCAAATGCAGGCCGGTTACAGCCGTGGCACCGTCACTGCGCAGCGTGTCGATTCGGTGGCCCGTGTACTGGCCGATTCGACCCTGGGCAAGACCGACGAGAAGACCGCGCAATCGCTGCTCGAACCGATCGCCCCGGGCTATCCGGCGTCGTGGGTGACCCTCGCGCAACTGCTCTACGACTTCCCGGAACTGGGCGACGTCGATCAGATGATGCAGTACCTGGACAACGGCCGCGCCGCCGACCAGCCGCGCGCCGAGCTGTTGCTGGGCAAGCTCTACTACGAAGGCAAACTGGTGCCGGCCGACGCGAAAGTCGCCGAGGAACATTTCCAGAAAGCCGTTGGCCGCGAGGTTGCCGCCGACTATTACCTCGGCCAGATCTATCGCCGTGGTTACCTGGGCAAGGTCTATCCGCAGAAGGCCCTCGACCATCTGCTGACCGCTGCGCGCAACGGCCAGAACAGCGCCGATTTCGCCATCGCCCAACTGTTTTCCCAAGGCAAGGGCACCCAGCCCGACCCGGTCAACGCCTACGTCTTCAGCCAATTGGCCAAGGCGCAGAACACCCCGCAAGCCGATGAACTGGCGACCACCCTCGCAGCGCAATTGCCGCCCGAGCGTCTGGCCGAAGCCCAACGCCTGCTGCAACAGGAACAGGCCAGCCGTGGCGCCCTGAATCAGAACACGCTGCAACTGCACGCCCTGCAAGAAGAAGACGGCGAGGAATCCCTATGAAGTTGAATCCCTTTGTGAAGGCCGGCATTGGCCTCACGTTCGCGCTGATCTGGTCTTGCCCGACACTGGCCGCGATCACTGAATCGAAGAACTTCGGCCTGGAAGTGAAAATCACCGGCCAGTCCGAAGACGACCGCGACCTCGGCACCGCCAGTGGCGGCGACGTCAACGGCTTGGGCCTCGACCTGCGTCCGTGGGTCTACGGCGAAAGCGGTGCGTGGAGCGCCTACGCCATGGGCCAGGCCGTGACCTCGACCGACATCATCGAAACCGACACCCTGCAACAATCCGACGGTGAACAAGCCACCGACAACGGTGATCGCAAAACCAAGAAAAACTATCTGGCGATGCGCGAATTCTGGGTTGGCTACAGCGGCCTCACCCCATACCCGGGCGAGATGCTCAAGTTCGGTCGCCAGCGCCTGCGCAATGACGACGGCCAATGGCGCGACACCAATATCGAAGCGCTGAACTGGACCTTCGACACCACCCTGCTGCGTGCCAACGTCGGCGTCGCCGAGCGTTTCAGCGAATACCGCACCGACCTCAAAGAGCTGGCGCCGAAAGACAAGGATCGCCTGCACGCCTACGCCGACGCCGCTTACCAGTGGACGCCAGGGCAATGGGTCGGCATTCGCGGTCATCACACTCACGATGACGGCAAACTCGATTACGCCGAGCCGGGCGTCCCGCGCGACTCGCTGGATAAAACCCAGAACGGTGACATCAGCTGGCTCGGCCTGACCGCCGACAGCGACGCCTACAACTGGCGCAACACCAACACCGTCAACTATTGGGGCAGCATCACCGGCATGAGCGGCGACCGTGACACGGTCAACGCCCTCAACGCCGATGGCTCGCGCCCGGCACAAGCCAAGCGCAGCGAAGACGTCAACGGCTGGGCCACCGACATCGGTGTGCGTCTGCGCATTGATCCGCAATGGCAAGTCGGCGGTGCCTATGCCCGCGCCAGCGCCGATTACGAGCAGAACGGTCTGGAGAGCAACCGCTCCAACTACACCGGTACCCGCTCGCGGGTGCACCGTTTCGGCGAAGCCTTCCGTGGCGAAATGAACAACATGCAGACCGCCACCCTGTTCGGTTCCTGGATGGTCAACGACGAGTACGACGCCAGCCTGATCTACCACAAGTTCTGGCGTGTCGACGGCAACAAGCCGGTCGGCAGCAACGGCATCAATGCGGTGGAAAACAACACCGACGACGCCACCGGCGCGATTCTTTCCAGCACCTCGCTGCCGCTTGAAGACGGCAACAAGGACCTCGGTCAGGAGATGGACCTGGTCGTCACCAAGTACTTCAAGCAAGGCTTGTTGCCGGCCGCCCTGAGCCAGTCGATCGACGAGCCGTCGGCCCTCGTGCGCTTCCGTGGCGGTGTGTTCAAGCCGGGCGATGCCTACGGCAAGCAGGTTGATTCGTACATGCACCGCGCGTTCATCGACGTGATCTGGCGCTTC